>NZ_CP059404.1:1677575-2013090 GCF_014217255.1 Corynebacterium incognita
GGAACACATTCAGTCCGGAACTTTCGGCCCAGCTCAAGGCCCTCGATGTCGGCATCCAGCTCATCAAGCATCCTCGGGAGCGACGGGTGGAAAAATACCGCTGCTTTGTCGTTTTCGCAGAGTTTGGCGTCACGGAGCTGCACTACCTTGATGGCCCCGAGCAGATCCTGGACTTGGATCTGACGCGTCCTACAGGTAACGCCATCGACTATCCGCTGGTTCTCGTATGTACCCACGGTAAGCGCGACGTGTGCTGCGCGGTGAAGGGGCGCCCGCTGGCCGTTGAGCTCCACGACCGTTTCCCTGGCCTCGTCTGGGAGACCTCGCATACGAAAGGGCACCGCTTCGCGCCGTCGGTCTTGCTCATGCCGTGGGGGTATAGCTTCGGCCGTCTCAACGTGGAGGCGGCGACGGCAATGCTCGAGGCCGCGCGCCGCGGGGAGTATTTCTACCCGGCCAACCGCGGGTCCGGCCTCCTGACGCCCCCAGACCAGGTGCGGGAGGTGGAGGTGGCGCGCAGGCTTCTCGACGCCGGGGAGACCGTGCGCTACACGGACCTGACGGTGGAAGACGGCGTCGTCAAGCATAGGGATGGCCGGGAATGGAACATCCCCGTCGAAGAGGTTGTCGTGGACAACGTCATCTCTTCGTGCGGGGATGATCCGAAGCAGGGCAAGGCGTTTATCGTCGCATAACCTTCGCGGAGAGCCAGTTGCCCAGGAACTGGGCGGCCTGGACGAGCACGATGATAACCAGGGTGGCGATGACGGTGATTTTCCAGTCGAACGCCCGGTAGCCGTAGACGATAGCGAAATCGCCCAGGCCGCCGCCGCCGACGTAGCCGGCCATCGCGGACATGTCCACCACACCGATGAATAGGAACGTGTAGCCCAGAATCAGGGGGCCGAGAGCTTCGGGGATGATGACGGTCCTGATGATCGTCCAGGGGCCGGCACCCATAGCGCGGGCGGCCTCGATGACGCCCGGGTCGATGCTTACGAGGTTCTGTTCCACAATGCGGGCCACGGCGAAGGTGGCGGCGATGATCATGACGAACGTCGCGGGCTCGCGGCCGATCGATGATCCCAAGACTGCCACCGTGAGCGGCTGGACGAACGCGAGCAGGATGATGAACGGGATAGGGCGCACGAAGTTCACCAAGACGTTCAGCACGGTGTAGACGGCCTTATTGGCCAGGACGCCGGACGGTCGGGTGGTGTATAGCAACAGGCCGATGCCCAGTCCCAGGATGCCACCGACGACCATCGTGGTGCCCACCATGATCAGGGTGTCGATGATGGCTGTGATGAAGGTGTCTTTCATCGGACGATCTCCTCAATCTCGGTGGTGGTGGACAGCGTGGCGTAGAAGCGGTCGATGGCGTTGTTGTCGCCGATGAGCCGCACGGTGGCCTTGCCGAAGCAGTGGTGCTGCAAGGTGGTGATGCCGCCATGGACGATGTCGATGGTTAGTCCGTCAGCGGTGGCCTGAGCAGTCGCGTCAAAGAATCCAGACGTTTCGGTGAGCGTGATGGTGAACAGTCGTCCTTCGTGGTCGAGGAGCTCATCCGCCTCTAGCTGGTCCGGGGTATTGCGCAGGGAGGTGGCCACAAAGTTTTGCGCGACGGGGGTGCGGGGGTTCGAAAACACCTCGTACACCGACCCGTACTCCACAACCTTGCCGCCTTCCATGACGGCGACCTTGTCTGCAATCGAACGCACAACGTCCATCTCGTGGGTAATCACCACGATGGTAATTCCGAGCTCTTTGTTGACCTTACGCAGTAGCTCCAGCACTTCGCGGGTGGTCTGCGGATCCAGAGCGGAGGTGGCTTCGTCGGCCAACAGCAGGGCTGGGCGTGCCGCCAGCGCGCGGGCGATGCCAACGCGCTGTTTCTGCCCGCCAGAGAGCTGCTCGGGGTAGTTGTTACCGCGTTCACTGAGGCCGACGAACTCGAGCAGTTCCTGCACGCGCGCCGTGCGTTCCTCTTTGGGCACGCCGGCCAGCTGCAGTGGGTATTCCACGTTGCCCGCCGCGGTGCGCGAGGACAGCAGGTTGAATTGCTGGAAAATCATGCCGATGCCGCTGCGCAGCCGGCGCAATTGCTTTTCCGGCATGCCGACGATGTTGGTTCCGTCTAGCAGGACCTCGCCGGACGTCGGGGTGTCCAGCCCGTTGATCATGCGTACGAGCGTGGACTTGCCCGCGCCGGAGTAGCCGATGACGCCGAGGATTTCTCCGGGTTCAACGGTCAACGAGACGTCGTCAAGCGCCTTGACGTCGTTCTTCTTGGACCGGAACACTTTGGACACGCCGCGGAATTCCACGCGGGTGCCGGTGTTGGTTGCAGTGGTCATGTACCTACTTCTTCGCTTCTTCTTCTAGTTGGTCCAGGATCTTTTGGAGTTCTTCTTGGGGCTTATCGACGAACACCGTAGTCCCGCCGGTCGTCTCCTGCACGGCGGCCTTCACTTCGTCCGAAAGATAAAGCTCCGCGAGTTTCTTTACCTGTTCGTTGGTAGCGTCTTCTTCGCGCACTGCCCAGACGTTGATGTAGGGGTCGGTGTTCGCCTTGCCCTCATCATCAACGATGGCGGTGTTTGGGTCGATGTTCGCGCGCTTGAAGAACGAGTTGGTGATGACGGCTGGGGACCCTTCGCCGTATGCGGACGGGGTTTGTGCGGCGTCGACTGGGGTGACCTTGACCTTGGACGCGGCTTCGTCGATGTCGGCTGGGGTCGGGGTGGTCTTTCCCTCTTCCTTAAGCTTCAACAACCCATGCGCGGCCAGGAGGTTGATCGCGCGGCCCTGGTTAGTGGCGTCGTTCGGGATGGCGACGGATTGGCCTTCGATGCCGTCGAGGGAATCGTGGTCCTTCCAGAACAGCGGCATGGGGTAGATCTGCGTGGAAGCGAGAGGGACGAGGTTGGTGCCGTTGCCCGCGTTGTACTCCGCCAGGAACTTCAGGTGCTGGAACTTGTTCGTGTCCGTCTTGCCCTCGGCGAGCGCCTGGTTGGGGGTGTTGTACTCGGCGAAGGCCTGCATCTTTACCTTGATGCCTTCCTCGGCTGCGAGCTTTTTGAGCACTTCCCATTCTGGCAGGGCGGCGTCAGTGGTGCCGATGGTCACTACGCCATCGTTATCGGAGCTGGTGCTGCAGCCACTCAAGGCGAGCGCTGCCGCTAGGACGAGCGCGAGTCGCTTCATTGTTTACTTGCCTTCCTTCTGTGCCGCGACGAGGCGGTCGAGAATCTTCTGCAGCTCTTCCGGAGTCTTCTCCACGGCAACGGACGTGCCTGCGGAGTCTTCGGCGATGGCCTGCTGCACCTTGTCGGTGTGCCACAGCTGTGCCAGCTCCTTGATTTCCGCGTTGTCCTTGTCCTCGGCGCGCACGACGAAAGCGTTGATGTATGGCTCGGCCTCCTCGGACTCCGGGTCGTCCTGGAACACGGCGGTGTTCGGATCGATGCCGGCACGGTCCAGGAAGGAGTTGTTGATGATCGCCGGAGTGCCCTCGCCGTATGCGGACGTGGTCTGCGCGGCGTCGACTGGGGTGACCTTGACCTTGGACGCGGCCGCGTCAATGTCGGCCGGGGTCGGAGTAACGAGGCCTTCTTCCTTGAGCTTCAGCAGGTCCGCCTGCACCAACACGTTGATGGCGCGGCCCTGGTTAGAGGGATCGTTAGGGATGGCGATGGACTGGCCCTCAATGCCATCGAGGGAGGTGTGATCCTTCCAGAACAGTGCCAGCGGCACGATTTCCGTGGCCACGATAGGTACGAGGTCGGTGTTGTTGCCCGCGTTGTACTCGGCCAAGTACTTGAGGTGTTGGAAGTTGTTGGTGTCTAGCTGCTTCTGGCTCAGTGCCTGGTTCGGGGTGGTGTAGTCGGAGAAGTTGGTGATCTCAATCTTGATGCCCTTTTCCTTGGCTACTTCCTCGAAGGCACCCCAGGCCTTAGTCGAGGCGTCGGTGGTGCCCACCTTGATGGTGTCTTCGTTGGCGCCGCCGCAGGCGACGAGCGAGGTGGCGGCGATAACGGTAGCGGCCGAGGTGGCGATGATGGAGCGGAGAGACATGGGGTTTCCCTTTCGTTTGTTGAATTTGATTCCTCGAACCTAGCAAGTTTTGAACCGCTTTGTCTATTTTTTGGGGCCGGCTAAAAATTGTGAGTCTCGAACAGGCGTGCGTATTATGGGGTTATGAGGTTTAATGGTGGGCGGGCGTTGCCCTGGTCGCGCATGGAGAAGATTCTCTCTGGCGCACCCACGCCTACCCCGGTGTCGGTAGAGCATCTCGACGGCCCAGCGACTGCAGCCCCGCAGGGCTTGTCGACGGTCCCTTTCGCCGAGCTACATGCCACGAGCGCCTACAGCTTCCTGGATGGCGCCGCGGAACCCGAGGCGATGGTGGCCCGCGCTCGCGAGCTGGGGCTTAGCGCCTTGTCTATCCTGGATAGGGATGGTTTTTACGGCGCGATGAAGTTTGCCGACGCCGCCGCGGAGGCCGGGTTGCCCACGGTGTTTGGTGCCGAACTGACCTTAGGTAACCGCCTTGCTGTGCTTGCTCGCGGCCCGGAAGGCTACCGCCGCCTCTCGCGTCTTATCGCGGACGCGCGCATGGGGGCGGGGGAGAAGGGGGAGGTTTCTTATCCAGATCTCCCGACCATTGCTTCGCGGCTAGGGGACGCTGTCTACTATCTCATTGGTCCGGAGTGGGCGAACCAAATCGAATCCCTGATCGATATCTTAAAAGTAGACCGCATGGTACTTGAATACCCCCTCACGATGACTCCGGAGGACGCCGATCGGCACGCGGTGTGGGACAACTATCCCACTATCCGCGGCGTCGTGAGCGCCCGCCCCGGCGCCGCCACCCGCGACGAGGCCCGGCTGGCCACCGCCAAGCGCGCCCTGGCTACCCGCGACAGCCTACTGACCGGCGCCCCCAACCTCCACCCGATGGGCGCGGGCTGGCTGCGCTCCGGCGAGCAGGTCGCCCGCATGCTGCCCGGCCGCCCGGAACTCATGGCCAACACCGTCGCCCTCGCCGAAGAGTGCGCGTTTTCTTGGGGGGTGGTGGCCCCCAACCTGCCACACTTCGACGTCCCCGAAGGTCACACGGAGATGAGTTGGCTCACCCACCTCACCTATGCCCGTGCCGAGGAACGCTATGCCTCCCGTGCGGCCGACATCCAGGAGCGCGCCCGCCAGCAAATTGCGCACGAGCTCGCCGTCATCGAGGAACTGACCTTCCCCGGCTATTTCCTCATCGTGTGCGACCTCGTGGACTTCTGCAAGCGCGAAAACATCCTCTGCCAGGGCCGCGGCTCGGCCGCCAACTCTGCGGTGTGCTTCGCGCTCGGCATCACCAACGCCGAGCCGATTACCGCCGGTCTGCTCTTCGAGCGCTTCCTATCCCCGGACCGCGAAGGCCCGCCGGACATCGATATCGACATCGAGTCCACTCGCCGCGAGGAAGTCATCCAGTACGTCTTTGACAAGCACGGCCGCGACAAGGCTGCCCAGGTGGCTAATGTGATCACCTACCGCCGCAAAGGTGCGACCCGCGACGCCGCCCGCGCCCTCGGCTACCCCCAGGGTATGGTCGACGCCTGGTCCAAGGGTACGGCGCAACCCCCGCGCGACGTCGTCAAGCTCGCCGAGCAGTTCCTCGGCCAGCCGCGCCACCTCGGCATCCACTCTGGCGGCATGGTGCTCTGTGATCGCCCCATCGCGGACGTCGTACCCACCGAATGGGCGCGCATGGAAGGTCGCTCGGTAGTCCAGTGGGATAAAGACGACTGCGCCGCCGCAGGCCTGGTCAAGTTCGACCTGCTGGGCCTGGGCATGCTCGAAGCGTTACACCACATGATTGACCTGGTCAAAGAAACCACGGGGGAGACCATCAACCTCTGGGAGCTAGACCTGGCCGAGGAGGCGGTCTATGACATGCTGTGCCGGGCGGATGCCGTGGGAGTGTTCCAGGTCGAATCCCGCGCCCAGTTGTCCACTCTGCCCCGGCTCAAACCCCGCATCTTCTTCGACCTCGTGGTGGAAGTCGCACTCATCCGCCCCGGCCCCATCCAGGGTGGCTCCGTGCACCCTTACCTGCGCCGCCGCGACGGCCGCGAACCCGTCACCTTCGATCATCCCGTCTTAGAAAAATCCCTCGGCAAGACGCTGGGCATCCCGCTGTTTCAGGAGCAGCTTATGCAAGTGGCCATCGACGCCGCGGGGTTCACCGGCGCCGAGGCCGATGACCTGCGCCGCGCCATGGGATCTAAGCGCTCCCCACAGAAGATGGCGGCGCTCAAGGACCGCTTCTACACCGGCCTGCGCACCACCAACAACATCACGGGGGAGACCGCGGACAAGCTCTGGAACAAGGTCGTGGCGTTCGCCGCCTATGGCTTCCCGGAGTCACACTCGCAGTCGTTTGCGTCCCTGGTGTTCTTTTCTGCGTGGTTCAAGCTCCACTACCCGGCCGAGTTCTGCGTGGGCCTGCTGCGCGCGCAGCCGATGGGCTTTTATTCCCCGCAGTCGCTCATCCAAGACGCGCGCCGCCACGGCGTCACCATTCACCCGGTGAGCATCAACCACTCGGCGGTGGAGGCCACCATCGAATCCGGTGGGATCCGCATCGGGCTGGGCCTCATCAAAGGGCTTTCCGACGCCGCTGCCGCCCGCATCGCGGATGCCGCACCGTTTCAGAACGTCGCAGACCTGGCGCGCCGGGCGGAGGTGTCTGTCCAGCAGGTCGAGGCGCTTGCCGACGCCGGCGCCCTGGACTGCCTGGGCATCGACCGGCGCCAGGCGCTGTGGCAGGCGGGCATCGCCGCGACGGAAAAGCCCGGCATGTTGCCGGGGCTGTCTGCGATTAGCGCGCCGGCGCTGCCCGGCATGACGCAGTTTGAGCTCCTCGCCGCGGACATCGCAGCCACGGGCGTGACGCACGACAAGCAGCCGATGGAGCTCATCCGCGCGGAACTCAACGCCCAAGGCATCCTCACCGCCGCGCAGCTGAAACAGGCCCCCGACGGCATGCGCATCAAAGTGGCCGGGGTGGTCACGCACCGCCAGCGCCCGCAGACTGCCTCCGGCCTTACGTTCTTCGGCATGGAGGACGAGACCGGGCTCATCAACGTCATGGTCTCACCCGGCCTCTGGCAGCGGCACCGCGTTGTGGCCCGCACCGCCAAAGCCCTCATTGTGCGCGGCATCGTCCAGAACGCCACCGGCGCCGTCAACGTCGTCGCCGACCGCCTCGACGAGCTCCCGCTCGCCGACGCGCTGAGCCGCGGCTCCCGAGATTTTCGTTAGGGTGGGGAGGCATGACTTCCGTACTTTTCGTCATTTCCGCAGCAGATGAGTGGACCCTCAATGACGGGTCCAAGCACCCGACGGGGTACTGGGCTGAGGAGGTCGCGGTGCCGCATCGCATCTTTAGCGAGGCCGGGTGGGACATCACGATCGCCACCCCGGGCGGTCAGGCGCCCACGATGGACGAACTGAGCGTTGGCCTGGCCGGAGGTCTGCCAGGTAAGCGCAAAGAAATCGTGGCCTACCTTGACACCATCTCGTCCGCCCTTAACCGCCCGGAGGAGCTGGAGAAGACACACGCGGATGAGTATGACCTTGTCTTTTACCCCGGCGGTCACGGTCCCATGGAGGACCTCGCCCAGGATGCCACGAGCGGCGCGTTGCTTACTCGACGGCTTCAAAACGGCACCCCCCTGGCCTTGCTCTGCCACGCCCCAGCTGCCGTTTTGGCCGCGGGCGAACCATCGCCTTTCGCCGGGCGCACCATGACGGGGTTGTCTAATGCCGAAGAGAAGGTCAACGCCTTTGCCCGCAAGGCCAAGTGGCTACTCGAGGATGAGCTCAAGCGCGTTGGAGTCAATTACACCAAGGCCGCCCTGCCGTACCGCCCTCACATCGAGGTCGACGGCAATCTTTACACAGGGCAGAACCCACAGTCCTCCGAAAAACTGGCCGAACGCCTCGTCGCGGATCTTTCGCGATAGGTTGGAGGTATGGAACACAACCTCAACCCCGTTTCGCCCAAGCTGGTGACGGCGCGCTATATCTCCGCCGGTATCTGGTTAGGCATTCCGCTCGTGGTGTGCGTGGTGCTGGCGCTGATGTGGTCGACGTGGTGGTGGATCGGCGCAGGCGTGTGCGGCGCGCTGCTGCTGTGGCTGGCCTGGCTCATCCCCGCCCAGGTCAAGCTGATGGGGTGGCTGGAAACAGAGGAAGAGCTTGTGCTGAAGAAGGGCAAACTCTGGCACACGTTCACCGTCGTACCGTACGGCCGCATCCAGTTCGTGGACGTCACCGCCGGGCCGATTGAAAACGCCCTGGGCCTCAAGTCCGTGGAGCTGCATACGGCGTCGGCCACCTCGGACAGTGAGATTTCAGGCCTGCTGGCCGCGGAGGCCGATGCCCTGCGCGACCGCCTCGCAGTGAAGGCCCGGGAGAGGATGAGCGGGCTGTGAACGACTACCGTCGTGTGCACCGCCTTACCCCGCTGTTGGAGTTCTGGACGCTCATCCTCGCGTTATTCACCATCTTCGCGCTGAACATCACCGATTCCGGCATCAAGGGCGTGCGCGAGCTGCTGACCTCCGGCGGCATGAAGGGCATCGCTATCGGCCTGGGCATCGGAGTCGCCGCTTTCCTTGTCCTGTGTGTGCTCATTTGGTTGGTCTCCGGCATCTGGTGGCGCGCCATGGGCTATCAGGTTACGGACGAAGAGGTGGCACTCAAGCGCGGAGTGTTGTCCAAGCAGCTGCGCACCGCACGCTTCGACCGCATCCAGGCCGTCGACGTTGTGGAGTCTGTCATCGCGCGCATCTTTTCGCTGGCGGCGCTGCGCATTGAGACCGCCGGTGGCAACCGCTCGGTCATCCAGATTTCCTACCTCCCCAAAGCCGAGGCCGAGGCCCTGCGCGCGGAGGTCTTGGGCAAGGTCCGCCGCGTCAAAACCGATGAGCTCAGCGAACAACCACTCGCCGAGGAGGAGCCGGAACCGCAGGCGCTGTCCGACGTCGTCTTGCCCGAGGTCCCCATTGCCCGCACCCTCGTGGGGGCGGCGCTGCATCTGTCCACGATCGTGACGGTAATATTCCTCGCCGTTATTTTCTTCACCCCGCTGCCGCTGTCGACGTCGTTCCCCATCTTGGTGGGCCTCATCCCCAACGTGTGGGGGCTGGTGGATAAGTCCTGGCGGTTTAGCGCTACGCTCGCGACGGACTCCGCGACCGGGGAGCAGGTGGTCAACGTCAAGTACGGGCTGGCGGATCGCCGCGCCCAGTCCATCCGCCTGGATCGTATCCACGCGGCCACGATGTTCCAGCCCATCTTGTGGCGGCTCACCGGCTGGTGGACCGTGCGGGTCACCGTCGCCGGCTACGGTGCCGAAGGTGGGGACAAGCAGTCCGGTACTACCGCAATCGTCCCGGTGGCCACCCGGGACGAGGCACTGGCGGTGCTGGCCCTGGTCACGCCGCTGAACCGTGAGGAGATTGAGGACGTCGCCAAGCCCGAAGGACACACCACGCCCACCTATACCTCGCCGCAGAGGGCCTGGTGGGCCACGCCGTTTGACCGCGCGCAGCAGGCCGTCACGCTCACGCCCCACGCCGTGATTACCCACTCTGGGCGCCTGTCGCGCCGGGTAAGCATCGTCGAGCCCGCGCACATCCAGGAACTCACGTACGCCCGCGGCCCCATCGCGCGGGCCTGCGGCGTGGCCACTGTCCGCATGGACCTGGTGAAGGGGCCGGTGTCCATGGCGGGCGAACAGCTTTCCCCAGCGCACGCCGAGGAACTTCTCGAGCGCCTCCGCGGCCGCACGCTCCCGGACTATTATGGTGGCTAAGCAGCTTTAATACGAGGAGATGATGTCGCCGTGGTCGCCCAGGCGTATTCCCAATCCGCCACCGAGGTGCTCGCCGCCCTGCAGACCTCCGCAGAGGAAGGGCTGAGCCCGGACGCCGCCGCTACGCGCCTTACTGAACACGGCCCCAACGCCCTGCCGGAGGCGAGCAAGGACCCGGCGTGGCTGCGGTTTGTGCGCCAGTTCCAAGACGTGATGATTTACGTCCTTCTCGCCTCGGCCGTGCTCACCGCGGTCTTGGGGGAATGGGTGGATACCACCGTGATTGTCGCGGTGGTGCTCATCAACGCCATCATCGGTTTCGTCCAAGAGGGGAAATCCGAGGCGGCGCTGGAGGGCATCAAAAACATGCTTTCTCCGCAGGCCTCGGTGCTGCGCGCCGGGAGCTGGCGTGAGGTGGACGCCACCGAGGTCGTGCCTGGCGACGTCGTGCGCCTGCAGGCCGGTGACAAGGTCCCCGCTGACCTGCGGCTTATCACCGC
The DNA here is from genome assembly GCF_014217255.1 of Corynebacterium incognita. Classification (NCBI taxonomy): domain Bacteria; kingdom Bacillati; phylum Actinomycetota; class Actinomycetes; order Mycobacteriales; family Corynebacteriaceae; genus Corynebacterium; species Corynebacterium incognitum. Next base: position 1,687,956 of record NZ_CP059404.1, read on the forward strand.
CACCAATGCCACGGCGGAGGAGTCCGCGCTGACTGGCGAGTCCGTGCCGGCCGACAAGTCTGCCTCTCCTGCCGGGCCTGACGCGCCCTTGGCCGAGCGTCATTCCATGGCGTATTCCGGCACGCTGTTGGCCGCTGGTTCTGCCACCGGTGTGGTGGTGTCCACTGGTCAGGGCACCGAAATCGGCCGCATCAACACGCTCATGGGCGAAGTCGAGTCCCTGCAGACGCCGTTGACCCGGCAGATAGACGCCTTCACCAAGAAGCTTGCCATCGGTGTCATGGTGGCCGCGGTAGCGCTAGGGCTGTTGGACTTCGTTGTGCATTCCTCCCCGCTTGTCGACGCCGTCTTGGGTGCTGTTGGTTTTGCCGTCGCGGCGATTCCGGAGGGTCTGCCCGCGCTCATCACCATCACCCTGGCTCTCGGCGTGCAGACGCTGGCGGGCAAGAACGCTATCGCCCGCAAGCTGCCCGCGGTGCAAACCCTGGGCTCGGTGACCACCATCTGCACGGACAAGACCGGCACGCTGACCAAAAACGAAATGACCGTGACCCGGGCGGTGACCATCGGGCAACGCTTCGACGTCGAAGGCACCGGCTACGAGCCCCGCGGCGCGGTCACGCCCGCGCCCACCGCGCAACTGGACTCGCTCGCGCGCATCGTCGGGGTGACTAACGAAACAGACGTCGTCCAGGGTGAGGACGGCCGGTGGGGGATCGTCGGCGAGCCCACGGAGGGCGCGCTGAAGTCCTTCGCGCTCAAGCTCGGCGCGGACATGTCCGGCGCTCGCCACGCCACGCTGCCGTTTAGCTCGGAGTATAAGTTCATGGCCACCACCACGGACGACGCCTTGTACGTCAAGGGCGCCCCGGACGTTGTGCTCGGCCGTAGTACTCAGCAACTCGGCGCCGACGGTACTCCGGAGCCACTCGACCGCGCGTTCTGGGACCACGAGATCGCCGAGCTTTCCGACGCCGGCCTTCGCGTTCTATCCGCCGCCTACCGCCCAGCCGCCGCCAGCACACCCTCCACACTGACCGAGGACGCCGTCGGCGACGACCTGATCTTCGTCGGCCTGCTCGGCATCGTAGACCCGCCGCGGCCGGAGGCGATTGAAGCTATCGCGGACTGCCACCGCGCGGGCATCGTGGTGAAGATGATTACCGGCGACGCCCCCGGCACCGCCGCGGCGATTGCGAAGCAGATGGGCATCACCGATCTCACCGCTGAAGCGTCCGCCGCCGTCACCGGCCGCGATATCGAGGCCGCCAGCGACGACGAGCTGGTCCAGCTCGCCCACGACCACAACGTGTTTGCCCGCACCAGCCCGGAGCACAAGCTGCGCCTAGTGCGCGCTTTGCAGTCTCAGGGCCAGATCGTGTCCATGACCGGCGACGGCGTCAACGACGCCCCGGCATTGCGCCGCGCAGACGTCGGTGTGGCCATGGGTATTAAGGGCACCGAGGTGACCAAGGAATCCGCGGAGATCGTGCTGGCGGACGACAACTTTGCCACCATCTCCCGCGCCGTCCACGAGGGCCGCCGCATCTGGGACAACCTGCGCAAGGCGCTGGTCTTCCTGCTGGTCACTAACGGCGCGCAGTCCCTGGTGATGCTGTTGGCCATCCTCTTCGGCTGGCTGCTGCCGCTATCCCCGCTGCAGATCCTGTGGGTCAATACCGTCACCGCCATCACCCTGGCCTTTGCCTACGCCTTCGAGCCCGCGGAGGCGGACACAATGGCCCGTCCACCACTGCCATCACACGAGCCCATCATGCGCGCCCCGCACATCGCGCAGGTGGCGCTGGCCTCCGCGCTGATTACGGCGGCGACGATGGGCTCGTTCTACTGGCTCATCTCCCAGGGGGTCAGCGAGCCGGGCGCACGCACCGCGGCGACCACGGTGCTGGTTATGGCGCAGTCCTTCTACCTGTTCAACGTCAAGGCGCTGGAGACCTCCAGCCTCAAGCCCCACGTGTTCACCAACAACAAGGTGGCCTGGCTCGTGGTGGGACTGTTGCTGCTTCTGCAGGCGGGCTTTATCTGGCTGCCGTTCATGCACACCCTGTTCGGCACGGCCGCGCTCCCGGCCCGCGCCATCGGCCTGGCGGTGGCCCTCGGCCTCGTGGTCTTCCTCCTCATCGAGGCCGCCAAGCCGCTGTTGTACCGCGCTACACCGCGCCGTTAAAGCCCAGCTGCCGCCACGCCTCGTACACGGCGATGGCCGCGCAGTTGGAGAGGTTCATCGAACGGCGCGCGGGCATCATGGGTACCCGCACCTGCTGGGTAATCCGCGGGTGCTCCAGGCGCTCGGGCGGCAGGCCGGTGGGCTCCGTGCCAAACAACAGGGCGTCGCCAGGCTGGAACTCAATATCGGTGAACCAGGTATCGCAGTGCGTCGTAAAGGCAAAAACCCGCGATCCCGGCACCGCGTCCATGCAGGCGTCGAAGTCCTTGTGCACCTGCATGTCCGCCAGGTCGTGGTAGTCCAAGCCCGCGCGCTTTAAGTGCTTGTCGTCGAAGTTGAAGCCCAGAGGCTCCACGAGGTGCAGACGCGAACCCGTCACCGCGGACATCCGGATGGCGTTTCCAGTGTTGGTGGGGATGACGGGGTTATCAAAAATCACGTGCAGCTGGGTCATTACGCCAAGTCTAGGACAGTCTAAGATGGAAACCATGACTGCCACCAAGCTCGACGGAAAACTGTACCGTTCTGAAATCTTCGCCGACCTCAAAGAGCGCGTTGCCGCACTCAAGGACAAAGGCATCACGCCTGGCCTGGCCACCGTCCTGGTGGGCGATGATCCGGGCTCGCATTCGTACGTGAAGATGAAGCACAAGGACTGCGAGGAGCTGGGCATCAACTCCATCCGCAAGGACCTTCCGGGTGACATCTCCCAGGAGGAGCTGGAGCAGGTCATCGACGAGCTCAACGCCGACGACGCCGTGACCGGATACATTGTGCAGCTTCCGCTGCCGAAGCACCTCAACGAAAACGCGATCCTCGAGCGCATTGACCCCGCCAAGGACGCCGACGGCCTGCACCCGGTGAACTTGGGCAAGCTCGTGCTCAACGAAGAGGCCCCGCTGCCGTGCACCCCGAACGGCTGCATTTCCCTGTTGCGCCGCTTCGGCGTGGAGCTCGACGGCGCGAAGACTGTGGTCATCGGCCGCGGCGTGACCGTGGGCCGCCCGATCGGCCTCATGCTGACCCGTCGCAGCGAGAACTCCACCGTGACCCTGTGCCACACCGGCACCAAGGATCTCGCCGCGGAGACCCGCGCCGCTGACATCATCATCGCCGCCGCGGGTAAGGCACACATGCTCACCGCGGACATGGTCAAGGAGGGCGCTGCCGTCCTTGATGTTGGTGTTTCCCGCGTGGATGGCAAGCTCGCCGGCGATGTTGCCGACGACGTGTGGGACAAGGCCGGCTTCGTGTCCCCGAACCCCGGCGGCGTGGGCCCGCTGACCCGCGCGTTCCTGGTCTACAACGTGGTCGAGCGCGCCGAGAAGCTCGCCCAGTAACCAGCACCCATGTCTCACCCCGTCACCCCGCCGCTGTCGAACCCGCACGACTTTAACAACGCTCCCTCACGCCTGCCCGCCTGGGCGCAGTGGACCGGCATCGCGGTCTTCGGCCTGCTGTTCGCGGCCTCGGGGTTCTGGGCGCTTACCGAGCACTGGCGCCGCGCCACCTTCGCGCTGGGCGTCGGCATGCTCTGGCTCGCCGTCCTCCGGCTCACCTGCGACTCAGACAAGATGGGCATCCTCGCCGTCCGCTCCCGGCGTTTCGACGCCGCCTTCTCCGCGGCCCTCGGCGCGCTCATGGCGTTCCTGTCGGCGTCTGTGGATGCCTTGGGAAGCTAATAACGCGCCTCCACGGCAGCTGCCGCCACGAACTCCTTGAGGATGTCGGCGAGCTGAGCCTTCTCGGTGAGGAAGGCATCGTGGCCGACGGGGGAGGAGATTGTTCGTAGGCCCAGGCTGTGGCCCAAGTTGTTGGCCATCTCTTCCTGCTGATGGAAGGGGTAGAGGATGTCGGTGTCCACGCCGGCGACCAGCGTGGGAACCGTTGACCTCGCGAGCGCCTGGGCGATGCCGCCGCGGCCGTGGCCGACGTCGTGGCGGTTGAGCGCCTCGGTGAGCGTGACGTACGCGCCGGCGTCGAAACGCTCCACGAGCTTGCGCCCCTGGTGCTCCAGATAGCTGTTGACCGCGAACTGCTGGGCGCTGTCGCGGTGCGTACCGCGCGGGTTATGGCCCTCTTGCGCGCGGGTGCCGAAGCGGGCATCGATTTCCAGCTCGCCGCGGTAGGTCAGGTGCGCGATGCGGCGCGCGGTGGCCAGACCGGCGTCGGGTGCCAAACGGGCGTCGTAGTAGTCGCCGTCAGCCCAGTGCGGGTCGTTCTCGATAGCGGAAATCTGCGCGGACTGGATCCCGATCTGCCACGCCGAGGCCCGCGAGCCCACAGCCATGACTAGCGCGGTGCTGGCGAAATCGGGGTGGGTCAGTGTCCACTCGAGGGCGCGGGCGCCGCCCATCGAGCCGCCGACGATTCCATGGACGCGGGTGATCCCCAGGGCGTCGAAAAGCGCCTTCTCGGCCGCCACCACGTCCCGGATGGACAGGGCGGGGAACCGCGAGCCCCACGGCTTACCATCCGGGTGCAGGGACGCCGGGCCGGTGGAGCCGTAGCAGCTGCCCAGCGCGTTGGTGCACACCACGCAGTAGGTGTCGGTGTCCAGCGCGAGTCCGGGTCCGATGAGCCCGGCCCACCACTCGGGGGCGTTGGCATCCGCGGTGAGCGCGTGCTCGACGACGACGAGGTTATTCGCGCCGTGCGGGTCGCCACGGAAGGTGCCCCAGCGTCGAAAGGCGATGTCGACGTCCGGGATGGTGACCCCGGCCTCGGTGGTCAGCGCCCCGATGCCGACGACGCACTGTTCAGCTTCGCAGAATCCGTTGATGCTCATCGCTTATACCGCGGCGAAACCGCGCTCCAGGTCGGCGATGATGTCCGTGACGTCCTCGATGCCCACGGACAGGCGGATGGTGGCCTGGGAGACACCGGCGCGGGCCAGGCCCGCCTCGTCGGACTGAGAGTGCGTGGTCGATGCCGGGTGCACGACCAGCGAGCGGACGTCGCCGATGTTGGCCAGGTTGGAGTGCAGCTTCAGCGCGTCGATGAACGCCCAGGCCTCGTCCTTGCCACCCTTGATGTCGAAGGAGAGCACTGAACCGGTGTAGTCCAGGCCGAGCTTCTCCTTGGTCTTGTACCACGGGGAGGACTCCAGGCCGGCGTAGTTGACCTTCGCTACCTTGTCGTGTGCGTTGAGGAACTCTGCGACTGCCTTGGCGTTTTCATTGTGCTTCTCGACGCGCAGCTGGAGGGTATCCAGGCCCTGGATGGTCACCCAGGCATTGAAGGGGGAGATGGCAGCTCCAGTGTCACGCAGCCAGCCCGCCCGGGCCTTGAGCGCGAAGGCCGGGGCGCCGAGGTCCGCGTATTTGAGGCCATGGTAGGCGGGGTCGGGGGTGACGAAGTAGGGGAAGACGGGCTCGCCGTCGCGCTCGACGGTCCAGTCGAAGGCCCCGCCGTCGACCAGGATGCCGCCGATGCCGGAGCCGTTGCCGGTGTAGAACTTGGTGAGCGAGGCGACGACAATGTCCGCGCCGAGCTCGAGCGGGCGGACCAGGGCGGCGGTGGCGATCGTGTTGTCTACGATGAGCGGGACCTGGTTATCGTGGGCGAGCTGCGCGATGGTGGGGATGTCCAGGACGTCGGCCTGCGGGTTGCCGAAGGTCTCGGCGTAGAAGGCCTTGGTGTTCGGGCGGACCGCGGCCTGCCAGGAGGCGGGGTCGTCGGGGTTGTCCACGAAGGTGACGTCGATGCCGAGGCGGTTGAGGGTGACCTGGAAGAGCGTCTCGGTGCCGCCGTAGAGGCGCGGTGAGGTGACGATGTGGTCACCCGCGGAGGCCAGGGTGGCGATCGCGGCGGTCTCCGCGGCCTGGCCGGAGGCGAATGCCAGCGCGGCGACGCCGCCCTCGAGTGCGGCGATGCGGTTTTCCAGGGCCTCCTGCGTCGGGTTGGTCAGGCGCGAGTAGATGGGGCCCGGATCGGAGAGGTTGAAGCGGGCCTCGGCGTGCGCCGCGGAGTCAAAGACGTAGGAGGTGGTCTGGTAGATGGGCTGGTTGCGGGCGGAGGCGCCGTTGTCCAGGGACTGGCCGGCATGGATGGAGCGGGTGGCGAACTGCCAGGTGCTTGCTTCGGAGTTATCGTATTTAGTCATGCAAGCAGACTAAGCAGTCTATTTTTAGGCGGCAAGAGGTTTAGCTTGGAGATGCAGGTGGTGCCGTGAATATAAATAGACCAAGCGGTTCAGTGGCGCGTGGCCTTGCGTTGGTTGATGAGGTGCCAGCCGCACAGTACGGCCAGGAACGTGAGTGTCACGGCGGCAACGAAGACCATGAGCACCACCATCGTCTGGCGGGGCTCGTTGAGGAAGATCATCGTGAGCGAGGATCCGATGAACAGGGCGGCGAAAAGTGTGATGAGCCAGTTGCGCTTGGTGTGTTCTGCGAAGTTCATGGCTATAAATGATACGGATTTTTCCGGTTTAATCAAGTGTGCGGAATATCACTCATTGACTGGGCGGGGGTGTATAAATTCCGAGTTGCGCATGTGTTTCAGATCGCTATTCTGGGTGGCGACCTCAAGAAAGCTTGGGGAAATCCGTTTAAAATGGTGGGCTATTTTCTACGGGTTTGGGGCGGGAATGCGACTTTGATCCAACTTTTAGACGACTTCATGCGCGGTTATATTGAACTCGTCCGTCTATTTAAGACGGGAAATCTCGTTCATAATAAGCGGCGGGGTGCAGCACGCGCCACGATATTTGAAACCTGACAACTTCGAGTACAGACAGGAAAAATACATGTCCACAACCACCGGGGTGGGGGACCGCAGCAAACCGGTCCTCCGCATGAGTAGCGTCTGGGTGCAGGGAGTCGCGCTCGTCATGCTCTTCGGCTTCTTCGTGATGGGCTTCTTGGCCTACCGCACCTACGACGCGTCCATGCCCCTGCCCAAGCAGATCGTCTCCGAATCCAGCGGCGAGGTCATCCTGTCCGAAGAGGAAATCGTCCACGGCCAGGCGCTGTTCCAGGCACGCGGCCTGCAACAGTACGGCTCCGTCATGGGCCACGGCGCGTACCTGGGGCCGGACTACACCGCGGAATACCTGCGACTGTCCACCGAGCACGCCGCTAAGCTCAACGAAGAAAACGGCCTGCCGGACTTCGTCTCCGAGGGAGCGACCCCAGAAGACGCCATCGTGGAGGAATTCCGCACCAACCGCTACGACGAAGCCAGCGGCGAGCTGAAGTGGACCGACAACCAGATCGCGGCGTTCGAGGAAATCCAGAAGCACTACGCCCAGTTCTTTGGTCCGGACTCCTCCTCCAACGGCCTGCCGTCGAACTTCATCACCGATAAGGAAGATATCCACGACCTCACCGCGTTCTTCGCATGGACCGCGTGGGCCTCGGCCGCCGAGCGCCCGGGCATGGAGTATTCCTACACCAACAACTGGCCCGCAGAACCCCGCGTGGACAACGGGCCGACCGCCGACATCGTGGTGTGGTCCGTGCTTTCGCTCATCGCGCTCATCGGCGGCACCGGCCTCATCTTCGCCATCTATGGTCGCTGGTCCAAGTCCATCGGCTGGCACTCCGAAGAGGCCCCGAACCTGGACTTCAAACAGCCCGGCGAGGTCGGCCTGACCAAGTCCCAGAAGGTCGTGGCCTGGTTCGTTCTGGTCATCGCCCTGCTCTTCCTCATTCAGGCGCTCCTGGGTGCTGCCTCGCAGCACTACCGCACGGAGCTCACCGGCTTCTTCGGCATCCCGCTGCAAGAAATCCTGCCGTACAACGTCGCGCGCACCTGGCACCTCCAGTTGTCGCTGCTGTGGACCGCTGGCGGCCTGCTCGGCGCCGGACTGTTCCTGGCGTCGTTCATTGGCAAGAAGGAGCCCAAGGGGCAGCACTGGCTGGTCTGGGCACTGCTGGGTGCCATCGCCTTCGTGGTCTTCGGCTCCATGGCCTTCGAATGGGCCTCCTCCATGGGCTACATCGAGGAAGCCACCCTGTTCTCCCAGCAGTGGGAGTACCTGGACTTGCCGCGCTTCTTCCAAATCCTGCTCACCGCCGGCATGTTCATCTGGATTGCCATCATCTTCCGTAATCTGCGCGGCCGCCTGAAAACCGAGCACAAGTCCAATATGCCGTGGCTGTTCTTCTTCTCCGGCATCACCATCCCGGGCTTCTACGCCGTGGGCATGCTCGCCGGCTCCGAGACCCACCTCACGGTTGCCGAGTTCTGGCGCTTCTGGGTCGTCCACCTGTGGGTGGAGGACTTCCTCGAGCTGTTCACCACCATCATGGTCGCCTACGTCTTCGTGCTGCTCGGCGTCATCCGCGAAAAGATCGCGCTGGGCATCATCTTCCTCGACGTTATCCTGTACTCCGTCGGCGGCGTCCTGGGTACCATGCACCACCTGTACTTCTCCGGCACCCCAGTCGAGCACATGGCGCTCGGCGCCTTCTTCTCCGCCGCCGAGGTCGTGCCGCTGACCCTGCTCACCGTGGAGGCCTGGACCTTCATGCAGCTCGGCTCCAAGCAGCGTGCCTCCGGCGAACGCCCCTTCCCGCATCGCTGGGCAGTCCTGTTCCTCGTGTCTGTGGGCTTCTGGAACTTCCTCGGTGCCGGCGTGTTCGGCTTCCTAGTCAACCTGCCGGTGGTGTCCTATTACCAAATCGGCACCGCGCTGACCGCCAACCACGCTCACGGCGCCATGATGGGTGTTTACGGCTTCCTCGCCGTCGGCCTCTCCGTCTTTGCCCTGCGCTACCTGCTGCCCAAGAAATACTGGTCCGACAAGGCGATGGGCTGGAGCTTCTGGCTCATGAACATCGGCCTTTTGTGGATGGTCGTCATCTCGCTGCTCCCGCTCGGTGTGCTCCAGCTCTACGAATCCGTGGGCTCCGGCTACGTCGAGGCCCGCTCCTTGGGCTACATCACCCAGCCGGACAACTTCATCATCGAGTGGCTGCGCATGCCAGGTGACGTCATCTTCCTCGCCGGCATCTTCCCCTTCCTGTGGATGGCGCTCAAGGGCGTGCTCCACAACAAGGAGATCCCCACCGTCGACGAGCACCCCAAGGACCCATTGTTCAGCGTTATCTCGCCTGACGACGTCGATCACTCCCGCGAGATCCCCGTCGGCGCCGGCTCCCCAGTGGGCCTGGTGTCCGGTGGCCGCGGCCGCGTCGACAACCGTGGCCAGGTCATCTCCGAACAAGACCCCAACTCCCAGCGCGGCGACAGCGCGGAGACCTCCGCGCCCGAGCCCACCTTCGAGACCCGCACCAAGTGGGACAAGAAGTACCGCTCGGACGACAAGTAGAAAGTCGAGTACACCATGGATGCACCAGGCATGCTGTCCATCTTGGCCGCAGGCTACGGGCTGTTCCTCCTCGCGGTGGGCTGGGGCTTTGACCTCATGGCGCAAAAGACCGCCAACCGCACCACGGACATGCACTCCGGCACGTTCCGCTACCTGGAAGAACACGACGCCTGGCAGTGCCCGGAGGACCAGTGGCTGTGGCCGTCTAGCTTTGACCCTGAGAACCGGGTCATGCGCTACCGTGCCACCCCGACGGTGTGCAACACCTGCCCGGTGAAAGAGACCTGCACGGTCTCCTCTCACGGTCGGGAACTGACTCGCCAGCTCGATCCGTGGCCGCACTCCGACTCGGGCCACTTCCACCGCGGCATCGCGCTCGCGGTGGTGTGCATGGGCTACCTGTTGCCGCTGTCCTCGCTGATCACCAACCACGCGACGTCGGAAATTCTCCTGACCGCCGCCGTGTGCCTCGTGCTCACCGGCGCGGGAGTCATCCCGCTGGCACGCCACCTGTGGACCACCCCGTCCAACGCCCCGACCACCGTGGTGCCCGACCGCACCGATAGGGAAGAGGCCATTGAACTAGCCGTGGACCGCTACTCGTCCAAATACGGCAAGAACCGCTACGCCTCCACCCGCGTGAAAGAAACGAAAGAATAGCAATGTCAGCAATGGTATTTTGGCCCGTCGTCATCGGTATCATCTTCGCACTCATCGTGGTGCTGTTGATGTACTCGGTGAAGATCATCAAAGAGTACGAGCGCGGCGTCGCCTTCCGCTTCGGCCACATCCGGCCGCTCATGGAGCCAGGGCTTCACTTCATTGTCCCGGGCGTCGACAAGCTCGAACGCATCGATCTCCGCGTGGTCACCCTCACCATCCCACCGCAGGAAATCATCACCAAAGACAACGTCTCCGTCCGTGTGAACGCGGTGGTCATGTTCGAGGTGACCGATTCCCGCAAGGCTGTGCTTGAGGTGGAAAACTACGCCATGGCCACCTCCCAAATCGCACAGACCACCCTGCGTTCCCTGCTTGGCCGCGCCAACCTCGACGACCTGCTCGCGCACCGCGAGGAGCTCAACGAGGACCTGGCCAACATCATCAACTCCCAGACCGAGCGCTGGGGTGTGGTCACCCGCATCGTGGAGATCAAGGACGTGGAAATCCCCGAGATGATGCAGCGCGCCCTGGCACGCGAGGCGGAGGCGGAGCGCGAGCGCCGCGCCAAGGTCATCTCCGCGCACGGCGAATTGCAGTCCTCCAAGGAGCTGCGCGAAGCCGCGGAAGAGCTGTCCAAGGCCCCGGCTGCATTGCAGCTGCGCTACCTCCAGACGGTTCTCGAGCTCGGCGCGGACCAGAACTCCACCATCGTCTTCCCGCTGCCCATCGATATCATGGGTGGTTTCATGGATAACCTGGGCACCTTCTCCAAGGCATTCGCGGACAGCTCCGCGGCGCTCAAGTCGCAGCAGGACTAGTACCGTAGAAGGGGTCAACCTCCATCAAGAATGTAAGGAGACCCCTCTTATGGCACCCATCCGCGCCGCCATCGTCGGCTACGGCAACCTGGGCAAGTCCGTCGAAAAGCTTATCGCAGCCCAGCCGGACATGGAGCTCTACGGTATCTTCTCCCGCCGCGACCAGCTGGACACGGACTCACCCGTCTACCCGGTCGCGGATTTCGCGCAGCACGCCGAGCATGTCGACGTCGCGTTGCTGTGCACCGGTTCTGCCACCGACATCCCAGCCCAGGCCGCGGATTTCGTCGCACGCACCGCGACGGTAGACACCTACGACAACCACCGGGACGTCGCCAGGCACAAGGCCGTCATGGACGCCGCCGCGAAGCAAGCCGGCACCGTGGCAATCGTCTCCACCGGCTGGGACCCAGGCATGTTCTCGCTCAACCGTGTGCTCGCCGCGGCCATCCTGCCGGGCGCGCAGCAGCACACCTTCTGGGGCCCCGGGCTCTCGCAAGGGCATTCCGACGCCCTGCGGCGCATCGACGGCGTGAAGAAGGCCGTGCAATACACCATTCCGGACGAGGCGGCACTCGAGTCCGCGCGCCGCGGCGAGGCGGGCGAACTCACGGGTAAGCAGGCGCACGTGCGCCGCTGCTATGTCGTGGCCGACGAGTCCGACCACGCCCGTATCGAAGAAGAAATCCGCACCATGCCCGACTACTTCGTGGGCTACCAAGTGGAGGTCAACTTCATCGATGAGGCCACCTTCGACGCCGAGCACACCGGCATGCCGCACGGCGGGCACGTCATCACCGCCGGTGATACCGGCGGGTTCAACCACACCGTGGAATATACCCTCGAGCTCGACCGCAACCCGGACTTCACGGCCGCAGTGGAAATCGCCTACGCGCGAGCGGCGGCGCGACTGCGGGAGCAGGGCGTGACCGGTGCCTTCACGGTGTTAGAGGTGGCGCCGTACCTCCTGTCGCCGACGCCACTCGACGAACTTATTGCTCGAGACGTGTAGCGCCGCTGAGGTTGCGCCGCTCCAAAAGCGGCCGCACGTCCTTGTCGCGGCCGCGGAACTCCCGGTAAGCAGCCATGAAATCGCGCGAGGCGCCGGTGGACAAGATGGTGTCCCGGAAGTGCTGGCCGGCCTCGCGCAGGGCGTCGCCGCGCTCCTTAAACCATTCGAAACCGTCCGCGTCCAAAGCTTCGGCCCACAAGTAGGAGTAATAGCCGGCTGAGTAGCCGCCGGCGAAGATGTGGTTGAAGTAGGTGGAACGATAACGCGGCGCGATATCTTTGACCTCCAGCCCGGCCTCGGCGAGGGCACGGGCCTCGAACTCCGCGACGGCCTCTGCCTCCGCCGCGATTCCCTGCGCTTCCGCGGCCGTAAGGCTGTGCCACGCCAGATCGATAATCGACGCCGCGAGGTACTCGGCTGTCGCAAAGCCCTGGCCGAACTCGCTCGCGGTCTTGATGGCGGCGAGCATCTCATCGGAAATGACCTCGCCAGTATCCACGTGGCGGGCGTAGCTTTTCACAATCGCCGGTTCCAGCGCCCAGTTTTCGTTGATTTGCGACGGGAACTCCACCCAATCGCGCGGCACATTGGTGCCGGAGAAGGTGGGGTAGCGGACGTCGGACAGCAACCCATGCAGGGCGTGGCCGAACTCGTGGAACACGGTCCGCAACTCGTCGAGATTGAGCAGCGGCGCCGAGCCGTCGGCGGGCTTGGTAATACCCATGACGTTGACCACCACGGGCTTGGTACCCAGCAGGCGCGCCTGATCCACGAACGACGACATCCAGGCGCCACCGCGCTTGCTGGGGCGACCGAAATAGTCGGTGATAAACAAGCCGATGCCCTCGTCGCCGTCGAAGACCTCCCACACGTCCACGTCGTCGGCGTAACCCTGAAGATCCGGGCGCTGAACGACGCGAATGCCGTAGAGTTTCTCCGCCGCAGCGAAGACGCCGTCCTCCACGACGCGGTCGAGTGGGAAATACTTGCGCAGCTCTTCTTCATCGAGGGAGAAATCACGCTCGCGGACTTTGGACTCCCAATAAGGCCAATCCGCGGCGCTGAAGGATTCGCCCGCCAGTTCCGCCTGCTCGGCCAGAAGCTTGTGCTCGCCGGCGGCGTTAGTGGACGCGGCCACGGACAGATCACGCAGCAGCTTCGCGACGGCCGCGGACTCCCTCGCAGTTTCCTCCGCGATGACGAAGTTCGCGTGCGTGCGGTAGCCCAGCAGCTCGGCGCGCTCGGCGCGGAGCTGCACAGCCTCGACGAGTCCCGCGACGTTCGATTCCGCGCCGCGGCGTTGTGACGCCTCGTACACCCGCGCACGGGCCTCCGGGGAGGCCAGGCGGGTCTGCTCGGACTGGACGGTGGGCAGCTCCAGGGGGATGAGGTAGCCGTTGCGCCCGGCATCCTGCGCATAAGACCGGGCGGCCTCAATGCGAGAGCCTGGGAGCCCGGCGAGCTCGGCGGCGTCGTCGAAGTGGACGGCGAGCTCGCGGGTATCGGCCAAGAGGTTGCGGCCGAACTCTTCCGAAAGGGCAGACAGGCGCTGGTTAATCTCCGACAAGCGCTGTTTGCCAGCGGCATCCAAATCCGCGCCGGAACGGGCGAAGGAGCGCAGGAGGTGATCGTGGAGGCGGGCGGACTCGGCGTCGGCAGGCGGGGTGGCGGCCTTGACCCGGGTGTACAACGCCTCGTTGTGGTACATCGCGTCGTAGTGGGCGGCGAGGCGCGGGTAGATGTCGGCCGCGATGGCCTCCATCTCGTCGTTGGTATCGGTGCCGGAGAGGTTGCCGAATACCGCCATGACGCGCTGCAGGTCTTGGCCGGAGGCCTCCAGTGCTTCCACGGTGTTTTCCCACGTGGGGGCCTCGTTGTTGGTGGCGATGGCTGCGATCTCCGCGCTGTGGCGTGCCAGGGCCTCGTCGAAAGCGGGGCGGTAGTGCTCCACCGAGATGGCCGCGAAATCCGGGAGGCCATAGGGCAGGGGTGAGGGGTGCAGAAGTGGGTTTGATGGGTTCATGGGGACTAAGTTACCTGGTTCACAGGGCTGGGGAGGGTGGTTTTATATTCCCTGGCGTACTTGGTGTGGCCAGGGAGATTTAGTTTGCACCGATCGGTCTGTATGGAAAGTACCGAGTTGTTCGATAGCGTTGTGGGCACCACAAATTACCGGACGTTATATAAGGAAGACTCTCGCCATGACGACTGCCACATCCCGCCGCCCCCGCGCCAAGAAGCCGGAGGGCCAGTGGAAAATCGACGGTCGCTCGCCGTTAAACGCCGATGAACGCATCAAGCAAGACGACGGCGGGCTCTCCGCGAAGCAGCGCGTGATTGACATTTACTCCAAACAGGGTTTTAGCTCCATCCCGCCGGAGGACCTGGCGCCACGGTTCAAGTGGCTGGGGTTGTATACCCAGCGCAAACAGAACCTGGGCGGCGAGCTTACTGCGCAGCTGGAGAATTCGGAGCTGCAGGACGAGTACTTCATGATGCGCGTGCGTTTCGACGGCGGGCGCGTCACCCCGGAGCAGCTTCGCGTGGTGGGCGAGATTTCCCGCGATTTCGCGCGCAGCACCGCGGACTTCACTGACCGCCAAAACATCCAGCTGCACTGGATCCGCATCGAGGACGTGCCGGAGATCTGGGAGCGTCTCGACGCCGTGGGCCTGTCCACCCTCATGGGATGCGGCGACGTCCCCCGCGTGATCCTCGGATCCCCCACCGCCGGGGTGGCCGCGGACGAAGTCATCGACGCCACCCCGGCCATCGACACCATTGTCCGTGATTATCTGCCGCGCGAGGAATTCCACAACCTGCCCCGCAAATTTAAAACCGCCATCTCCGGCAACCTGCGCCAAGACGTCACGCACGAAATCCAAGACGTCGCGTTCATCGGCGTCAACCACCCCATCTACGGCCCCGGCTTCGACTGCTTCGTCGGCGGCGGACTGTCCACCAACCCCATGCTCGCGCAGTCGCTGGGCGCCTTCGTGCCGCTCGAGCGCGTGCCTGAGGTCTGGGCAGGTGTCGTACGCATCTTCCGCGACTACGGTTACCGCCGCCTCCGCAACCGCGCGCGCCTGAAGTTCCTCGTTGCCGAATGGGGCATTGAGAAGTTCCGCGAGGTGCTCGAAACCGACTACCTCGACGCCCCGCTTGCCGACGCCCCGGCCACCCCACTCAACCCCGGGCACCGCGACCACCTCGGCGTGCACCCCCAGCGCGACGGACGTTATTACGTCGGTGTCAAGCCCACCGTCGGGCACGCCACCGGCGAGCAGCTGGTGGCGATCGCGGACGTCGCCAAGCGCTTTGGCATCGAACGCATCCGCACCACGCCGTACAAGGAGCTGCTGTTTTTGGATGTCGACGAGTCGGACCTGCTCGCGCTTGGCGCCGCGCTCGACGATGTCGGTTTATACACCAAGCCCTCCGAATTCCGCCGCGGCATCATTTCTTGCACGGGCCTGGAGTTTTGCAAGCTCGCGCACGTGACCACGAAGTCGCGGGCCATCGAGCTCGTCGACGAACTCGAAGAACGCATCGGTAACCTCGACGTCCCTATCTCCATCTCGCTGAACGGCTGCCCCAACTCCTGCGCCCGTACCCAGGTCTCCGACATTGGCCTCAAGGGGCAAACCGTCACCGACGCAGACGGCAATCGCGTCGAAGGCTTCCAGGTCCACCTTGGCGGCGCGCTAGGCCTGGATCCGGAGTTTGGCCGCAAGGTGCGCGGGCATAAGGTCATCGCGGATGAGCTCGGCGACTACTGCGTCCGCGTCATCAACAACTACCTCGACCAGCGCGAGGACGGAGAGCAGTTCCGCGACTGGGTACTCCGCGCCGACGACAAGGATCTCTCATGAGTTTTCGTCGCGAACCCAACCCCCACCGCAACCACCCGCTGCACTGCCCGTATTGCGCCGGCGTCGAACTGTTTCCGGCCACCGACACCGACTTCGCGTGGAAGTGCAACGAGTGCCTGCGGGTGTTCTCGGTCCAGTTCCACGGCCAAGACGACCCCGCCCATGCACCCGCGCCCGCAGATTCTTCGGCCGCGGCACTGCAGCGCTCGTTGGATAAACGAGGCCACCTCACATGACCGCGCTCATCACCTTGTCCCACGGCTCCCGGCACCCGCGTGCGCTCGCCGGTATAACGGCGCTGACCCGCGCCGCTGCCGCGCGCCTCGGCGTGCCCGGTTACGCGGCGCACCTGGAATTCAACGCCCCCGACCTGCCCACGCTCGCCGCCGAGCTTGCCGACGCCGGCCACACTCATGCCATCGTCGTACCGCTGCTGTTCACCCGCGGCTTCCACCACACCCACGACGTACCCCGCGCTGTCACCGCTGCTGGTGCTCACCTCAACGTGCAGCTCGCGCCGGGGCTCGGCACTGGCGCCGACCTCGCCCACCTGCTGGCGACACAAGATCCCGACCTGCTCTACTCCGTCGGGTCCAGCGACCCGGCCGCCACCGCCGCGATGCACGCGCTCGCCGTAAACGTCGCCGAGCGCATCGACAAGCCCTGCCGGATGGTGTTTGCGACCAAGGGTGGTGCGGACGTCGTCAAGCGTTGCCCCGGTGCCAAGGTTGCGCCGGTCTTTGTCACCCACGGCCTGCTACTCGACGCCCTGCCGACCGCCGTAGCCCCCTTAGGCACCCGGCTCGCCCCGCTGGTCGCCGACCGATATTTGCAGGTTCAATCCCAAGGAGCAGTATGCGTACCCTCTTAGTCATAGCCATTGCGGGCGCGGCCGCGCAGCTCGTTGACGGCGGAATTGGCATGGGCTTCGGAGCCACCTCGACGTCGTTGCTGCTCCTGCTCGCGGGCCTGGGCCCGGCGCAAGCATCGGCGGTGGTGCACACCGCGGGAGTGGGCACAACCTTGGTGTCGGGCCTGAGCCACTGGCACTTCAACAACGTCAACTGGTCCGTGGTGCTGCGTCTGGGTGTGCCGGGCGCTATAGCGTCGTTTGCGGGCGCGACGGTGCTGTCCACCATATCGCTGGAGGCCGCGACGCCCGTGACGTCAGCGATTCTGGTGCTCATCGGAGCGAACCTGGTGTGGCGGTTTAGCCGTCGCCAGGTGCGGGTACACCACACCGGCCAGCGGCATTCGACGTGGTTTTTAGGCGGGCTTGGACTAGTCGGCGGGTTCGTTGATGCCAG
This sequence comes from Corynebacterium incognita, assembly GCF_014217255.1. NCBI lineage: Bacteria > Bacillati > Actinomycetota > Actinomycetes > Mycobacteriales > Corynebacteriaceae > Corynebacterium > Corynebacterium incognitum. The sequence continues at coordinate 1,705,095 of NZ_CP059404.1, forward strand.
CGGTGGCGGCGGCTGGGGCCCGGTGACCACCTCGACGCTCATGGGTATTGGTCGCGAAGAGCCGCGCCGGATAGTGGGCACCGTATCGGCGTCAGAGTTTCTCGTCTCCCTCGGCGCCACGCTCGGTTTCGCAGTCGGGCTGTGGGACGACCTAACGGCCAACGCGGCGGCTGTGGGAGCGCTGCTCATCGGCGGAATGCTGACCGCACCGGTGGCGGCGTGGCTAGTTAACCGGCTCAACCCCGTCGCCCTGGGCTGCATGGTGGGCGCGGCGATCGTGGCGCTCAATATCGACGGAGTAGTCCCCGGCACCCCGGCCTGGGTCATCATCGCGCTGCTGGTCATCGGCGCTGCGTTGAGTGCGCGCGCCGTGTATCGCCTCCGCCGTGTTACGGCCGTTGCCATTGCCGAGCAACAGCCATCCGGTCGCGAGGACCTTACAAGCCCGCTACCTCACCGATAACAATCACCGCCGGCGGGGCAATCGGCGTCTGCTTGACGACGTCGCCCAGCTCACCCAGCGTGCAGCGCACCGCGCGCTGCGAGTCCATGGTGCCGTCGGCGATAATTGCCGCGGGCGTTGCGGCGTCCATGCCCTCGGCCTGTAGCGTCGTCGCGATGGCACCGGCGTTCTTGACGCCCATGACAATGCTCAAGGTAGCCCCCGAGCGGGCGAGCGCGCCCCAGTCGACCAGGGACTTCGGGTGGCCCGGCGGGAGGTGCCCGGACACGATCGTCGCCGCGTGCACAACACCACGCTGGGTCACAGGCACGTCGACAACGCCCGGCACCGCCACCGCCGACGTCACGCCGGGCACCACCTGATACTCCAGACCCGCCGCCCGCAGCGCCTGGACCTCTTCGAAACCACGCCCGAACACGAACGGGTCGCCACCTTTGAGCCGGACGACCTTACGTCCAGCACGCGCATGCGACACCAGTAGTGCGTTGATTTTCTCCTGCGACGTTTGGCGCTGATACGGCAGCTTCGATACGTCGACAATGTCCTTGCCCGCGGTATCGCAGAGCTTATCCAGCTCGGAGGCCGGGCCGAGGTGATCGGCGAGGATGACATCGGCGTCGACAAGCGCACGCTGGCCGCGCACCGTGATGAGGTCCCACGCACCAGGTCCGCCGCCTACTAACACGACAGGAAAGATCGTCATAGCGCACTAGCCTAGCGCGCCCGAATTTAGACAAGCTCCATTGCACCCAACGCCGTGTTGTCGTGGGTGTTGCGCAACCATCGTCCGCCGGGGGAGCGGTAGTACACCTTGCCATCGACCCGGTGTATTCGCCCGCGATTGGGCGGGGCATTCGGGTTATCGTCGTTGACTCCGTTGTGATATTTGCACAGCATCGTCAGGTTCGCCGGTGTCGTGTCACCGCCGTAGACGTGGGCTTCAATGTGGTGCGCCTCGCAGCGGTCCGACGGCACCTGGCAGTCCGGCCACGGGCACACCAGGGTCTCCGCCCGGGCCAGCACACGTTGTTTCCAGTTCGCAAACCGCGCCTTATAGAGGTTCACCGGCCCGGCCGTGGGGTGAAAGAGCCCGGCGTAGATTTCGCCGTCGAGGGTGTCCAGCCACTGGGCGCCGGTCATGGTGGTGCCGTCGGAGCAGCCGAGGATGACGTCGTCGCCGTCGCCCCGCAGGATGGTGCAGGCGTCGTTGAGGCCCACCGCGATCACTGTGCGGTACGTCGGCTTGACGACGCCCCCGTCTCCCGCCACGTGGTCCCAGAATGCGGCGGCGAGCGCCTGGGTCCGGGGCGCGGTGGTGCCATCAGGCACGCGGGTGTCGAGCGCTTTTTCTAGCGCGGTGATGACGTGCTGGTCGCCGCAGACGGTGAGGGTGCGCATGCCGCCGCGCACGCGGGAAAAGCGCACGCCCGCCCGCGGTGTAGATTCGGCGCCGAGTTCGCGCACCCGCCGGGCGCCGTGGGCGTTGACCTCGTCGACGGTGCCGGCCAGGGCGCACAGTTCTTCCCGGAGCGCCCAGGCCTGGCCGCGCTTGCGCAATGTGCGGGCGTGGCGCTCGATGATCCGCAGGCGTTCCAGCGAGTGCCCGGCGGCTTCTGCGGCGGCGATGGCGCGTTCTTGGCGACGCGGGGAGTCCGCGGGGCCGAAGTACACCTCTGCCAGCCGTTCCCATTCCCGCGCCTGAGACAGCGGCAGCCCGAGCACGGACGCGACGTCATACGGCGAGCGTGCGGCACACGCCCGTAGTACGGCGATGCCGTTACGGGCGATGTGCGCAAGCTGCTCGAAGATGTCCATGCCTGCAACTACAGCAGCCCCGGCGCCGCACCGCGAGGGTGCAACGTCGGGGCTGTGGATAACGTCAGTCGCAGCCGCGCGGTGGGGCGGAGTTATCCACACCCGCGCGGGCTAGGCCTTGACAAGCGCCAGCAATGAAGCGCTACTTCTTCAGCGAGTCAAGCAGCTCGTTGTACTTCGCCGACGGGCGCAAAACGGCCGTGGTCTTGTCCTCGTCCGGGGAATAGTAGCCGCCAAGATCGGCCGGGGAGCCCTGGGCGTCGAGAAGCTCTTGCGCGATGGCCTCAAGGTTTTCGTTGAGCGCCGCAGAGAAGTCCTTGAACGCGGCGGCGAGCTCGGCGTCGTCGGTCTGCGCGGCCAGCTCCTCGGCCCAGTATGCGGCCAGGTAGAGGTGGGATCCGCGGTTGTCGATCTCGCCGACCTTACGCGACGGGGACTTGCCCTCGTCCAGCACGCGCTCGGTAGCCTTGTCCAGGGCCGCCGCCAGCACGCCTGCCTTCTCGTTGCCGCGGGCCTGCTTCTCGTGGCGGAAGGATTCCGCCAGCGCCAGGAACTCGCCGAGGGAGTCCCAACGCAGGTGGTTTTCTTCCTCCACCTGCTGCACGTGTTTCGGCGCGGAGCCGCCCGCGCCGGTCTCGAACAGGCCGCCGCCAGCCATGAGAGGCACCACGGACAGCATCTTCGCGGACGTGCCCAGCTCGAGGATCGGGAACAGGTCGGTGTTGTAGTCACGCAGCACGTTACCGGTCACGGAAATGGTGTCCTCGCCGCGGCGGATGCGCTCGACGGAGGTCTTGGTGGCCTCCACTGGGGATGCAATGGTGATGTCCAGGCCTTCGGTGTCGTGGTCGGCCAGGTACTTGTTCACCAGCTCGATGAGGTTGGCGTCGTGGGCGCGCTCGGAATCCAGCCAGAAGATGGCCGGCATGCCGGACAGGCGGGAGCGGGTCACGGCCAGCTTCACCCAGTCCTGGATCGGGGCGTCCTTGGTCTGGCAGGCGCGCCAAATGTCGCCTGCTTCGACCTCGTGCTCGATGAGCACGTCGCTGGCAGAGTTGACGACCTGCACCTTACCGTTGGCAGCAATCTTGAAGGTCTTGTTGTGGGAGCCGTACTCCTCAGCCTTCTGCGCCATCAGGCCAACGTTCGGGACGGTACCCATGGTGGTCGGGTCGTAGGCGCCGTTGGCCTTGCAGTCGTCAATGACGGCCTGGTAGATGCCTGCGTAAGAGGAATCCGGAATCACAGCCAGGGTGTCCTGGGTTTCGTTGTTCTTGTTCCACATCTGACCGGAGGTGCGGATCATGGCCGGCATGGAGGCGTCGATGATGACGTCGGAAGGCACGTGCAGGTTGGTGATGCCCTTGTCAGAGTTGACCATCGCCAGGTCCGGGCCGGCAGCCAGTGCTTCGTCGAACGCAGCCTTGATCTCAGCGCCGCCCTCCAGCTTCTCCAGGCCGTCGTAGATGGCGCCCAGGCCGTTTTCACCGTTGAGGCCCGCTGCCTCCAGCTGCTCGCCGTACTTGTCAAAGACATCCGCGAAGAACGCGCGCACGATGTGGCCGAAGATGATCGGGTCGGAGACCTTCATCATGGTGGCCTTCATGTGCGCGGAAAACAGCACGCCCTCTTCCTTCGCGCGCGCCACCTGAGCCTTGAGGAACTCGTCCAGCTTTTTTGCGGACATGAAGGTGCCGTCGATGACCTCGCCCTCGAGCACCTTGAGCCCGCCGAGCAGCTCGGTCTCGGTGCCATCGGCCGCCACGTGCTTGATGGTGAGCTCATCAGCTGCCGGCATAATGACGGATTTTTCGTTGTTGCGGAAGTCGCCGGAGTCCATGGTGGCCACCGCGGTCTTGGAGTCTGCGGACCAAGCACCCATGCGGTGCGGGTTCTTCTTCACGAAGTTCTTCACGGCCTCTGGCGCGCGGCGGTCAGAGTTGCCCTCACGCAGGACCGGGTTTACGGCGGAGCCGGTAACTACCGCGTACTGCTCCGGCGCTTCTTCGTAGTCCGGGATGTCGTAGCCTTGCGCCTGCAGCTCGGCGATAGCCTTCTTCAGCTGCACCAGGGAAGCGGAGATGTTCGGCAGCTTGATGATGTTTGCTTCCGGGGTCTTGGCCATCTTGCCCAGCTCGGTGAGCGCGTCCTCGACCTTCTTGTCTCCCAGGCGCTCTGGGAACTGCGCCAGGATGCGGCCTGCGAGGGAGATGTCTCGGGTTTCTACCTCGATGCCTGCGGTGGACGCGAACGCCTCGACGACGGGCTTAAAAGAGTAGGTCGCCAGCAAGGGCGCTTCGTCGGTGCGGGTCCAGGTGATTTTAGACATGTTTCTCCTCTGTCGTAGGTTGCCAGGGTTATCAGTCACCTACGATACCCGCCCTGCCTCGGCGACGGTGCGCAAGTGGCGAATAAGGGGTAGTGTTTTCGCCCGTGCAAAATTCTGCTTCTCGACGCCCCCGTGTTCCCCGTCAAACAGAAATCTCGCCGCAGCGCAGATCGCTGGTGATGTTGGCGCTCGCGTTGGGCGCATTTGGCATCGGTACGACGGAGTTCGTATCGATGGGTTTGCTGCCGATGATCGCCGACGATTATGCGATCACCGAGGACAAGGCGGGCCACATCATTTCCGCCTACGCGCTTGGTGTGGTGGTGGGCGCGCCGTTAATAACGGCGGTGACAGGCCTGATGCCGCGGCGGCGCCTGCTGATTATCTTGATGGCGGCGTTTACCTTGGGCAACTTTCTTTCGGTGGTGGCCACTAACTACCCGGTGCTCATGGCGGCGCGGTTTATCGCGGGCCTGCCGCACGGTGCGTATTTCTCCGTGGCAGGCCTGGCGGGCGCGTCGATGGCGGAGCCGGGCAAGCGCGGTAAGGCCGTGGCCATGGTGTCGATGGGCCTATCGGTAGCCACGGTCATCGGTGTACCCGCGGCGCAGGCGCTTGGCGCGGCGCTGGGCTGGCATGCGGCCTACGTGGTGGTCACCATCATCGGCGCGACCACGCTTACTGCCTTGTGGTTCCTCATGCCGCACATGACGCGCATGGCGCCCACCCGCGTGAAGACGGAGCTCTCCGCGTTCGGCAACATCAACGTCTGGCTCACCCTGATCACCGGCACCGTGGGCTTCGGCGGTATGTTCGCCGTCTACACCTACATCTCTTGGACGATGACCCAGCGCGCCGGGATGCCAGACAACCTCATGTGGCTGGTGCTCATGGCCTACGGCGTGGGCATGGTGCTGGGCAACTTCGCCGGCGGCGCGCTCGCTGACCGCGACCTCGAAAAGGGCGTCCTGTTCGCCCTCGCGATGATCGCCGCCTCGCTCGTCGCATTTTATTTCAGTTCGCAGAACCCCATCTTAGGCACCATCAACTTCGGCATCGTCGCGTTCTTCGGGTCCACGCTCGTGCCGTCGCTGCAGATCCGACTCATGGATGTCGCCGGCGACGCCCAGACCGTCGCCGCCGCCCTCAACCATTCCGCGCTCAACCTCGCCAATGCGTCCGGCGCGGCGCTCGGCGGCGCCGTCATCGCGGCCGGCATGGGCTACGCGGCACCCGCGCTCGCGGGCGCCTGCCTTGCCGTCGCGGGCATCGCCATCTGGCTGCTTGCGCTCGCCGTTAATCGGCGGCGCCCAGCAGGCTCACCGCGGCGCTAAAGGGGGGCATCGGCAAGCGTGGCGTCCAGCGCCTGGCGACGCCGCGCCATATCCGACTCCGCCGCCGACCACGACACCTGCATGTCCTGATCGCGGACCGTGACGGTGGGAGCGGCGTCGGCAAGCACCGGCAGGTGAGTGGCTAGTCACCAGGCCTGCCCGGCGTGCTCGGCGTCGAGGGCAAAAACGACGACCTTCTCCCCGCGCGGGCCCGCATACTGCACGGACGTCTCCAGCGTCCAGTCGCCCACATCGGCCGCACTGAGCCTCTCGACGACCTTCTCGACCCCCAGCCCTGTTTCTTCCGCATCGTGGACGGTGACGGTGTAGCGCCGCTGCGACTCGAGCGCGGCGCCGTCGCCGTCTCGGTTACCCTAGCGCGACTCCTCGTTGATGGCGATCATGCTGCAGGCCGAGACCACGCAGCCTGCCAGTCCCAGCGCAGCGCCGAGGACCCGTGCCTTCTTCATCGCTGTGCCGCCTTCCTTATTAAACGTCGAACGCACTCACTCAAACAGTTCAACTATTTTTAATGTAACCGTCGCGCCAGGTTCATCAGCCAGCGATAACTTTTTGCTGTGCAATTCATCAACAAAACCGTCGCCGTCGCCTGCGTCGTGGCCCTGCCGTTGGTCACCACTGTAGTCCCGGCCCACGCGGTAGAACCCACGCCTCAGTCCGCTGGTACTGCGACCGAAACGGCCGGCGCAGACCTCAACACCGCCCCCGGCGCCCGCGGCACCATCGCCGTGCTCCCGGACACCCAGTTCTATTCCCGCTACGGCGCGGAGGGCAACGATCAGTTCTCGCTGCAGTTCCCGGATACGCCGAACCCTTTTGATGCCCAGACCCAGTGGATCGTCGACAAGCAGGACGAGCTGGACATCTCCATGACCCAGCACCTGGGCGACGTCGTGGACCAGGCTGACGTCGCCGCCGAGTGGCCGGTGGCCGACCGCGCCATGTCCACCCTGGAGAAAGCCACTGTGCCGTACGCCATCATTCCGGGCAACCACGACGCCATGGGCAACTCGTTCGCGCCGTATACCGAGACTTTCCCCGCCGACCGCCAGGCCACGTCTTCCTCCCACGAGGCGTCCAGCCCGTCGGGTTTGTCCAACTTTCACACCTTCGAAGTGTCCGGCGTGCCGATGGGCAGCGTCAACGTGCCGTGGGACGCCTCCGATGCGGAGCTCGCCTGGGCCGATGATCAGCTCAAGGCGCACCCGCACCTGCCGACGATTGTGACCTCGCACCAGATCATCAACATCACCGGTAGCGGGGAGCCGGAGTCCACTGACTTCGGCCAAAAGCTGTGGGATGAGGTAATCAACCCCAATCCGCAGGTGTTCCTCACCTATTCCGGCCACCATCATGGTGCGACTAACCGAGTGCTGCACAACGATCAGGGTTTGCCGGTGTTCCAGCAGCTCATCGACTACCAGATGGCCTACCAGGGCGGCAACGGCCTGATGTCGCTGGTGGAGTTCGATTTCACGAATAACCAGCTGAGCCAGACGTCGTTTAGCCCGTGGGTGCTGCAAAAGCCGCAGGAGAAGCTGACCTCGTTCGACGAGGCCGTGCTCACCGACGCTGGTTCCACCTATTCTTACGATTTCGATTTCGGCAAGCGTTTCAAGGCCATCGGTGCGGAGTACAAGCCCGAGGGCAGTGCGGAGTCCTACTCGCAGAAGCTGCGCGCGCAGATCGACGCCGAGTTCACTCCGGCCGAGGCCATCAAACACACTGCCCCGGAGTGTGAGGCCGATTACCCGGAGGTTGACGGCACCGTCGCGCACTGGCGCCCGGAGGCCAAGGACGGGAAGGTGCAGTACACCGACATCACCGGCAACGGCAACGACATGACGCAGAAGTCCACCGGCGGTTCCGCCAAGCTTGTCGACGCCGCGCCCGAGAACTCCGCCGCACCCCACGCGGTGCGCTTCGACCCCGGCGCGAAGCACCTGTTCACCTACTTCGAGACCGGCGACGATGCGCCGATCAACAACGAGAAGTTCGAGGACGGCTACACGTTTGAGACGTTTATCAACATCGACGAGAACTTCAGCGAGGACAACCACTGGATGGGCTTCATCTCCCGCTTTGGTATGCGCTCCCAGCTGGATAACCTCAACACGGATTCGGACTTGGAGGAGCCGCCGGCCCAGGGAGCTATCTCCAGCCTGCGGGAGATCCAGTGGGCGTTCGCCGAGTCCAACGACGCGGTGGAGGGGCACTCTAACTGGTCCTCGGATGTCCCGGCGGGGCAGTGGCTGCACGTGGCCGTGGTAGACACCGGCGAGCAGTCTGACGGCACGGGTTCTGTGACCATGTACGTCAACGGCGCCCCGGTGCTGCGCAACGCCTATGGCCCGCATGGCCTCAATGGCATCGACGGCAAGAAGTGGATCATCGGCGGCTCAACGTATGCCGACATGCTGTCCTCGGGCTTCTTCGGCGAGATTGGCGAGGCGCGCTTCACCGACCACGCCCTGGACAAGGATCAGTGGCTCACTGAGCACGCTGGCACCTGCCCCGGCGACAGCAACAGCAATTCCAGCGGCAGCTCCCACGGCAGTTCCGCGGGAGTGTCCATCGTCGCTGTCGCCGCCGCGCTCGGCGCGACGGTGGCCGCGCTGGCGCACGTGAATCCGAAGATTCTGCCCGCCTGGGCGCGGCCGCACGTCAAGCGCTTCCAGAAATTTATCGCTTCCCAAAAATAGCGCCGCGCACATCGCGCACGGCCTTGCGCACGCTCGGCGGGATAATCGACCAGTTCATGTCCACGCCGACGTTGAGCAGGCCGATCACCGCGCCCACCAGGCCCGCAATCCCGAGCACACCCGCGCCCACGGACGAGCCTGACGACGCCCCGTCGCCGTCATCTCCGGCCTCGCAGCCGGTCACCGTCACCGGCGCCAGCGCGGTGGTGCCCGCATCAGTGGTCACCACCAGGAACTGCTCACCGCACAGATCCTCCGGCACCGTCAGCTCCACGCTCGCGGTGCCGTGTGTGATCGGGGCCTGTGCCACGGCGTCGCCAAGCGCGACCTTCGCCGTGGTCGCCTGCGGGTCGGTGTCCACCGTGTAGTTGAGCGAGGACAGATCGACCGTGAGTTTCGCTCCCGGGGTGGTCTCGCGGGACGTCGTCACGCCCACGCCGGTCTGCGCCGCGGGGACCTTGTGCTTGTCGGAGCCCAGGTACGTCAAGAACGCCTCCAGGTCCAGCACGCCCGGGTCCACGACGTCGCGGCCCGCGCCGGCGGGGAAGTGGCCGTCGCCGCCACCGGTGACCAGGAACGCCGCGCCGGCCACGCGGTAATCGCGGTCCATCTCCAGTGGCTTGCCGCCAATGGTCACGCCCGTGACCTTCTCGCCCTGCGGCGCCTTAGGGTCGTAGGTGTAGGCCACGTTGTCGGACAAGCCGATCACGCGGTCCGGGTGCGTGGAATCCGCCTTCTCCCACTGGCTTTCCAGCGCGTCCTTGATCTGCTGCCCGGTGAAGGTGGCTACCACGTAGTTGTTGGCAAACGGGTGGATGTTCGCCGCTTCTTCGTAGGTGACATCGCCCGCGTCCAGGTCGGCGCGCACGCCGCCGGCGTTCATGACGCCCAGGTCCACGTCCTGGCCGGTGGCGTCTTCCACGGCGTATTTCGCGCCGTTGGCAATGAAGTTGGAGATGGTGGACTCGTCCGACCACTCGCCGCGCACCATCGCGCCGGAGACGTTGCCCACGACCTTGGCGCCGAGCTTGTCCGCCTCGGTCACCGCCTTGTCGACGATCCCTTGCACCCCAGCGTCCGCCTGGGTCCCGGCCGCAGCGGCGTAGTCGTACTGCGCGACCTTGACGTCCGCAATCGTGCCCGCGGTTTTGTCGAAGGTGATGTCCAGGTCGCTGAGCAGCTTGGTGTGGGCGTCGCTTTGCAGCACGTATAGCGGGGAGGTGCCGTCGCGCTCGATGGTCTGGTTAAACGGTTTGTGGGAGTGGCCTCCGAACACGACGTCGACCTCCGCGCCGAACTTGTCCGCGTTGGCCGCCGCGTCTTCGTGGAACAGCGCCACCACGACGTCCGCCTCGCCGGAGTCCTTGAGCTGCTTAGCGAGCGTGTTGGTCTCGGCCACCGGGTCGCGGAACTCCAGGCCCTTGACCGCGTCCGCGGACACAATCGACGGGGTCTGCTGCGTCACGGTGCCCACGAAAGCCACCTTGACGCCGTTCATCTCTTTGACGACGTGCGAGTCGAGCGCGCGCTGGCCGTCCTTGTACACGTTGGCGCCGAGCAGCGGGTAGTCGGACGCGGCGTCGATACGCCCGGTCAGATCGTCGAAGCCCTTGTCGAACTCATGGTTGCCTACCGCGGTGGCCTCCACACCCATGGCGTTGAGTGCCTCCAGGGCGTACTTGTCTTCGGAGACCGAGGACACGAAGGCGGAGCCGCCGACGTTATCGCCTGAGGACACGAATGCGTATTCCTGCCCTTGGTTGACCTGCTTGGCCAGGCCCGCGAGCTTGACGGCGCCCATTTCCTTGGTGCCGTCATCTTCCAAGTGGCCGTGGAAATCGGTGAAGTTGGTGACGGAAAACTCCGCCAACTCCGCTGCTGTTGCCGGCGCTACGAGCACGGAGCCACATACCGACACTGACACTGACGCCGCCGCTACTGCCAGCGCCCGGCCCATCCGACGAGATTGCATTTCTTCCCCTTACACAACAGATAAGAAAACGTTAAATTGCCGCTTTCTAGTCTTAATCCGCCCACCGCGACCCTGCAGCGCGCGCACGGAAAATTCACGCCGGCGTAACTTGTCCTTCACCGTCGGCATCGGCCTCATCAAGGACATCCCCGCCGTGGCGGAGCTGGTGGAGCGGTTGTTCGCGGAGGAAATACATTAAAAACGGTCGGGCCTCGAAATAGCTTTCACACTTTATGCGTTTGTTGAAAAGGCCTGATATTACTCAAGTAGAGAGAGAAAATAATGAAACAGTGGGTAGCTAATAAGTTTGGAGAGCCTGCAGAGGTTTTGACCTTGCGTGACGCTAATTTGCCCTCAGCAGGTCCAGGGGAAGCAGTTGTAAGGGTTCTCACCGCCAGTCTCGCGTTGCCTGACCTGATGATGGTCAAGGGGAACTATCCCATGGTGGCGCAACCGCCTGTTGTGCCTGGTCAAGAAGTTGTTGGAATCGTGGAAGAGGCAGGCGAAGGATTTCCTCATGCTGTAGGTACCCGGGTCGTCGGAGGCTCTCACTTTGACCGCGGATTCGGCGGGTTCGGAGAGTATTCGCTGATGCCCGCCTGGAGCGCATTCGAAGTGTTGGATGAACTTACTGATGAGCAGGCAGTAGGTTTTGTTGGCTCCTATCACTTGGCGCACATCGGTTTGTTTCACCGTGCTCACTTGAAAGAAGGGGAGACCGTGCTAGTACTCGGTGGTGCAGGGCGCACGGGTTCTGCCGCCATCCAAGTGGCCAAGGCGATGGGGGTGACTGTCATCGCTACTGCACGTTCAGAAGAATCTGCTGATTTCTGCGTTCAGCAGGGGGCAGATTTTGTGGTTTCCAGAGCCGACGAGCTGCCGGAAGGAGTTTCCATCGACGTCATTTACGACACCGTCGGTGCGACAGTATATAAAGACTTCGCAGGACTGTTTAACCGTGGTGCCCGTCTGCTCCTCGTAGGATTCGCTAGTGGTACGGACACTGTACTAGACACACACGATTTACTGATGAGGGATTACTCTGCGGTCGGGGTTCTTTCCACATTTCGCACTGCGAGCGAGCAAGAATCGTCCTTAGCGGCGCTGAGTCAGATGCTCAAGGACGGTGTGATCGACCCGCCCGTTGCTGGTGTGTGGGACTTTGCAGATGTTCCTCGTGCCATGCAGGTACGCTCCGCGAAAGCCCACGGGCAGTCAGTTATTAGGGTGAGCACATAGAGCATCAGTAACCAACGTCATGGAGCAAACATCTTGAAGGCAGTGTTTCTTCCTCAGTTCGGTGCACCTTTGAGTAGAGCGAGGTGATGTGAAGAGCGGCGGTGGTGGAAATCGCTGGGCACTAGTCTTCGAAATTTTTGCGCCGGCACGGGCGAACTGTCAAGCACCTGTGAGATAGTCATTGTATGGGCATGTACGACGTTAATCAGAAATCCGTGAGCAGCTTGTTGGGCGATATTGAAAGTGACAATATCGCCATCCCGGAAATGCAGCGACCGTTTGTGTGGACTAGTAAGAAGGTCCGCGATCTCATGGATTCTCTGTACCGCGGCTACCCGGTGGGCTACCTCATCACGTGGCAGTCGTCGTGGGTGCCGGTAAAAGGTGGCGGCAGCGCGGGCTACAAGCAGATTCTCATCGACGGACAGCAACGCACCACTGCGCTGCGCGCGGCGGTGGCGGGGGAGACCGTCATGACCAAGGACTTCCAGAACAAGCGCATCGTCATCGCTTTCAACCCGCTGACTGAGGAGTTCGCCACCGCTACGCCGTTCATTGTTAAGGATTCGGAGTGGATTTCCGATATCTCCGAATTCCTCAAGCTCGAGGATTCCATCGAGGCACTGTTTGACTACCTAGAGGCCAACCCCGGCGCCGACCGTAAAGTGGTGGGGCGTTCCATGGAAAAGCTCCGTGCCATTAAGAGCGCACAGATCGGCGTCATTTCGCTCAATGAGGGCCTCGACATTGAGACCGTCACTGAGATCTTCACCCGCATCAACTCGAAGGGTGTTCCGCTGAGTAGCGCGGATTTTGTTATGAGCAAGATCAGCGCCTACGGCGAAAAGGGGCGCAACCTCCGCAAGCTCATCGACTACTTCGCACACCTCGCAGTGAACCCCGGCGCGGTTTCTGATATCTCTAACGACCATGAGTTCACCGAAACTAAGTTCTGGCCGGCGATTTCCTGGCTCAAGGATGACACCGAGGATCTTTACGATCCGTCGTACGTAGACATCATTCGCGTGGCGGGCCTGGTGGCGTTCAACCGTGGTCGCCCCGCCTTCGTGGTCCGCGAGCTGAGCGGACTCAACCCGGAAACGCGGAAGTTTGAGCCCCAACGAATCCCCGCCGCGTACCAGGCGTTGGAGGATGCGCTGCTCACCACCGTGCGCCGCTACCACTTCGAGCACTTCATTACGTTGCTGAAGTCCGCGGGGTTCATCGATAAGTCGCTGATCTCCTCTACTAACGCGGTGAACTTCGCCTACGCGCTCTACCTTATCTTGCGCGCCGAGGGGCGCCCCGATCACGAAATTGATCCCATTGTCCGACGGTGGTTTGTGCTCATGCTGCTCACTGGCCGCGCGTCCGCATCCTTTGAAACCACCTTCGAATCCGATCTCTCTCGTGTTAAGCGTATAGGCGCGGAGGCTGCCCTCCGAGAGATCGAAAGCGCCGAGCTCAGCGACGCCTTCTGGAACGTCGGCCTGCCGCAGCGACTTAACTCCTCGGCGGTCAACAATTCTCAGTTCCGCGTATTCCAGGCGTCGCAGGTCAAGCAGCGCGCCCACGGCTTCTTGTCCAAGCACATCACCGTCCAGTCCATGATCGAGCAAAGTGGCGACATCCATCACTTGGTGCCCAAGGACTACCTGCGCAAGAACGGCATTAACGATAAGCGCGATTACAACCAGGTGGCCAACTACGCGCTCACGGAAACCCAAGTCAACGTCCGCATCGGCAACCGCCAGCCCGCTGAGTACATGAGCGCCGTTGAGGCACAGATCAACAACGGCGCTCTTACCCTCGGCGAAATTTCTACCGCCGAAGGACTTGCCGAGAATCTCAAAGAAAACGCCATTCCCGCCTCTCTCAAAAACACCACGTACGAAAACTATGAGGACTTCCTCAATGCCCGCCGCCAGCTGATGTCCCAGGCGTTGAAGGAGTACTACTTCGCCCTTTAAGTCTCACCGTGGATAAACCACACCACCCCTCACTACAGTGGCGCCCATGGCTATCCCCTTCATTTACGCAGACCAGGTGCACTCGGCACTGAGCCCGCGGGCGGCGGTGGAGACGTTGCGGGAGGTGCTGGCGTCCGGTTTCGATCCGGCCGCTGACCAGCCGCGGTCGTTCATGCCCACCACCCACGGCGAGCTGCTCATCATGCCCTCGGCCACCTCGCGGGGCTTCGGGGTGAAGCTGGTGTCCGTCGCGGACGCCGGGTACGAGGGCGCGGCGGAGCGCATCCAGGGCACCTACGTGCTTTTCGACGACGCGACCCTCGCCCCGAGTTGCCTCATCGACGGCATCGCGCTGACCAGCCTGCGCACCCCGGCGGTGTCCCTGGCCGGCGTCGTGGGGTTCCTGCGTGACGACGCCGCGCCGCTCAAGGTCGCGATCGTCGGTACCGGCGCGCAGGGCCGGGCGCACGAGACGACCGTCGAGTCCGTCTTTGAGGACATCCGTGAAGTGGACGTGATGTTCCTCGGCCGGACGAAGCCGGCAGACCTGGAGAACTGGGCGTCGCTCAGCAGTGCCGAGGGCAAGGAGACCCTGGCGGCCGCGGAGCTGGTGATCTGCGCGACGACGGCGAGCGAGCCGTACCTGGGGTTGGAAGATGTGCGTTCCGACGCCGTGATTGTCGCCCTCGGCTCGCACACCCCGGACGCGCGGGAGGTGCGCGGCGACCTGATGGCGGGCGCGCAGGTCATCGTCGAGGACGTGGCCACCGCCCAGCGTGAGGCGGGTGACGTCATCCAGGCCGTGGATGAAGGCGCGCTGGAGATGGCCGAGTGTGTGAGCCTTGCCGACGTCGTGCGCGGTACCGCCACCGTGAACCGCGAACGGCCGATCGTGTTTAAGTTCACCGGCATGCCGTGGGAGGATCTGGCGCTCGCGCAGGCGGTGGCGGACATCGTCGAGGTGTAATGTCTCCGCGTAGCCTGGTGTCACGACGAACCAGATGACAGATGCGGTTTCCAGGACTTCGCCAACGCGCCGGGCAACCACAACGCGGCTTTCGCGCCCGACCTTCAGCCCACGCTCGATCGCGGCGTCGCCGCCATCGTGGTGGCCGCCAGCGAGTGGCTAGGGCGCTGATTTCAGTGATTGCGCAGTGTCTAGATATAGAAAGGGCCCCGCGATCGCGCAATTCTTCGCTGCGAGCGCGGTAGAGTGCTGAAGGTATGAAGTCCCACCTGCAGCGCCTGGCCATCTACATCGGCGGGGCGGCCGGGCCGTTTTCGGGCCAGGCGCTAACGTCCGTGCTGGAGAATGTCTCCGCGACGTTCGCGATTCCGGTCGACGCGGCGTCGTTAGGCATCACCGCATACCTGGCGCCGTTCGCGGTGATGATGCTGTTTTCCTCCCGCCTGGTGCAGGGCAGGCGCTTGGACCGAGTGGTGTTGGCCGGGTATGCGGTCATCGTCGCCGCGGCGGTCGTGCTGGCTTTCGTGGGCGTGTGGTGGTGGTTCCTGGCGCTGTACGCGCTGATGGGCGTGGCCAATGCCTTCACTACGCCGATGCTGCAGTCCATCCTCAAAGCCATCGTCCCCGCCGGGGAGCTGGGTCAGGCGCTGGGTACGTACGCCGCCGCACAGTCGCTGGGGATGCTTAGCGCGCCGTTGGTGTCCGGCGCGATGGCGGACTTCGCGGACTGGCGCTACACCTTCCTGGTCATCGCCGCATGCACCGTGTTCGTACTGGTGGTCGGCGTGCCGGAGGTCCCGCGCGAGGCGAGCGAGAAGCCCGCAGGCGCCGGAAGCGTGCCAGTGGCGCGCACCGTGGCCAACCTGGCAGCGTGTTTCGCCATCGGCTTCGGGCTCGTGGGCATCGGCGCCATCATTGCCCTGGAAGCCATCCGCCGTTTTGAGGTCACCCCGTCCGGTGCGGGCATTGTGGTGGCCTGTGGCGGCGCGGCCGCGTTTGTGCTGGCGCGCTACGCGGGGTCGCTGGTGGACCGGTTCGGCGCGAAAGCGGTGGCCGTGGTGGCGCTCGTGGCGTCGGCAGGCATGGTGCTGCTCATGCCGCACGCGCCGCACGTGGCGGTGCTCACCGGGCTGTGGGCGGTGGCTACCGTGGGCACGCAGACCCTACAGACCGCCGTTAACGTGGACGTGTTGTCCAACCCCGCCACCGTCACTCTCATTTCCACCGTGCAGGCCTTCCGCTTTATCGGCGTGGCCGCCGCGCCCCTGGTGGTGCTGCCGCTCTACCTAGGTCACGGCGCGTGGGCGTATGCGCTTTCGGCGGCGGTGCTGGCTGCGGCGGCGGCCTTGCAATTGGCATTCGGCCAGAGAAAACTCCCCGGACGCCTGCGATAGGATGGGGCGCTATGAGCTTTACCATCGCGAGCGTCAACGTCAACGGCATCCGCGCTGCCTGCAAGAAGCGCAATGACAACAACCTTGGCATGAACACCTGGCTGGAGACCACCCCAGCCGACGTCGTGCTGCTGCAGGAGGTGCGTGCCACCGCGGACCAGGCGCGCAAGGCCCTGGCCCCGGCGCTTGAGGCCGGTTGGCACCTCGAGGTCGCCGACGCCCAGACCCCGGGCGCGAAGGGGCGTGCGGGCGTCGGCATCTTGTCGCGCACCCCGCTTGTCGACGTCTCCGTGGGTTTCGGTTCCTTCGCCGACGCCGGGCGCTGGATTGAGGCCACTGTCACCGCGGACCTCGACGGCGAGGCGGGCAAGGTGCCGGTGCGCGTGGCGTCCCTGTACCTGCCCTCCGGCGATGTGGACACCGCGAAGCAGGACGAGAAGTACGTTTTCTTAGACGAGTTTTCCGACGTCCTTGCCGAGCGTGCCGGGGTGCAGGACAACATGGTCATCGGCGGCGACTGGAACATCTGCCACCGTGCTCAAGACCTGAAGAACAACAAGCCGAACGAGAAGGTCTCCGGCCACCTGCCGGAGGAGCGCGCGTTCATGGACCACGTCTTCGGCGTCTTCCCGGACGCAGCCGTCCAGGACAAGGCCGGGCTGGGCGACTGGCGCGGCGTGGTGGAGTACACGGGCAAGGACCGCGGCGTCGACAAGCTCTGGCCCGTGCCTGCAGATCCGCAGTGGTTCGACGTCGCGCGCCGGCTTAACCCGGACCCGGAGCTCAAGGGCCCGTACACGTGGTGGACGTATCGTGGGCAGGCGTTTAACAACGACGCCGGCTGGCGCATCGATTACCAGGCCGCCACTCAAGCCATGCTGGAGCGTGCGGAAAAGACCTGGGTGGAGAAGGCGCCCACGGTGGAACAACGGTGGTCGGATCATTCGCCGCTGCTGGTGTCTTACCGCTAAGCGCCACTAGGATTAGTCCCCGTGTTTCTCACGGTCTTATACGTCATCGGCATCACGGCCGAAGCCATGACCGCCGCGCTGTCCGCGGGGCGGGAGAAGATGGACCTCTTCGGTGTCCTGCTGCTTGCCGCACTCACGGCGCTGGGCGGCGGCACGGTGCGCGACCTGCTGCTGGGTAATTACCCGCTGACTTGGGTGGAGCACCCTCGCTACCTCATCATTGTGCTGACCGCCGCGGTGGTGACGGTGTCCTTGCCGTTTTTGATGCAGTATTTCCACACGCTATTTTTGCTTGCCGACGCCGTGGGCCTGGCCGTCTTCGCCGTCTTGGGCACGCAGATCGCGCTGGGGCTCGGCCATGGTGTGGTGATCGCGATGGTGGCCTCGGTGGTCACGGGTGTGTTCGGTGGCATCCTGCGCGACCTGATGTCGGATCGCGTGCCGCTGGTGTTTTCCTCGGAGCTCTACGCCGCCATTGCGGTGCTGGCTACCGGCGTGTATGTGGTGCTCCAGGAGCTGGGCCTGGCCATGCAGGCCAACGCGGTGATCTCGGTGGTGGTGGCGTTCGTCGCCCGCCTGGTGGCCATCCGCTACAACTCACACCTGCCCACCTTTGGGCACCTGGAGACCAACCAGCCGATTGACCCGCGCCTGCGCCTGTCCGCGCGCTTGCTGCGCGACGGCGTGAAACAGGCCGGGCGCTCGACCGTGCGCGTAGCGTCGAAGACGCTTCGTTTGGATTCCCAGCGCTACAAGGGGCTGGGCAAGCACGCAGCCAGCCGGGAGGATACGCACCCGGACTCGCAGACCTGGGAGATAGAAGTACCGGATGACGTTCAGGCCAACGGCCTGCCGCCGGAGCGCCCGCAGGTCCGTAAGGACGGGCGCTGGAAGCGCCGCGGCTGGCGCTATTAGCAGCGACGTTTTAGACGGCCGCGCCGAAGGCGGCGCCGATGCCGTACGTTACGGCGAGGCCGAGTGCGCCGCCGAGGACCAAGCGCACTATGGCGCGTCCCGGCGAGGTGTCGGACAGCTTCGCGGAGGTAAACCCGGTCAAGGCGAGCGCCAGCAAGGTCACCGCGACGATGACCGAACCCGCCAGCGAGGTCGGTGCTAAAAACACGGCCAGCATCGGCAGTGCTGCGCCGAGCACGAAAGCGATCGCCGAGGAGCCCGCCGCGGCCCACGGGTTGGTGAGCTCCTCGGAATCCACGCCGAGCTCCAACTGCAGGTGCGCGCGCAGGGGATCACCGGCGCTAATTTCCTTCGCGGCGGTGGCCGCGGTGTCCGGAGCGATGCCGTAACCCTCCAGGATCTCGGCGAGTTCGCGGCGCTCGCCCTCGGGGTCGTCGGCAA
Source organism: Corynebacterium incognita (assembly GCF_014217255.1). Classification (NCBI taxonomy): domain Bacteria; kingdom Bacillati; phylum Actinomycetota; class Actinomycetes; order Mycobacteriales; family Corynebacteriaceae; genus Corynebacterium; species Corynebacterium incognitum. Next base: position 1,723,628 of record NZ_CP059404.1, read on the forward strand.
GCTCGCGGGTCTCGTCCGCGATGAATTTCTTTTCGGTATCGCGCTGCGAGGAGACCGAGACGTATTCGCCGAGCGCCATCGACCCCGCCCCTGCCACAGTCGACGCGATGCCCGCGGTAAGAATGGCACCCGGGCCCGCGCCGGAGGCCACGACGCCGAGTAGCAGTGCCGCGACCGACACGATGCCGTCGTTCGCACCCAGCACGCCGGCGCGCAGGGTATTAGTGCGAGCGGAAATATTAGTGCTCTCGGGTGCGGAATCCCGAGCGGTGTCTCTAGTGGTGGTCGTGGTGCTCATTGTCTTGTTCCTTACTGCCCGGTAGCGAGCCGCTGACCGTGGATAGCCAACGTTGTCTGTCAACCCCGATCTTAGTGAGGTTTTGCGCCTCTCACCAGCAAAGATGACCTAACTGAGCGTAGGGTTGGTTAACTTAGGCAGGGGTAAAATGGGTGCTGAAAGGTGTTTGGAGGAACCATTGGTGCTAAAATGCCGAGGTGTTATAGGCGCGGCGAGGCCCCTCGCGCGCTACGAGGAAAATACTTGAGACTCTTTGGGAGAAATCATGGCACGCGCATTGATTGACTTCGTCCTGGGTGCCGTCATCTTGGCACTGGGCATCTGGTGGTTCAGCATCGTCGGCCCGTCCGTGCAGTCCGTACCGGCGACCATCGTCATGGGTATCGGCGGCGCGCTCATCGTGGCCGGCTGGTCCAACGCCCTGGACGTCTACAGCCCCACCTCGAAGAAGCTCTAAGAGCTCTCGGAGCACCACCGCGGGAGGGTAAGCCCTCCCGCACCGCACACGGCGTCGGAAAGCTGTCTCGCACTCCTCAAGGGTGCGGGAGTCTCCGGCGCCTTTGTCGTATCCCGCCCCGGCCCGGGCGTGGAAAAAGGGATTAAGATAAACCGATATGAACGCCACCGGACATACTGAGAACGCTGTGAACGCTGTGAACGCTGTGAACACCGAGAACACTGAGAACGCGACGGTCCAGCGCGTGCTCTCGGGCATCCAGCCCACCGCAGACTCCTACCACTTGGGTAACTACTTGGGTGCATTGAAGCAGTGGATTGACCTGCAGGATGCGTACGAGGCTTTTTACTTCATCCCGGACCTGCACGCGATGACGGTGGACCAGAACCCGGAGGAGCTGCGCGAGCGCACCATCGCGGGCGCGGCGCAGCTGATCGCGCTGGGTATCGACCCGGCCAAGTCGACTTTGTTCGTACAGTCGCACGTGCCGGCGCATGCGGAGCTGACGTGGATCCTGCAGTGCCTGACCGGCTTCGGTGAGGCCTCCCGAATGACGCAGTTCAAGGACAAGTCCACCAAGCGCGGCTCCGACCGCACTTCCGTGGGCCTGTTTACCTACCCCATGCTCATGGCGGCGGACATTCTCCTGTACTCCCCGCACGCGGTGCCGGTGGGCGAGGATCAGCGCCAGCACCTGGAGCTGACCCGCAACCTGGCGGAGCGCTTTAACGCTCGCTACGGCGAGACCTTCCGCGTGCCGGAGCCGATCATCCCGGAAGGCGCGGCGAAGATTTACGACCTTCAGGACCCGACGTCCAAGATGAGCAAGTCCGGCGACAACCCCAAGGGGCTCATCAACCTTTTGGATGCCCCGAAGACGTCCGCGAAGCGCATCCGCTCCGCGGTGACGGACGACCTCGGCGCGGTGGCCTTTGATCGGGAGAACCAGCCAGGCGTGTCCAACCTGTTGGTCATCCAGTCTTCCCTGACGGGGGAGAAGGTTGACGATCTGGTGACGAAGTACGAAGGCCAAGGCTACGGCCATCTTAAGGTGGATACCGCGGATGCTTTGGAGGCTTTCGTGACCCCGCTGAAGGCGCGCTTCGATGAGCTCATGGCGGACCGCGGTGAGTTGGAAAACATCCTCGCCCAGGGTGCCGACCGCGCACGTGAGGTGGCGCAGCCGCTACTCGACGACGTCTACGCCAAGGTGGGTTTCCTCGCACCGCGCCACTAAAACCACTATTCTTGGAAATCGCGAAACGATAGTTAAGTGTTCACTGATTAGTGGGGAAGGACCTGAAGCCGCCCGTGGCTCCCAAGACTCAATCGAAGGATAAGTACACCGACGAATACGGCATCGAGCGCAGCCGCCAGGATGAGCCCGGCGCCGTTGACAAGGTCCGTGAGAAGTCCAGCGTCGTCGATCACATCATGCGGATGCTGGACCGCTATGGCGAACAGGGCGGCAACCAGTTCGCAGCCGGAATTACGTACTTCTCGGTGCTGGCGGTCTTCCCGCTCATTATGTTGCTGGTCGCCGTGATGGCCAGCATCCTGGCGGGGCGGCCAGACCTCTTCGAGCAGGTTAAGTCCTCCATCTCGGATTCGGCAGGTCCGCAGCTGGCTGAGCCGCTGACCCAGGTTTTGGACTCCGCGGTGGCCTCCCGCGGCGCCGTCTATGGCGTCGGTGGCTTGACCGCCCTGTGGTCCGGCCTGGGCTGGATGCACAATTTGCGAGTCGGCATTTCCGCCATGTGGAAGCTGGACGCCACTGAGGGCGGCAACTTCCTGGTGAAGAAGGTCAATGACCTCCTCGGGCTGATTGGCCTTCTGTTGGCCTTCATCATCGCCTTCGGCGTGACGGCCGCCGGTACCTCCGGCCTGACGCAGAAGATTTTTGACATGGTGGGCATCGAATCTTTCCCGGGCATGGGAATCGTCATCTTCCTGGTAGGCCTGGCTGTTGGTTTGCTGGCCAACTTCCTGGTGATGTGGTGGATGATCACAATCTTGCCGCGCACGAAGGTGCCCAAGAAGTCCGGCATCAAGGGCGCGCTGCTGGGCGCGGTGGCCTTCGAGCTGATTAAGCAGTTTTCCACCGTCATCGTGTCCTCTGCCGCTGGCAACCCGGCCGGCGCTGTATTCGGCCCGATCATTGCGCTGATGGTCGTGCTCTACCTGGTCTGGCGCGTGGTCCTGTATGTGTCCGCGTGGACCGCCACCACCCCGGAGTCCCTCAAACAACTTAAGGCTCCGGTCCCGGAGCCCGCCGTCATCCGCGTGCGCCAGGAAGTCAAGGAAGGCCCGACCACCGGCGTCACCCTGGGCGCGGGCGCAGCCATCGGTGCGGTCACCGCGGGAATCGCGGGGGTGCTGCTAGGCCGCCGCGGCAAGTAGACGCGGGTTAATATGGGTGCATGCAATCCGTGCCTTCCCAGCCCCACACTCTAGATTTTTATCGCCTCCTCAGCTTGTCACCGACCTTGTCGAGCGACCAGTTGGGCGAGGCGATTGCCGATCTCGATGACCGCATGGAAGCCTCCGGGATCGACTCCAAGGACCCGCGCCGCAAAAACGTGTCCCTGGCTTATGCTGTGCTGGGCGACGACGCGAAGCGCGCCATCTACGACCGCCACCTGCAGTCGGGAAGCTACCTCAGCGTGCGGCAGCTAGAGTACCTGGGCAGCTTTGGCAAGCTTCCCGACGCCGTGAGCCTGGACCGCCCCATCGGCCCCGCGGCGGGCGCCGTTGCCGGGCCCCCCACGGCGGCGCCGATGTCCGCGTCGTACCAGGAGTGGAAGCAGCCCTTCAGCGCGGCTGCGCCGCGCCGGGGCGCACACGTGGGCTTCGCGGTGGGGCAGCCGATGAACCCCGGAGTCATCGACCCGCTGGAAGCGCCGGATTATTCCTCCGCGCAACTGGTCAGCGCGCAGAACCGGGAGATGGAGGAGTACCGCCGCATCTCGGCCCGCGCCAACGCCGCGGCGCGCGGATTTGGCCACACCGTGGACTTCCTCCTCGCCGCCGGACTCGGCACCGCCGGGGTCTTTGCGGTGGAGAGTCTGTACGTGGTGCCCAACGCACTGGATCCGGACAGCTCGGGCATGTTCGTCCTCTATTCCGTCCTGGCCGGGCTCATCATGACCCTGTACTTCGTGCTCGGCGATGCGTTTGGCGGCACCTTGGGCAAGCGGATGCTGGGCTACAAGGTCCGCAACATCGACACCGGCAAGAACCTCGGATTGGTCAAGGCCGCGAAGCGCAACTGGTTCCGCGCGCTGACCATGATCCCGTACTTCGGCTGGCTCGCTACCGCCGTGATCTCCTTGCCGGTGCTGCTGAGCATCAGCCCAAAGCGCAAGAAGATCGGCACACACGACCAGCTGGCGAACGCCGAGATCGTGAAGTCTTTACCGGCGCCGCAGGCTCAAGAACGCTAGGAGCGCCACCAGCACCGCGATGCCACCTACCACGGCCCACCCCACCCAAGAGCCCACGCGGTCGATGAGCGAGCCGGTGGTCGCCACCGCCTGTGCAGCCTCCGCGGGAAGCTGCGGCGCGGCGTTGGTTTCCTGGGGAGAGGTCTCCTCGGTGGCGGTCGCGGCGGCAGACTCGGCTGCCGCGCGGTAGTCGGGGTCGAGCGTGCTCACGCCGTCGCCAGGCGCGGTCTTATACGCCGCGTGCAGCAGCTTCTGCGCCTGCTCCCACGCCCGCGCCTTGGAGTCGATGGTGGTGTCCAACACGATGGCCATGAGGCGGCGGCCGTCGCGATCCAGGGCGCCCACGAACGTGTGGTTCGCGTCGTCCGTAAAACCGGTTTTGCCTCCAATGCCGTCGGGATCGTTGAGGAAGAGCTGGTTATCGTTCCACAGCTCGTAGCCCTTCATGTCCCCGTAGCCCGGGAATGTGATGCTCTCTGTGTTGACGATGCGCGCGAACGTCGGGTTGTTAAACGCTGCTTGGTACATCAGGCCCAGGTCATAAGGCGAGGTCTGCATACCCGCCGCGTCGAGCCCGGAGTAGCTGGCGGCGTACGTGCTGGTTGCGCCAAGTTCCTGTGCCTTGGCGTTGACCTTGCGCAGCGCCTCTTCGTCGCCGCCGAGCTGTTGTGCGAGCGCGTGCGCGGCGTCGTTGCCGCTGCCCAGCAGCAGCCCGTGCAGCAGCGTGGAAATCGAGTATTTGCCACCCGGGCCGATGCCCACCGACGAGCCATCGATGTCGGCGTCCGCCTGGGTGCCGCGGACGACCTTCTTCAGGTCCAGCTCCTCGATGGCCACCAGCGCCAGCAACACCTTGATGATCGACGCCGGGCGGTAGCGGCCATGCGGGTCCTTCATGGCCACGATCTCACCGGTGTCCACATCGGCCACCAGCCAGGCCGACGCGATGACCTGGCGGTCCACCCTGAAACCCTCCGGCGCCGTCACTCCGCAGCCCACGTCGGTCTGCACCGCCGGGATAGCCTCCGGGGCCGCCTGGCCCGGCGCTAGGCGCTCGGAGGTGGTTACCGGTTCGCCGGGGTGCTCCGCGTGCGGGCAGTCGTCTGTGTTCGGGGCGGCCTTGCGGGTGCTGGAGCTTTCCGACGCCGTGGGGGTGACCGCCTCTTGTGCACCGGCGTGCGGGGCAGACAGAAGGGTGAGCGCCGCGGCGGTGCTCACGGCGAGCACGCGAGCACCAGCGGGGTGAATCTTCGGGGAGAGGGGAGTAGACATCCCGGTCATTGTAGACCTGGCGCTACCATGGCAGGCATGCATGACTCACCAGCAATTAGCCCCGATTACAAAGACGCCGCTGGCGGCACCATCGCCTCCCTGCCCAAGGTGATCCTCCGCGAGGATTTCGCGCTGGATAAGGCCCAGGGGGCGTCGGCAAGCGAGCTGTCGAACGCCGTGCGGGCGCAGGTCAACGCCGCGCACGCAGACCACGTGATGTACCTCGAACTGGCCGTCAACCTGCAGGAGGCGGCCGCCGCGGCGGGACTGGAACCACGCGAGGCGCTGGACGCGGTGACCGCAGGGCTCGAGGTAGACGGCATTGACGCGCGCGCACTGGTGGCCGCGCACCGCGGGCCAGGCGGGCAGAACCCGGAGCAGGCTCTCGAGCTGGCGCGCCTGACGGCGGAGGCCCGCGAGCGCAACGCGGCACTGGTGGCCGGCTTTGCCCTGCTTGATGGCGGCGGTGACTACGACGCCGAGGGCGACGGCGTGGCCGATCTGCGCCCGCTGGGCGATTACGCCGCGACGCTGGAGGCGCTGCGCGCGGGCTGGACCCCGGTGGTGGTCGCTGTGGGGCGCGGGGACAGCGCGGACATCGCCGAGGCCGTGCAGCTGGGTGCCACGCGCCTGGCGCACGCCACGGGCATGATTGACGACTTCACCGCGGACATCGCGGGCATTAACCCGGGGAAGGTCTCCGGCTGGGTGCGCGACCGCCACCTCGCCGTGGACACCGCGCCGCTGTGGGAGGTCGCGCGCGGAGACGCTCCTGAGCTCAAAGACCACATCCTCCCGTTGCTTCAGCAGCTGGGCTTCACCTGCACCGTGGGAACCGGCGCGCCCGCCGACGGCACCGCGACGGAGGCCTTCTTCGCACTGCAGGAGACCTTTGGCTACGGCCTGGAGGAGTTCTTCGACCTCACGGTGAAAGCGGTGGAGAATTCCTTCATGAACCAAGAAGAACGCCAGCAGGTCCTGGATACGGAAATCCTGCCGGCGTATGAGGAACTGTCGGAAGCCGAGTACAACGAGGACGCTGCCGTCCCTGACACGGCCGCAGACGCGGCCGCGGCATCAGGATCAGACGAGGCGGGCGACGACTTCAGCTGATCTGGCTGCTGATTAGAACTTAGAGAAGCGCTTAATCAGCATCTCTTCCAGGCCTTGCCACGCCTTCACGTGGTCGTCGTAAGGCTTGGAGGGGACATAGCCCGCGTGCTCGGTGGAGCCCAGCATGTAGCCCAGATAGTCCTGGAAACGCGGGTTGGCGATCATGAACGAGTTCACGGAGTCGTCTCCCGCCCAGTCAGCGGCGTCCGCGCATACCTCGTAAGCGCGCCCCATCTGCTCGTTGTCCACGTGTTCCGGGCCGGCTGCGATGTCACGCGCGATGCCGCTGAAGGTGTACTGGTTCACTGGGTGCACCGTCACGACGAGTTCGCCGGAGTTGGCGGCGGTGGAGAGGTCCTCCCAGGTAGACAGCTTGGCCATGTCGTGGTCGTCGTTGTCCACGATCCAGCGTGCGAGCTGCTTAGTAGACGGGAAGGTGAAGATCTCGCCCCACTTGCCCAGGAACACCGGCGCGCCGTCGAGGTAGGTGCGCAGCGTGTACACGGACTTGTTGTCCACGGTGATCTTCACCGGGTCAATGCCTGCTTGCGCCCAAATGGTCTCGTCATAAGGATCCGCGTTGTCCTTGGCCTTCTTGGTCTCTGCCTCCAGGGCCTCGCGGCGCTCCTTTGCGGCAGCCACGGCGGTGGCGATGGCTTCCTCGTTGGACTTGATGTCCGCGGTATCTAGCTCGTCGGCGTCTACCACGCGGGTGTTGTCCTCGAGGGATTCCAGGATGTCCTTCCAGCGGTCGACGACGACGTAGCCCACGCCAGACCATTCGTTGAGGCCAGCGTCGCCAGAGTAATGCTCCGCGCCGCGTTCGACGTTCTTGAGCATCGAGTGGGAGCCGAAGAATTTTTTCGCCGGCTCGGCGCCCGTGACCACACCCAGGGACTCAAGTACCTCGAAGTTGCGCGCCACCGTGGAGACGTTCTCGTGGCCTGGGCGACCTGCCAGCGCCTCCGGCACGGCCGCGAGGTCGTACTCATTGCGCTTGACCGGAACCACACGGTCCGCATCGCCCGCCTGGAATTCTTCCCAGTTCGGGTGGTCCACCAAGTCATGGCGGGGTTCCTTAGCAATGAAGGTCAGCAACTGGGCCGGGGACTCGAACAGCAGGACCGAGTCGTCGTCGCCCAAAAATGCCTGCCACTCGGCGCCACGTTCGCGCCACTTTGGCGCCCACAGGGTGTAGAAGTCGCCGGAGAGCAGGGAGAGTTTGACTGGGACAATCGCGCGGGAGTTCATGGCCATAAAGTCTACCCATATGCCTGCACCAGTCTCACCACGGACCCTCTAGCCGGTGGGGCGCCAGAAGCCTTGGAAACCCATGTTCATGTTCGTAGTGCGCAGTGGGTTGAGCTGCACGGGGTTCCCAGCCTCAATGATTTGGCCGTCGCCGGCGTACATGGCCACGTGCCCGTCCCAGACCACCAGATCGCCTTCCTGCAGTTCGGAGGCGCTGACCTGACGTCCGATGTCTTGCTCCTGGGCCAGTCGCGGCAGCTCCACCCCAGCTTGCCGCCATGCCCATTGCGTAAACCCGGAACAGTCAAAACCCGCTTTCGACGTCCCACCCCACGCGTAGGGCGTTCCCAGCGCCGTCTTTGCCGCCGCCACCGCGGCCTTACCTTGCGCCGATCCTGCCGACGATCCCGCCGACGAGCTCTTCGACGAGGCTGGTGCCATGGCTCGCTTTGGGGTCTGAGCATTCTGCGTGCCCTTGCGCTGAGCGGTGCGTCGCGCCGCGGGGTGCGTGGATGACGTGCCGCGGGGCAGCTCCGCGAGCTGCATCTTGGGACCGGTCACGCTTGTGGCTGTCGTCCCAGCGATGCGCTGCAGGGAGGGCACCAACGCGCCCAGCTTGCGCAGCATCGTGGCCACCTTCACCTTGGCGGCGGCGACGAACTGTCCGGCCAGTGCCCGCAGCTTCGCGATGGTGGCCGCCCGCGCGCCGGGCAGCGGGGAGAGCAGCCCCAACGCGATGGGTGCGGCCTTCATGAGTAGCCCAGCACCGATCTTGAATAGGGAAGCACCTGCTCCGGCAACGATGCCGCGCGCCGTGGTAAGCAAACCGGAAAGCTCCTTGCGATCGCCTAGCAACGAGGTGGCCACCGAGGCGATCGGCTGCGCGCTGCCGCCGACCATCGGCGCCAGCTTGTTCGCCGCGGTCACATCCGGCACCGCGGGTAGGTTCACGGTGGGCAGCCGTGGCGGATCCAGGTCCACGATGGTGGCTATCGCATTGACGATGTCACGCATGGATTAGATCACCGCCCCGAACTCTTCCCACGCCGCCGGGCCGCGCAGACCCGAGTCAAAGTCCCCGGCGGTCTGGGCATCTTCCTGTTCGGCTGCATCCGCGGTGGTTTTTCCGGTATCGGCCAGGTGCAGGGCGTCGGCGATGAGCTGCGCGTTGCGTTCGTCCAGGCTCGTCAGCGCCGCGTTGAGCGCGGTGAGGAAGTCCTCTGACGGGGACTCCAAGTTCTCCGGGAGCTGCGGTTGCGGCAACGACGCCGCGTCAGCGAGGTCCGCCGCCAGACGGCGCGCGTACTCCGGATCGATGGCAAAGGTGTGTGGCGTGGTGGTGTGTGGCGTGGTGGTCTGGTTCTCAAATTCAGTCATGCCTTGTTGGACTGGCGAAGCCTACCGATCGGTTCCCGGCGCCGACTCCGAGTACGCGGGCTCAGCACGCGGGGTTTTCTCCCCGCGGTGCGTTCCTGCTTTACCATGGGGGCTATGGACATCACAGTTGTGGAACACCCCCTGGCGGCCGCACGCCTGACCCTGATGCGTGACAAGCGCAGCGACAACTCCGCGTTCCGCGCCGCGCTGACGGACCTGGGCAGCATGCTCATCTACGAAGCGGCGCGTGAGCTGCCGCTGGAGCACTTCGAATTCGAGACCCCTGTGGCCACTACGGAAGGCTCGCGCCTGGAGGATCCGCCCATCATCGTCCCCGTGATCCGCGCCGGCCTGGGCATGATTGACCCGGCTCTCAAGATGATCCCCGATGCGCAGGTGGGCTTCATCGGCTTGGCCCGCGACGAGGAGACCCACGAACCCGTCCCATACCTGGAGGCCCTGCCGCAGGATCTGACCGGCCGTACCGTATTCGTGGTAGACCCAATGCTGGCCACCGGCGGCTCGCTGCTGCACGCGCTGCGCCTGTTGGTCAACCGCGGTGCCACCAACATCACCGCGGTGTGCATGGTCTCCGCGCAGGATGGCGTCGACGCCCTGGCCAACTCCGGCCTGCCCGTGCGCCTGGTCACCGCGGCCATCGACCCGGAGCTTAACGACGACGCGTACATCGTCCCCGGCCTGGGCGACGCCGGCGATCGCCTCTACGGCCCACGCAATATCGAGGTTTAAGCTAACCTGGCGTTGTCCTCTCGGACAACGCCGTCTCCACAAGGACAACGCCGTCTCCACAAGGGTAGGGGTACCCAAGGGGACGCCGCCGTGGGCAAGTTGCCTGGGCGCAGGGGATTTATTGGGGGATAAATCGTGAACAATCGCTTTCAATTCGCGGGCGCAGCAGGTGCGCTGGGCTTTGAGTTTGCACGGCAGCTGCGCACCTGGCGGCGCCGCCGGGGACTGTCGCAGCGCGAGCTCGCGGAGCTCAGCGGACTTTCGCGCACGCACATTTCCAACCTGGAACGCAACGACAATAACGCGCGTACCGTCGCTGACCCGCAACTGTCCACGCTGTACCGCCTCGCGGCAGCGCTCGACGTCGCGCCCGCAGTGCTGTTGCCCGGCTATGGGGTACGGCCCACGGGCGTCGGTAAGCTCAGCAGCCCCAGCGGATCCAGCCATCTGGGCGTAAGTGGTACTGAGACGTTAGACTCGGTAGCTGGCTAATCACTAGCGAATAAAAGCTGTCGCACGGAAATAGTGGCTGCTACTAGCCCACGCGCCCGTGCAATACCGGTAACAACGAACAAGGAGCTACCCACTCGTGTCTGAGCACAACAAGCGCATTGTCATCATCGGTGGCGGCCCGGCTGGCTACGAGGCCGCCAGCGCGGGCGCCAAGTACGGCGCGGACATCACCGTTATCGAGGACCAGGGGATGGGTGGCTCCGGCGTCATCTTGGACTGTGTGCCGTCCAAGTCCTTCATCGCAGGCGCGAACATTAAGACCGACCTTCGTCGTGCGGACGACCTGGGCCTGTCTGATCACCTCAGCGACGCCGACCTCGCTGTCAAGGCACTGAACGAGCGCGTACAGGCACTGGCCGGCAACCAGTCCGCGGACATCCGGGGTCGCATGGAGGAAATCGGCGTGCGCGTCATCGACGGCCGCGGCGTTTTCGCGGAGAACCAGGACACCCGCGGCGCGGTGTACAACGTGGTGGCCACCAAGGCCGACGGCACCGAGGAGACCATCGAGGCGGACTTGGTCCTGCTCGCAACCGGCGCAACCCCGCGCATTCTCTCCGGCGCACAGCCGGATGGGGACCGCATCCTGACCTGGCAGCAGGTGTACAACCTCACCGAGCTCCCGGAGCACCTCATCGTGGTGGGTTCCGGTGTGACTGGCGCTGAGTTCGTGTCCGCGTTTGCTGAGCTCGGCGTGAAGGTGACCATGGTTGCCTCCCGCGACCGCATCCTGCCGCATGACGACGCCGATGCGGCCGACGTCCTGGAGACCGTCCTGGCCGAGCGTGGTGTAGAGCTGGAAAAGCATGCCCGCGTGGATACCGTTACCCGCACCGAGGATGGCGGCGTGTGCGTCAAGACGTCCGACGGCCGCGAGATCCTCGGCTCCCACTGCGTGATGTCGATTGGTTCCATCCCGAAGACCGAGGGCCTCGGCCTGGAGCACGTGGGCGTGGAGACCACCAAGTCCGGCCACATCGTGGTGGACCGCGTCTCCCGTACTAACATCTCCAACATCTATGCCGCCGGCGACTGCTCCGACCTCTTCCCGCTCGCGTCTGTGGCCGCGATGCAGGGCCGCATTGCCATGTACCACGCGCTCGGCGAGGGCGTGTCCCCACTGCGCCTGAAGACCGTGGCCACCGCCGTGTTCACCCGCCCGGAGATCGCCGCGGTGGGCTTCACCCAGAAGGAGATCGAGGACGGCAAGGTGGACGCGCGCACCATCACCATGCCGCTGGCCACCAACCCGCGCGCCAAGATGCGCGGCCTGCAGCACGGCTTCGTCAAGCTGTTCTGCCGCCAGACTTCCGGCCGCGTCATCGGCGGCGTGGTGGTTGCCCCGACCGCGTCTGAGCTCATCCTGCCTATCGCGGTCGCTGTGACCAACCAGCTGACCGTGAACCAGCTGGCGGATTCCTTCTCCGTGTACCCGTCGCTGTCCGGCACCATCACCGAGGCGGCTCGCCGCCTCGTGGCGCACGACGATCTCGAGTAGAGCCCTGAAGCGCTGCGGCCATGGGGAATGCCCGCTGCGTGCAGTCCGTGCGCGGGCATAGAGCGCAACCGGGGCCGATGGGGGTGGCGGCGTCGGGGGAGAGGTTGAGACCGTCGGCATAGACCACGGCGTCGGCATGCTCGATGTCGCAACCGATGCTCACCGCGAATTCCTTGCGCGGCTGCCCGAAGGGGTGCACGTTGCCCTGCACCATCCGCGCGATCCATAAGTGCGTGCGCCCGTCCGGCATCGTGGCCACCTGGCGCGTGATGCGGTTCGGGGTCTCGAACGCGCGATGCACCACCCACAGCGGGCACGTGCCTACGTCCCGGGAGAAGTGGAAACCGGCGCCAGCTTGCCGCTTGGAGATGTTGCCGGCGCGGTCGGTGCGGGCAAAGAAGAACGGGACCGCCCGTGCCTGCGGGCGCTGCAGGCTGGTGAGCCGGTGTGCCGCGGCCTCAAATCCGGTACCGAATTCGATGGCCACCGCGTCCATGTCGTAGCGCAGGTTCTCCACCGTTTCCAGGAACGGCTCGTAAGGCATGACGACGGCCGCGGCGAAGTACTTAGCCAGGTCCTTGCGTGCCATCGCCTGCGCCCCGGGGGTGGGCAGCGGGGCGCTGAGCTCCTCGAGTAGCTCGCTGTAGGCCCGGGTGCAGTAGTTCATAGCCAGGTCGAAGACGAGCTGGGACTCCGCCAGACCGCTGCGCAGGGACAAGTCCCGGGTTGCGGGGTCAAAATGGCTACGCGGGCCCTCCCGGTGGCGGCTAGAACGTACGTTAATGCCAAAGTCCCGGTCGAAGATGGCGCTCAGCCGCGTCAGTCGCGTGAGCTGATCTCCCAGCGACGCGGCGAAGGCTTCCGCCCGCGTGTCCAGCTGGTCGATGTAGGCACGGCCGTCGTAGAAGAAGTCGCGTACCAACTGGTGGTCCTGCGGCGGCGGGGCGGCTTCCACCCGGTGGGAGAGGGCGGCCAGATCCGAGGCGGCGTCAGGGAAACGATCGGCCAGGTCCATGAGCGCGGCGTCGTCAAGCGCGGGCAAGGTAGCGCGAAGCTCGCTGAGCAGGCGGGCGTCCGGGGCATCAGAGAAGTAGCTGGGGTCGGTATCGAAGTTGTTGGCCAGCGTCAGCAGCACCGTGACGGTGAGCGGGCGTTGGTCGTTTTCGATTTGGTTGAGGTAGCTCACGGACAGTCCGAGTTTCTTGGCCATCTCCACCTGGGTGAGCCTGTGGGCGCGGCGAAGCGCGTGGATCTTTGCCCCCGCGTAGTGCTTGCGCATTGTTCCTCCTGCGATGGTTTATGCGGCTGACGTGCGAGTTTCACTGATTTCGCGAACTTGAAAGCTTAATGCCACATTCTTTTGCACATTGTACTATGCCGCACAACACTTTTTGTGGATTATTGTGAGCTGAAACTCACTATCGATTGCTTCAGGAGGCAGCACATGATCGACCATTCCGTTCGCACCCGCAAATCCGCCGAAGAATTCCCCATCGAAGAGCATCTGGCTTACAAGATCGCACAAGTAGCCGCCGACCCGGTAGAGGTCCCCGCCGAGACGGAAGAGATGATCATCAACCGCATCATCGACAACGCCGCGGTCTCCGCCGCCTCCGCTTTGCGACGCCCCGTCACCGTCGCCCGCGCCATGGCCGCCGCCCGTCCCGTCGCGACCGAAGGCAAAGGCGCCTCCGTCTTCGGACTTCAGGGCAAGTACGGCGCCGAATGGGCCGCCCTGGCCAACGGCACTGCCGTGCGTGAGCTCGACTTCCACGACACCTTCCTCGCTGCCGAATACTCCCACCCGGGCGACAACATCCCGCCGATCCTCGCCGCCGCCCAGCAGGCGGGCACGAACGGCAAGCAACTCATCCGCGGCCTGGCCACCGGCTACGAAATCCAGGTCGACCTAGTGCGCGGCATGTGCCTCCACGAGCACAAGATCGACCACGTGGCGCACCTCGGGCCGTCGGCAGCCGCGGGCATGGGTACCCTCCTGGACCTAGACGTGGACACCATCTACCAGGCCATCGGCCAAGCGTTGCACACCACCACCGCCACCCGCCAGTCCCGCAAGGGCCTCATCTCCTCCTGGAAGGCCTTCGCCCCGGCGTTCGCCGGCAAGATGGCCATGGAGGCCGTGGACCGGGCCATGCGCGGCGAGGGCGCACCCGCCCCGATCTGGGAGGGCGAGGACGGCTTCATCGCCTGGATGCTGCACTCCCCGGAGCGCACTTACACCATCCCGCTGCCGGGCCCGGGCGAGGAAAAGCGCGGCATCCTGGACACCTACACCAAGGAACACTCCGCCGAATACCAGTCCCAGGCGCCCATCGACCTCGCGCGCCGCATGAAGGCCACCCTGGAGGACAAGGGCCTGAAGCTCGGGGACATTGAGTCCATCGTCCTACACACCTCCCACCACACGCACTACGTCATCGGCACCGGCGCGAACGACCCACAGAAGATGGACCCGAAGGCCTCCCGCGAGACCCTGGACCACTCCATCATGTACATCTTCGCCGTCGCCCTCGAAGACGGGACCTGGCACCACCAGCGCTCCTACGATCCGGAACGCGCCGCGCGCCCGGAGACCGTGGCCCTGTGGCACAAGGTCTCCACCGTCGAGGATGAGGAGTGGACCCGCCGCTACCACTCCACCGACCCGAACGAGAAGGCCTTTGGTGCCCGCGCCGTCATCACCTTCGCTGACGGCACTGTGGTCGACGACGAGCTGGCCGTGGCCGACGCCCACCCGCTCGGCGCCCGCCCATTCGCCCGCGAGCAGTACATCGCTAAGTTCCGCACTCTCGCCGAGGGCATCGTAGCGCCTGAGGAGCAGGACCGCTTCCTCGCCGCGGCGGAGAACCTGGCGAACCTCGAGGACCTCTCCGAGCTCAACATCGAGCTTGCCGACGACGTCCTGGCTACCGCGGCACCCATCAAGGAAGGACTGTTCTAGCTATGGCTGGTCTGTACAAATCCACCACCACCCCGGCGGACAAGCGCAAAGCTTTCAAAGACGCGCTGACCTCCGGCAACATCGTCACCCTCCCGGGCGCCTTCAATCCGCTATCCGCGCGGCTCATCCAAGACCTCGGCGGCTTCGGCGGCGTGTACCTCTCCGGTGCCGTGCTGGCCAATGACCTGGGTCTGCCGGACATCGGGTTGACCACACTCACCGAGGTGGCCACCCGCGCCGGGCAGGTGGCCCGCGCCACGGACCTGCCGGTGCTTGTCGACGCCGATACCGGCTTCGGCGAACCCATGTCCGCCGCCCGCACCGTCTCCGAGCTGGAATCGGCTGGCCTCGCCGGCTGCCATCTGGAAGACCAGGTCAACCCGAAGCGCTGCGGCCACCTGGACGGCAAAGAAGTAGTGGCCACCGACGTGATGGTCCGCCGCATCAAGGCCGCGGCAGAGGAGCGCACCGACGACAACTTCATCATCTGTGCGCGTACCGACGCCGCGGGCGTTGAGGGCATCGACTCCGCCATCGAGCGCGCGAAAGCTTACGCGGACGCCGGCGCGGACCTCATCTTCACCGAGGCGCTGTACACCCGCGAGGACTTTGAGAAGTTCCGGGCCGCCGTGGACACCCCGCTGCTGGCCAATATGACCGAGTTTGGCAAGACCGAGCTGCAGTCCGCCACCACGCTGGGCGACATCGGCTACAACGCCGTGATCTGGCCCGTCTCTGCTTTCCGCGTAGCCATGGGTGCCGCCGAGGAATTCTACGGCGACCTGCGCGACAAGGGAATCCAAACCGACTGGCTCGAGCGCATGCAACACCGCTCCCGCCTCTACGAGCTCGTCCGTTACGAGGAGTACAACGCCTTCGACACCTCGGTGTTCACCTACTCCAAGGACACCTACAAGCCCACCTTCTGACCCCACCTCCGTTAACGACTACTACGACAAGGAGAAAGACCATGTCTGACACCACTGCTTCCACGAACACCGACAAGAAGACCGAACAGCCGGAGGTCCGCAAGGGCCTCTACGGCGTGGTCGTGGACGAGACCGCGATTTCCAAGGTGGTCCCGGAAACCAACTCCCTGACCTACCGCGGCTACCCCGTCCAGGAGCTCGCCCGCTACACCTCCTTCGAAGAGGTGGCCTACCTGCTGTGGAACGGCCGCCTGCCTAAGCAAGAATCTCTCATCCGCTTCTCCGCTCGCGAAAAGGCGCTGCGCCACCTGGACCGTCACCTCATTGACCTGATTATGTCCATGCCGCTGTCCTGCCACCCCATGGACGTGCTGCGCACCGCGGTGTCCTTCATCGGCGCCCAGGACCCGGAGGAGTACACCAAGGACTCCGAGCACATCCGCCGCACCGCGCTGGAGCTCATGGCCAAGATCCCCACCATCATCGCACTGGACATCCGCCGCCGTCGCGGCGAAGGCTACATCGAGCCCTCGCGCAAGAAGGGATTCGCGGAGAACTTCCTGTGGATGGTCTTCGGCGAGGAGGAAGGCTCCCCGGCGCTCAACCGCGCTGACGTGGAGGCCTTTGACAAGTCCCTTATCCTCTATGCCGAGCACTCCTTCAACGCTTCGACCTTCACCGGACGCGTGATTACCTCTACGATGTCTGACACCTACTCCGCCATCGTGGGCGCCATCGGCGCACTCAAGGGCCCGCTGCACGGCGGCGCCAACGAGGCCGTCATGAAGAACTTCCTGGAGATTGACGATCCCGCGAAGGTGGAGGAGTGGACCAAGAACAAGTTGGCCAACAAGGAACTGGTCATGGGCTTCGGTCACCGCGTGTACAAGAAGGGGGACTCGCGCGTGCCGACCATGGAGGCCGCCTTCAAGGAGCTGGCCGCCAACCACGGGCAGGAAAAGTGGGTGGAGATGTACGACATCATGGCCCAGACCATGTACGACAACACCTCGATCAATATCCGCCCGAACCTGGACTTCCCAGCCGGCCCGGCGTACCACATTCTGGGCTTTGACATCGAGTTCTTCACGCCTATCTTCGTCATGGCGCGCATCACCGGCTGGACCGCGCACATCGTTGAACAGAACGAAAACAACTCGCTCATCCGCCCGCTGTCCGCGTACGTCGGCGAGGAACAGCGCACCGTTCCGCCGAAGTCTTTCTAGCCCCGGGCAACGGCGGGGGAGTGCGCGTGGAAAATATATCCATAATAAGTTTCTCTGTGACGCGAAATAACCTAATATTTCTCACATGAACAGGGATTCTGCGGGAGTGGAACAGTGGACCACCGGGCGCGAATTGGGCGCCGCCCGGTGGTGGCGCGTCCCCTGGGTCGAGGTGCTGTTTCTCCTTCTCGGCATCATCCGTATCGCGCTGCATTTTAGGATTCCCCACTGGCAAGAGGATGGCCTCTTTGACGGTGTCATCCTCGTCTTTGTTGGTGCCATTGCGCTGACCATGTCGGTGATGCTCCTCAACGTCTCCGTGAACACACTTATTTTTGATCTCGCCCACGTGGTTGGCGGGCTGGCCATCGCTACTTTCGTCATCTGGTATCCTTTCGGCGAGATCCCCGTTGGGGTCATGCTGTTTTTGTGGGTGAGCTTCGCCATGATTTTCGCCGGCATGTCCAGTGCGGTCCGACGCGTGGGTGCACGGATGTTCCCCACGTGGCACGACGAGTACTAAATCAGCGAGTCAATCGCGGCACTCCAGGCGGGAGCGCTACCCGCGAGGGGTGAGAATTGTTCTACTTTTCGGGGCATAAGTCACGTCGTTGTACTAAATTAGATCAATGTCATAGCAAAGTGAGTGAAGTCACCAATGCGAAAGGACCACCCTTAACGTGCCAGCTCAACAGCTTCCTTCCTTTAGAAAAATTCTCGTTGCAAACCGCGGCGAAATCGCAGTGCGCGCGTTCCGCGCCGCTTTTGAGACCGGCGCGAAGACCGTTGCCGTGTACCCGCGCGAGGACCGCAATTCCTTCCACCGCTCCTTCGCGGACGAGGCCGTACGAATCGGGGAAACCGGCTCGCCGGTAAAGGCCTACCTGGACATTGATGAGATGATCCGCGCCGCCAAGAAGTCCGGCGCGGACGCCATTTACCCCGGTTATGGTTTCCTCTCCGAGCGCACCGAACTCGCGCAAGCCTGTGCCGACAACGGCATCACCTTTATCGGCCCCGCCCCGTCCACCCTGGACCTGACCGGCGACAAGGCCGCCGCCGTCGAAGCCGCGGAGGCCGCGGGCCTGCCTACCCTCCAAGACTCCGAGCCCTCCACGGACGTCGATAAGCTCGCAGAGTACGCGAAGGACTTCACCTTCCCAGTCTTCGTCAAGGCCGTGGCAGGCGGCGGTGGTCGCGGCATGCGCTTCGTCGAGAGGCCCGAAGACCTCAAGGAAAAGGCCGCCGAGGCCTCCCGCGAGGCCGAGGCCGCGTTCGGCGACGGCCACGTTTACCTCGAGACCGCGGTGATTCGCCCGCAACACATCGAGGTGCAGATCCTGGCGGACTCCCAGGGGAACGTCATGCACCTGTTTGAGCGTGACTGCTCCCTGCAGCGCCGCCACCAGAAGGTCGTGGAAATTGCCCCTGCGCCGTTCCTGGACCCAGAGCTACGCGACCGCATCTGTGCCGACGCCGTCAAGTTCTGCGAGCACATTAAGTACCAGGGTGCGGGAACCGTGGAATTCCTCGTCGATGAAAACGGAAACCACGTTTTCATCGAGATGAACCCGCGCGTGCAGGTGGAGCACACCGTGACCGAAGAGGTTACCGGCGTGGACATCGTGAAGTCCCAGATGTATATCGCCGCCGGCGCCTCCCTGGAGGACCTAGACCTGCGTCAGGAAGACATCAAGCTCACCGGCTCCGCGCTGCAGTGCCGCATCACCACGGAGGACCCCAACAACGGTTTCCGCCCGGACACCGGCACCCTGACCGCATACCGTTCGCCGGGCGGCGCGGGTGTGCGTCTCGACGGCGCGGCGTCTGTCGGCGCCGAGATTTCCCCCAACTTCGACTCCCTGCTGGTCAAGATGACCTGTCGCGGCGTGGACTTCAAGACCGCCGTGGCGCGTGCACAGCGTGCCCTCAACGAATTCACCGTCGCGGGCGTGTCGACGAACATCGGCTTCCTGCGCGCACTCCTGCGCGAGCCTGACTTCGTCAACAAGCGCGTGGACACCGGTTTCATCAACGAGCACCCGGACCTACTCAAGGCACCACCGGCCGTGGACGAGTCCGGCCGCATCATCGACTTCATCGCGGACGTGACGGTGAACAAGCCGAACGGCGAGCGCCCCACAAAGCTGCGCCCCTTTGACAAGATCCCAGCGTTCGACAAGTCCGCGCCGCTCCCGCGCGGTTCCCGCGACGACCTGCTGGAGCTGGGGCCGAAGGCTTGGGCGGAAAAGATCCGCCAGCAGCCTGCGCTCGGCGTGACGGATACGACCTTCCGCGACGCGCACCAGTCCCTGCTGGCTACCCGCGTGCGCGGCACCGACCTCGTCACCGCCGCGGAGGCCGTGGCGCGGATGACGCCGAACCTGTTCTCCGTGGAGGCCTGGGGCGGCGCGACCTACGACGTCGCCATGCGCTTCCTCAAGGAAGACCCCTGGGTGCGCCTGGATCTGCTGCGCGAAGCCATGCCGAACCAGAACATCCAGATGCTGCTGCGCGGCCGTAACACCGTGGGCTATACCCCGTACCCGGATGATGTCTGTCGCGCCTTCGTCCAGGAGGCCGCCAAGTCTGGTGTGGATATCTTCCGTATCTTCGACGCGCTCAACGACGTCTCCCAGATGCGCCCGGCTATCGACGCCGTGCTGGAGACCGGCACCACCGTCGTTGAGGTGGCCATGGCGTACTCCGGCGACATGTGCTCGCCGAAGGAAAACCTCTACACGCTGGATTACTACCTCAAGCTGGCCGAAGAGATCGTCAACTCCGGTGCACACGTGCTGGCCATCAAGGACATGGCCGGCCTGCTGCGGCCGGAGTCCGCGTCCAAGCTTGTGATGGCGCTGCGCAGGGAATTCGACCTGCCCATCCACGTGCACACCCACGACACCGCAGGCGGCCAGTTGGCCACCTACTACGCGGCGGCACTGTCCGGCGCGGACGTCGTGGATGGCGCCTCCGCGCCGCTGGCGGGCACCACCTCCCAGCCGTCGCTGTCCGCCATCGTGGCGGCGTTTAGCAACTCCTCGCGCGACACTGGCTTGGACCTGCAAGCCATTTCCGACTTGGAGCCGTACTGGGAGGCCGTGCGCCAGCTCTACCGCCCGTTCGAAAACGGCATCCCGGGCCCGACCGGGCGCGTGTACAAGCATGAAATCCCCGGCGGCCAGCTGTCCAACCTGCGCGCCCAGGCCGTGGCGCTGGGCCTGGAGGATCGCTTCGAGATCATCGAAGACAACTACGCTTCCGTCAACGAGATGCTCGGCCGCCCCACCAAGGTCACCCCGTCCTCCAAGGTGGTCGGCGATCTGGCCCTGCACCTCGTAGGTGCGGGCGTGGACCCGGCCGACTTTGCGGAGAACCCGCAGAAGTACGACATCCCGGACTCCGTCATTGCCTTCCTGCGCGGCGAGCTGGGTACCCCTCCGGGCGGCTGGCCGGAGCTGCGTGACCGTGTGCTGTCCTCCCGCACCCCGGGTGAGGTCACGATCAAGGACGTGCCGGAAGAGGAAAAGCCGCACCTGACCTCCGAGAACTCCACCGAGCGCCGCGAGGCTCTCAACCGCCTGCTGTTCCCGAAGCAGTTCGAGGAGTTCAACGAGTTCCGCCGCCAGTACGGCAATACCGAGGCGCTCACGGACACGGTGTTCCTCTACGGCCTGGAGGAGGGCAACGACTACACGGTGCACTACTTCCCGGAGGGCTCCAACGACCGCGCGGACCTCAAGCCCATCACCCTTCGCCTGGACGCCATTGGCGAGCCGGATGAGAAGGGCATGCGCAACGTGGTGCTTAACGTCAACGGCCAGATCCGCCCGATGAAGGTCCGCGACAACAACGTCGAGTCCTCCGTCGCCGCGGTGGAGAAGGCCGACCCCGCCAACGACGGCCACGTGGCCGCGCCGTTCGCGGGCGTCGTCAGCGCGACCGTGAACGCCGGCGACGAGGTCAAGGCCGGCGACCAGGTGGCCGTCATCGAGGCCATGAAGATGGAGGCCTCCATCTCTGCCACCAAGGACGGCGTCATCGAGCGCGTCGCCATCGCCGCCGCCACCAAGGTTGAGGGTGGTGACCTCATCGCGGTGATTAAGTAGGCGAAGGAACGCGAAACCCCGGCTCCAGGATTCGAGCCGGGGTTTCGCAGTTGTTGCACACTATGCGGCGCCGGTAGCGGTGCCGCACGGAGAAACTACTTGATGTCCATCAAGGCAGCGCCCTTGTTGATCTGGGAGCCGGTCTCGACGGCGAGGCCGGTGACGGTGCCGGACTTGTGGGCCTTGACGGGGTTTTCCATCTTCATGGCCTCGAGGACCACGAGGACGTCGCCCTCGGCCACTTCCTGGCCTTCCTCGATGTTGACCTTGATGACGGTGCCCTGCATCGGCGCGGCTACAGTGTCACCGGAGGCGGCAGCCTTGGAGCCGGCGCCGCGGCGTTTCTTGGACTTCTTGCGTGGTGACGCCCCGCCGAACATCAGGTTGCCGGGCAGCGCGACCTCGAGGCGGCGGCCGTCGACCTCCACCGCGATGACCTTGCGCGGGGTCTCCTCGGCGTCGTCGTCAGCATCGACGGTGGCGCCGGAGTCGATGCCCTCTGGCAGGCCTGCCCACTCTTCTTCGATCCACTTGGTGTAGACGTCGAAGCCCTCGCCGTTGCCCACGAACGCCGGGTCCTCAATGACCGCCTGGTGGAACGGGATGACCGTCGGCAGGCCGGAAATCTTGTACTCCGCCAGCGCGCGGCGGGCACGCTGCAGGGCCTGGTCGCGGTCCGCGCCCCAGACGATGAGCTTGGCCAGCATGGAGTCGAACTGGCCACCGATAACGGTGCCCGCCACCATGCCGGAATCCACGCGCACGCCCGGGCCGGCTGGCTCGGCGTACTCGACCACGGTGCCCGGGGATGGCATGAAGCCCGCGGCGACGTCCTCGCCGTTGATGCGGAACTCGAAGGCGTGGCCGCGCGGGGCCGGGTCCTCGGTGAACGGCAGCTCGCCGCCTTCAGCAATGCGGAACTGCTCGCGCACCAGGTCCACACCGGTGGTCTCCTCGGTGACGGGGTGCTCCACCTGGAGGCGGGTGTTGACCTCAAGGAAGGAGATCAGGCCGTCGGAGCCCACGAGGTACTCCACAGTGCCCGCGCCGTAGTAGCCTGCCTCGCGGCAGATGCGCTTGGCGGACTCATGGATGGAAGCGCGCTGTTCGTCGCTGAGGAACGGCGCCGGGGCCTCTTCCACGAGCTTCTGGAAGCGGCGCTGCAGGGAGCAGTCGCGGGTACCCATGACCACGACATTGCCGTGCTGGTCCGCCAGCACCTGGGCCTCGACGTGGCGGGCCTTGTCCAGGTAACGCTCCACGAAGCACTCGCCGCGGCCGAAGGCCTTGACGGCCTCGCGGGTAGCGGACTCGAACAGCTCGGGGATTTCTTCGCGGGTGTGCGCGACCTTCATGCCGCGGCCGCCGCCGCCGAAGGCTGCCTTGATGGCCACAGGTAGGCCGTGTTCGTCAGCGAAAGCGAGGACCTCGTCAGCGTCGGCGACCGGGTCCTTGGTGCCCGGCGCCATCGGGGCGTCGGCACGCTCAGCGATGTGGCGTGCGGTGACCTTATCGCCCAAGTCGGCGATGGACTTCGGGGACGGGCCAATCCAGATGAGGCCGGCGTCGATGACTGCCTGGGCGAAGTCAGCGTTCTCGGACAGGAAGCCGTAGCCCGGGTGGACGGCGTTAGCGCCGGACTTTTCCGCGGCACCGAGGATCTTGTCGAAGTCGAGGTAGGAGTCGGCGGCAGTCTGACCACCGAGGGCGAAGGCCTCGTCGGCCATGGACACGAATGGGGCGTCGGCGTCGGGCTCGGCGTACACCGCCACCGAGGCGATGCCTGCGTCCTTGGCCGCGCGGATGACGCGCACCGCGATTTCACCGCGGTTAGCGATGAGTACCTTGGTGATCTTCTTCGTTTCTACTGCCACGGCAGGAGTCCTCCTGATGATGATGAACCGGGAAAATTTATTGTAAAACCGCAGTCTATTGTTGCACACCAAAACATGAGTAAACCGTCAGATATTGAAAAAATGTTTTCCACGGCAAAAATACCTGCATATAGGGTCGGGGTGCGACACGACGAACGCCCGGGGTGCTCCCCCCGGGCGTCGGAAAGTGTTGTGTGCGGTCGCGCGGAGCGAACGTTAACGCTCAATAGGCATGCGGACCATGTTGCCCCACTCAGCCCAGGAGCCGTCGTAGTGGCGGACGTTGTCCATGCCAATGAGATTGGTGAGGATGAACCACACCAGCGCGGACTGTGCGCCCAAGTGAGAATACAGGACGGTTTCCGTGCCGCGGTCCAACTCCGCATACAGTTCCTCGAGGTCCGCCATGGCGCGGAAGCAGGAATTGGGGAAGACCGCCGCGTCCCACGGCAGGTTGACTGCGCCTGGGATGTGGCCGTGGCGCATGGTCGCGTGCGCGTGTGGGTCAATGGCTGCGGACACGGAAGTGCTGTAACGGTTCTCCACGCCTTCGCCATCTGGCAGGCCGTCGGTGGCCACGATGCCGTTGTACTCGCCCTTGGCGCGCGTATCGACGATCGCGAGATCGTCGGCGCGGTCCTTGAGCTCCGCGACGAAGATGCGCAGCGCGTTGTCGTTTCTTTCGACGACGGGATAGTCGGTGGTGAGACGCTCCGGAACCATGAAGGAGGTGTCGCGCTCTTCGGTCATCCAAGCGTCGCGGCCTCCATCGAGCAGGCGCACGTCCTCGTGGCCGAACAGCTTGAACACCCAGTAGGCGTAGGCCGCCCACCAGTTGGCCTTGTCGCCGTAGAGTACGACGGTGTCGTCGCGCTCGATACCCTTGTCGCTCATGAGGGCGGCGAAGGCTTCGCCGTCGATGATGTCGCGGGTCACCGGGTCGGTGAGGTCTTTGTTGAAGTCAAGGCGGATAGCGGACGGGAGGTGGCCAATGTCGTACAGGACCGAGTCCTCGTCACATTCAATGACCACCAGGCCCTTCGTTCCCAGACGTGCAGACAGCCACGGTGCGGACACGAGGGTCTCGGGGTGAGCGTAGTCCTGGAATGGTTGATGCGGATCAGCTGGCGCAGCCACGTGCTTGTCGGCCTTTCGTTGTCACGGGAGTAAAAAGAAGGAGTAGGGAAAATCTCGACTTCCTACACTATCGCTTCAACGGGGAAATGGTCACGTGGGGAGGGAAACTGTGGTGGGGCACACTTATATTGAGGCCTCAAAGGTGTAGTGAAAAGTGGGGGACAGATCACTTAGCTTCGCTCTGCGGAGGCACAACACTTCCAGTACCGTGGAAATTGAGAGTTGATATGACCTCTCATGTTCTGCCGCACGATGCGACGGCCACCGTGATCATCGTGAGGCGCACTCGCGATCGAAAGGGTAAACAATCGTGCATAAGGCAATCGTTGTATTTGAAGTTGAGGGCGGAAACGACAAGGGTGAGGACGGCCACCGCAAGGACACGATGCCTATCGTGAACTCCATTAAGGAGCAGGGCTGGGACTCCGAGGTCATCTACTTCCACCCGGATAACGCTGAAGAGATTTTCGAGAAGGTTTCCCATAACTTCGATGGCTACATCTCCCGCGTGAACCCGGGTAACATCCCTGGTGGCGAGAAGGGCTACTTCGACATGCTGACCAAGCTGTCCGAGGCTGGGCTGGTGGGAATGTCCACCCCGGCCGAGATGATGGCCTACGGCGCGAAGGACGCCCTGGTGAAGCTGAACGACACCGACCTGGTTCCGGCTGACACCGCCGCATACTACGACGTTGAGTCCTTCCACGAGACCTTCCCTAAGTCCCTGTCCTACGGCGAGCGCGTTCTCAAGCAAAACCGTGGTTCCACCGGTTCCGGCATTTGGCGCGTGCAGCTGGTGGACAAGGAGCTGGCTGAGTCTGTCGAGCCGGGCACCGCTCTGCCGCTGGACACCAAGATCAAGTGCACCGAGGCAGTGGATAACCACACCGAGGAGCGTGAGCTGGGTGACTTCATGGACTTCTGCGACCAGTACATCATCGGTGACAACGGCATGCTCGTGGACATGCGCTTCATGCCGCGCATCGTTGAGGGCGAGATCCGCATCTTGCTCGTTGGCCCGCACCCGGTTTTCGTTGTGCACAAGAAGCCGGCCGAGGGCGGCGACAACTTCTCCGCAACCCTGTTCTCCGGCGCGAAGTACACCTACGACAAGCCGGAGGCATGGCAGGAGCTCGTCGACATGTTCGCTGAGGCCCGCCCGGTCATCGCTGAGAAGCTCGGCGGCGACAACATCCCGCTGATTTGGACCGCAGACTTCATGCTGGCCGACGGCGAGAACGGCGAGGACACCTACGTTCTCGGCGAGATCAACTGCTCCTGCGTTGGCTTCACCTCTGAGTTGGACATGGGCATCCAGGAAATGGTGGCTAAGGAAGCAATCGGCCGTTGCGAAGAGAAGAACCGGGTGAAGTTCACCGAGTTCCACGGCAACGATTAATAATGCCTAGGCGGCGAGGCTCCCCTCCCGCCGCTACGGCTAAAGGTCGGGACCCAAAGGTCGGATACGCTCGTGCGCGAGCTTGAATCCGACCTTTGGGTCCCGACTTTTGTGTATTTGGTCGCCGCCAGAGATCTAGCTGTCGAGGAGCGTGGCCACGCAGTCTGGGTCGGCGTCGGACAGCATCTGGCGGAGTCGGTCGTACTCTTCGTCCTCGCCGATGGCCTGGGCGGCGTGCGCGAGTGCCGCGATGGCGCGCAGGACACCCTGGTTGGGCTCGTGGGAAAATGGCACCGGGCCCCAGCCCTTCCAACCGTTGCCGCGCAGGCGGTCCAGGCCGCGGTGGTAGCCGGTGCGCGCGTACGCGTAGGCCGTGACGTAATCGCTCGCGCGCAGCTCCGCGCTTTCGTTACCGCGGGCCTCAGCAAGCGCCTGCTCCGCGATGAGCGCCCACACGAGCGGGCTCGCGGGGAATTCCGTAGCCACTTCCTTGAGGGCAGTGGCGAAAACCGGGTTGGTGGGCGCGACCTCCGCGAGCTTCGCGGCGGCCGGATCCACCGGTAGATTCACAGGCGGGGGAGCAAGCATATCTTTCATGTCCATGCAGCTAAGGATATCGGAACGAACGGTAGTGTGGGGACTCGTAGTCTTGGAAACGCAAAAGCCTCAGGAGCTTTACAAATGAAAGCTATTCCTGAGGCAGTGGTGAATCTCGTATGGTTACATGCTTCCGAAATCTTGCTGACCGGAAACAGGACCGCGGTATTGTTGTTGTGCACCATTCTGGGGCGGATGATTAACAGCATCATCCCAAGAGGTGCCGGCAGTGGTGGATGAATAAATGTATTCGTTTGCCTTGTTCTTGAACTGCTCTAGGGCGGACTTGTCAAGGATAGAAACCGTAGCTTCGCTTACGCCTCCGCCATTGTTGGTGACTTGCAAGTTTGCAAGGATGGAATTTGCGGTAAGGGCAGCAAAAAGGAGCATGAACAGTGCCCAACCGAGGCTGAAGCCATTGGAGAAGGTTTGGGCCAGACAGGCCAAAGTCAGTAAGCCGAATAGAATAAGTCGACCGACCTTGACCTTGACTGAAGCGTTTACTCCCGAGATGGAGCCCATCGGCATTGCGCGCTCTTCATAACCGAGCGGAATGATTCCCAAAATCGTATTTGGGACCTTTACTGCGATGCGGCGATTCGTAATGAGGAAGGTGCTGCGCAGCCAAAAGAGAACAAGGTTCGGGCGGAAAGAAATTGAATACATTCCTTTTTCGCCAGGGGCGAGGTTGATGTCAGTTTGAGCCATGAGCCGGGTAATAATGGGATTGGCAGGCCTAGGCAAGTTTAATTCCTTAATTTTCGAAAGATTTTCGCAACTTAAACTCAGCGAGCTTTGCGATCGGGCTCATGAACTCGGCGGGTTAAATTTAGATTAATTAATATTAAACTATATTTTTATTCTGAAATGTAACGCGTTTCGAATTCTTCCACGTGGTTCAGTTCAGCCTGGTGGCCGAAGATATCCACCGCGCGCACCCGTAGGGACCCAGCGTCCCCGGGTGCGTTGTTGTGTGCAGGGAGCTTGGCGACGACCGGCGTGCGGCGCGGTTCGGCTTTGTCAGCCCCGCGGTAGGTGTGCCAGCGGGCGCGGAAGGTCGCGCCGTCGTAGTCGGTATCGATTGCCCAGTACTCGATGAGCGCCAGCGGTTCCGCCGCGTAGAGCGCTGCAAGTTCGAGGTTGTCGGCGGCCCGCACCGCCGCCTCTACGCCGCTGTACCCCGTGAGCTCCACGGTGACGGTGCCGTCAGTGCCGCACTGTAGCGTGGCCGTGATCTGCGCGGGCGCATGTGGCCGTGAAGGGGACAGCGGGTCTGCCCCGAGCATCTCGACGACGAAGGGACGCGCGCCCGCCGCCACCAGCCGGGAGCGGGTAGTGGCGATCGCTGGTTGGCCCACGTCCGCGGTGATCCAGCGCCGCCCGGTAGCCTCCGCCACGGCGGCGGTGGTCCCGGAACCGCAGAAGAAGTCCGCCACCAGCCCGCCCGGCGGGCAGGAGGCCTCCAGGAGCCGCTCGAGCAGTCGCGCCGGTTTCTGGGTGGCGTAGTGCAGACGCTCCGCGGCGTTGCCCCGGATGATGGAGATGTCGTAGAACACGTCGTCTTGGAGTTTGAACTCCTCGTCGAAGTCGAAGAGCACGTCCGCGTCCTCGAGTGGGCGGCCGAGCTCGCGCTCGAGCTTGCGCACGCGGCCGTCGAGAAGCTTGTCCGCGCGCCCCTTGGCCGCACCGAAGGTGACCTTGTTGTCCACCAAGAGGTTGCGGTACCGGGTGCGGTATTCGCTGTCCGCGCCAGCGATGGGTCGGAAATAGTAGCGCTGCCGGTCCTTGGCGTAAGAGAAGATGGTGTCGTGGTTCTGCGGGAAGCGGCGCGAAGTGTTGGACATCTTGCCGTAGCGCCAAATGATTTCGTTGATGAGGTTCTCGGTGCCGAAGACGGCGTCGAGCAGCAGCTTGACGTAATGGCCCACATGCCAGTCGATGTGCACGTAAATCGTTCCCGTGGGGGCGAGGAGCTCGCGCATGAGGAACAGCCGTGGGGCGAGCATGGCCAGGTAGTCGGCGGTACCCACGGTGTCGGAGTAAGCCAGCTGCTTAAAGTCTAGGCCGGGCAGGCGGTGGGTCTTTTCGTAGTGGGCGGCGGAGGCGAAGGGTGGGTCAATGTAGATGAAGTCCACCTGGTCGCGCAGGCTTTCTGGACCGGTGAGTAGGGCAGCGAGGGCGTCGAGGTTGTCGCCGTGGATGAGCCGGCCAGCAGGGCTGGCGGCGGTTATGGCGGCGGTCGACGCCTCGGGGTAGACCTCCTCGTGGAGGCGGAACGCGCCGGGGGAGTGCGCGGCGTGCTCCAGCAGTTCTGCGGCCTGGCGTCGGCCCGCGGCGATGATGTCGGGGAGGGCTTCGATGAGCGACTGTGTCATAGCGTCAGGATGTCCGGGTGTCAGGGCGCCACGGAGGCGCGCTCAGCGGTTCCAGAACTGCGAGGCGTCAAGACCGAAGCCGTAGAGTGCGCGGCGGACGACGGGCAAGGAGAGGCCGATGACGGACGAAGGATCACCCTCAATGCGGTCGATGAACCAGCCACCGAGAGCTTCCAGGGTGAATGCGCCCGCGCACTCCAGAGGTTCGCCGGTAGCGGCGTACGCCGCGATGTCTGCCTCGGAGGCGGCGGCGAAGTGCACCGCGGTCTCGGAGGTCTCCGCGTGCTCGCGTCCGCGGTAGAGGATGCAGTGACCCGTCAGCAGGTACGCGGTCTGGCCCGCCTGGGCATGCCAGCGTTCCACGGTGCGCTCGGCGGTGTGCGGTTTTCCCTGCAGCTCGCCGTGCAACAGCAGCATGGAGTCGCCACCAATGACCACGTCGTCCGGGTAGTCCGCGGCCACTGCGTGGGCCTTAGCGCCCGCCAGTGCCGCGACGATCTCCGCCGGAGGCCGCCCGGTCAACTCTGCCTGGATGGACTCTTCGTCCACGTGCGCCGGGTGCAGCACCGGTTCCGCGCCTGCGGAGCGCAGGATCGAGGCGCGCGACGGCGACTGCGACGCCAACACGATGCGGGGAGGTGTGGTCATGGCGGGCTGAAAGCTCCTGGGCTAGAACTACTAGTAATAGCGGACGTTGCGGAACGCCGAGGGGTTGAACACGGTATCGGGCTGCAGGCGCCCGCCGGAGCGGCCCCACAGGTTGCGCGGACCGGTGTCGCCGGCGCGCTGCGCCTTGGCCTCTTCCTCCAGCTGCGTGAGCACGAGGCCCAGCGCGGCGATCTCGGCCGGGGAGGGCTGGCCCTTTACTACCTTGAAATCCATAGGTGTCCTTTCTACAGCGGCAGGTTGCCGTGCTTCTTCACGTTCGCTGGAGTGATCTTGCGTTCCAGCAGGCGCAGGCCCTCGATGAGGTGGCCGCGGGTCGCGGAGGGCTCGATGACGGCGTCGGCAAGCCCGCGCTCGGCAGCGAGGTACGGGCCCATGTGCTTGTCCGCATAGTCGCTGACCTGCTCGTCGGTGGGCTCGCCGTAAATGGCTTCGGCGGCCACGGAGGCCTGGGCCACCGCAATATCCGCGGTAGGCCACGCGTACACGAGGTCCGCGCCCAAGTCCTTGGAGCCCATCATCACGTACGCCGGACCGATGGCCTTGCGGGTGATGACGGTCAGCGTGCCCACGGAGGCCTCCGCGAAGGCGTAGGCCAGCTTCGCACCGCGGCGCAGCAGGCCCGCCCGCTCTTCCTCCGGGGACGGGATAAAGCCAGGGGAGTCCACGAATTCCACGATGGGGGTGTTGAAGGCATCGCACGTGCGGATAAACCGTGCGCCCTTTTCCGCCGCGCGAGTATCCAGCGCGCCGGCCTGCACCATCGGCTGGTTGGCCACCACGCCCACCACGCGGCCTTCGACGCGGGCGAAGCCGGTGATGAGGTTCGGCGCGTACTCGGCGGACAGCTCGTAGAAGGAACCCTCGTCCACCACGCCGCGAATCACGTCGGCCATGTCGTAGGCGGCCTGGTCCTCGTCCGGGATGATGGAGTCGAGCGCGCGGTCGGCGTCGCTGATGTTGTCAGCGATGGAACCCGCCATCGGGGCCACGGCGGTGCGGGCGGCCTCCGCGCGGTTGTTGGCGGGGAAATACTCCAGCACCTCACGGGCAACGTCGATGGCGTGCGCGTCCGAGTCCGCCACCAGGTGCGCGGTGCCGGATTCGGTGGCATGCACTGCGGCGTCACCAAGCTTGTCGACGGTCGCGTCGGCGTCACCGAAGACCTGCTCCACGACCTTCGGGGTGGCCTGGTGGAGGGCGCCGTCCTGGGAGATAACCACGACGTCGGCAAGCACCGGCGGGAACGCGGCCATACCCTCGTTGTCGCCTACCACCACGGCGACCTGCGGGATAAGGCCGGAGGCGGCGGTCATGCGCGCCATGATGCGGGAGTACATCGCCAGGGTGACGATGCCCTCCTGCACGCGCGGGCCTGCGGATTCGTAGATGCCCACGACGGGCACGCCGGTCTTGAGCGCGAGGTCGTAGAGCTTAGTCAGCTTATCGCCGTAGACCTCGCCCACCGTGCCATCAAAGACGGTGACGTCTTGGGAGAAGACGCACACCTTCTGTCCCGAAATGGTGCCGTAACCGGTGACCACGCCGTCGGTGGCGGGGCGGTCGTGCTCCCGGCCGAAGTCCTTGGAACGGTGGCGCGCCAGGGCGTCGGTTTCCACGAAAGACCCTTCGTCCACCAAGCGGAGGACGCGGTCGCGCGCGGTGAGGCGGCCTGCCTCGCGGGTCGCGGCGGCTACGTCTTCGCCCATGGGTGCGGCGGCTTGGGCCAGGAGATTGCCCAGGTTCTCAATCTTCCCGGCGGTGGTCTTCATGTCCGGATTATCACTCATGGTTGAACAGTTTACAGCGGAATGTTTCCGTGTTTGCGTGCCGGGCGGGCGACGTTCTTGTCCTTGTACAGACGCAGGTAGCGGGAAATCATGCCGCGGGTCTCACTCGGGACGATGACGGCGTCGATGAGACCCCGCTCAGCAGCTTGGTACGGGGTGAGCATGTGGTTTTCGTACTGGCGCTCAAAGGACTCGGTGAGGGCCTCGACGTTGAGGCCGTCTTCCTTGGCCTGGCGCAGCTCGTGGCGGTGGATGAAGCCCACCGCGCCCTTCGCACCCATGACGGCGATCTGCGCGGTCGGCCATGCCAGGTTCACGTCTGCGCCCAGGCCCTTGGAGCCCATCACGCAGTAGGCGCCGCCGTAGGCCTTGCGCATCGTGACGGTGATCTTCGGGACCGTGGCCTCGCCGTAGGCGTACAACAGCTTCGCGCCGCGGCGCAGGATGCCGTTGTGCTCCTGGTCCTTGCCGGGCAGGAAGCCAGGGACGTCGACAAGCAAAACAATCGGGATGTTGAACGCATCGCAGGTGCGCACGAAGCGGGCAGCCTTCTCGGAGGCGTCGATGTCCAAGCAGCCGGCGAACACCATCGGCTGGTTGGCCACGAAGCCCACGGTCTCACCCTCCACGCGGCCGAAGGCGATGACCACGTTCTCGGCGCGCTCGGCCTGAATCTCCATGTACTCGGCGTCGTCGGTGATGGCGGAGATGACGTCGCGGACGTCGTAGGGCGAGGACGGGGAGTCCGGGATGATTTCGTCCAGCGCGAGGTCGTCGGCGGTCATGTGCTCGGATACGTCGCCGGTTTCCGCGTGCGTCTCCAAAGCGGGGGCGAGTTCGCGGTTGTTGGACGGCAGGAATCCCACCAGGTCATGTACCCAGTCCAGGGCGTCTTCGTCCGACTCGGCGGTGTAGTGGGAGTTGCCTGCCGACGTCATGTGGATGTCCGCGCCGCCCAACTCCTCCTGGGTAATCTGCTCGCCGGTCACTGTGGTGATGACGTCCGGGCCGGTGACGAACATCTTGGACTTCTCCTTGACCATGACCACGAAGTCAGTCAAGGCGGGGGAGTAGGCGTTGCCGCCTGCGGAGGCTCCCATGATGACGGAGATCTGCGGCACCACGCCGGAGGCCTTGATGTTCTGGTAGAAGGTTTTGGCGATCCAGTCCAGGGAGACCGCGCCTTCCTGGATGCGGGCGCCGGCGCCCTCGTAGAGGCCGATGAGCGGGCGGCCGGTGGTAACGGCCAGTTCCATAAGCTTGCACATCTTCTCGCCGTAGACCTCGCCGAGGGCGCCGCCGAAGACGGTGCCGTCCTGGCTGAAGATGCAGACCTCGCGGCCGTCGATGGTGCCCCAGCCGGTGACGATGCCGTCGGTGAGCGGGCGCTTGGCGGCCATGCCAAAGTCGTGGGTGCGGTGCTTGACCAGGGCGTCGGTTTCGACGAAGGAGCCCTCATCTAACAGGTAGTCCAGGCGCTCGCGGGCGGTCATGCGGTCCTTGGCGTGGACCTTGTCGATGGCGCGCTGGCCCATCGGCTGCTCTGCCTGTTCGCGGCGGCGCTTGAGGTCAGCGATCTTGTCCGCGGTGGTCGCGGTGGCCAGGCTTTCGAGGTCCGTAGAAGATGAGGAAATGGTCATGTTCGAAGATAATAGGCTGTCACACTGCGGCAATCCAGCGTGAAACGCCAACAATTTAGGTGAGCAAAACAAAAACCCTGCTCAACCCCCGCAAAAAATATGAGGGAAACCTCGCATTCCGGGGGTGAGCCGTGGGGCTAACGCCGTCAGGCATCGGCAAGCGCCCCCGCCCGCCCGTCCTCCCCACTTTCCTCGCATGTGCCCTCCCGTGCCGGCGGTTTTCGGGCAAACGCGTCAAAGTCGGGGCTGGTGACGTGTCTTGAACTACTTAGAGCCTGTTTCACCGGAGGAAACCTTGAGGCCACAGTTCTTTGTCGTCTATTCGCACCGTGTTGAAAGCGCGCTCATTTAGAAAATGGCAGTAGGGCCTTTTGAGTCCCTGTTTTAAGTAGTGGCGGATAAAAAAGGGGGGTGCTATCCATTCCGTTCCAGGCCGCGATCTCAATGTGGGTACGGATCTCTGTGAGCACAAACTCGACTGTGGGTTCCACATCCGTGTCGCACGACATCACGCTAACTGCATCAGGTGCGGTCTCTCCCGTTGTCGTCTTGACGAGTGGTGCGTCGAACGTTCTCCTAGTCTAGGAAGACATCTACGCTCTCGAGACGATTCGGTGAGTTCTGATTTAGTGTCGGCATCGGGCCCTACCTGGCAATAAAAATCCTCGCCATTCCCACGATTACAGCAGGAAGGCGAGGAGCAATGAACTTTGTGATAGCTCTTAGTGCAAGAGGAGCGCAAATGTGAAAGCTCGCCCCGAACTTGCTCCTCATGGTTGAATTTCAACCCTGCCCCCGCAGTTGCATCCGATATTAGCTCAGCTAGGTCGCTCAATGCGAGTGTGTCATGAGGCTCTGAGACCTCGGCGTAAGCTTGAGAGCATGAACTCTTCTGCAAGCACTAGCTCCCAGACCGCTGACGCCATCGACGTCGAAGCCTTGACATCTGCCCTCGTTGAGACCGGCCTGCTAGCCGACGTCCGCTACGTGCCGGAAACCGGCTCTACTAATACTGACTTGCTCAGTGAGGAGAAGGTAGCCGACCGCACCGTGCTGCTCACCAATTCGCAGACCGCCGGCAAGGGACGACTCGGCCGCACCTGGGTGGCGCCGGAAGGCAGCCAGCTCACCTTCTCGCTGTTGGTGGTCCCGCCCAAGGCGGACATTTTGGGCCTGCTCCCGCTGGTCGGCGGACTAGCCGTCACCGATGCGATTCCGGGCACTGTCCTGAAGTGGCCTAACGACGTCCTCATCGACGGCAAGAAGCTATGCGGCATACTCGCTGAGGCCGGCCCGCTGGGCGGCGCCTTTAAATCCGGCAAGAGTGCCGAATACAAGTCCGGCAAGGCCGAGGGTGAGTTCAAGTCCGGCAAGGCGGAAGGAGAGTTGGCGGGGGAGGCGCACCCGGACCTGCGGGCGGTGTTGGGCATGGGCATCAACGTCGGCATGACCCGCGAGCAGCTGCCCGTCGAGCACGCCACGTCGCTAGCACTCGAGGGCAAGGAGACTAACCGCACCCAGCTCGCTATCGACGTTCTCACCGCCCTCGCCAAGCGCCTAGACCAGTGGGAGTCCGGGGATCCGCAGCTCATGGCGGACTACCGCGCGGTGTGCTCGTCCATCGGGCAGGAGGTCCGCCTCGAGGCCCCGACGGGCGATGTCGTGGGAACCGTCGACGCCGTGGCCGACGACGGCCGCATCCAGGTTGCCGGGCAGCTGTACTCCGCCGGCGACGTCACGCACTTGCGCCCAGCCAAGTAGGCCCCGGCCGCACATGGCGGAGACGATAAAGTAGAGACCACCGCCAACGAAGCGGCCGTCACGAAGAAGTGAAAGGAAGGTGCGATGGGCAAGCTCAGCATGCGCGAGGGCGAGATCAAACGCGTGGATGTGACCGCGCCGTACCGCAGCTTCCTTTTCCCCGTCCTGGAGCTGGTACTCATCACCGGCGTGTGCTGGATGGGCATCGGCTGGATTGACGCCAATACTTTTGACCCCACCCAACGCGGCGCGGTGCTGCTGGCGTGGGCGCTGCTCGCCTTGTGGCGCTTCGTCCTTCCCCTCATGCGGGCGCGCCGGCGCCGGTTCATTGTCACCAACCACCGGATCCTCGCGCGCGGCGGAAACTTCGGCGCGCACACGGATTCCATTCCCCTGCGTGACGTCGCTGGAGTGCGTCGTCGCCGCGGTGGGATCACCCTGGCCATCCGCGGATACGATAGACCGCTGTATTTCCCGGATTTGCCCAAGCCGAAGAAGATCGAGCGCATCATCGACGACTCCCTGCAGCAGTTGCACTCGCCCATCTGGCGTTAAAGCCAGGGACGCGGCTTCATGGTCGCGGGCTGTGGTGATTACTATTGACGGCGTGACTACGACTGCTGATAACGCTGATTCCGTTGAACATTCGCCGTTGGAGCTGCCAGGCGTACCCACCGTCACCGTGATCGGTGATGGGCAGCTGGCGCGCATGATGCAGACCGCGGCCATCGAGCTGGGCCTGTCGCTGCGCGTGCTGGCCGGTTCCCGCACCGCGTCGGCGGCGCAGGTGTCCGGCGACGTGCAGCTGGGCGATTACACCAACGTAGATGACCTGCTGCGCGTGACCAAGGGGTCGGCGGCGGTCACCTTTGATCATGAGCACGTGCCCACCGAGCACCTGCAGGCGCTTATCGACGCCGGCTTGTCCGTCCAACCCGGCCCTGGCGCGCTCGTCAACGCCCAGGACAAGCTGGTCATGCGGCGCCGTCTGGCAGAACTTGGCGCGCCGATCCCGGCCTTTGCCGCCATCGATTCCGTGGCCGATGCCGAGGCCTTCTTCGATGAGGTAAAGGGCGCGGTATGCCTCAAGGCCCGCCGCGGCGGCTACGACGGCCACGGCGTGTGGTTCCCGGAAGGCAAGCAGGAGCTGACCGCGCTCGTCGAGAAGCTCTTGGAAGCCGGAACCCCGCTCATGGCTGAGGCGAAGGTGGCCTTGACCCACGAACTTTCTGCTCTGGTGACGCGGCGCCCGTCGGGGGAGACCAAGGCGTGGCAGATCGCCGAGTCCGTGCAAAAGGACGGCATTTGCGTGGAAGCCGTGGCGCCTGCACCGGAGCTGGACCCGCAGCTGGCGGCGCGCGCCGGGCAGCTGGCCATGCTGATTGCTGACAACCTTGGCGTCACGGGTGTGTTGGCGGTGGAGCTGTTCCAGTTCACCAACGCCGACGGCGAGCAGGACATCGCCGTTAACGAGTTGGCCATGCGCCCGCACAACACCGGGCATTGGACGCAGGACGGCTCGGTGACCTCCCAGTTTGAGCAGCACCTGCGCGCGGTGCTCGACTACCCGCTGGGAACCACGGAGGCCACCGCGCCGGTGGCGGTCATGGCCAACGTTCTGGGCGCCCCGGAGGACCCGGAGATGCCGATGCAGGAGCGTGTGCAGCACGTGCTGCGCCGCTTTCCGCAGGCCAAGATCCACCTCTACGGCAAGGAGCACCGTGCGGGCCGCAAGATTGGGCATGTGAACCTTCGTGGCCAGGACTCCGCACAGACCCGGCACGAGGCGCACCTGGCGGCGCAGTTCCTGGTGCAGGCGCAGTGGGAAGACGGCTACGCGCCCAGCGTCGACTAGCCACCCGCTACATTTCGAATAGGTGCCAGCTAAGTTGAGCGGTACGCACAACTCTCACTCACTTTTTAGGGAAGGACAGTGTCACAGTCATGACGGAGCAACCAACACCAGTGGTCGGCCTGATTATGGGCTCGGATTCGGACTGGCCCACCGTGGAGCCTGCCGCGCAGGTCCTCGCCGATTTTGCGGTGCCTTTTGAGGTCGGTGTGGTCTCCGCGCACCGCACCCCGGAGAAGATGCTCAACTACGCCAAGAGTGCCCACGAGCGTGGCCTCAAAGCGATCATCGCGTGCGCTGGTGGCGCCGCGCACCTGCCGGGCATGGTGGCCGCGGCTACCCCGTTGCCGGTTATTGGCATTCCACGTGCACTCGCGGATCTGGACGGCCTGGACTCCTTGCTGTCCATCGTTCAGATGCCCGGCGGCGTCCCCGTGGCCACGGTGTCCATCGGCGGCGCGAAGAACGCCGGCCTGTTGGCCGTGCGCATCTTGGGCGCGGGCGATCCGGCGCTGGTGGAGAAGATGGCTCAGTACCAGGAGGATATGGCCACCGAGGTAGAGCGCAAGGACGCGAATCTCCGCGCGCAGCTGCTGGGGGAGTAGTGTCCCGGCGTTCGGTGCCGCTCCCGCTGCCGGTGGTGGTTCTCGGCTCCCGGCTTATCGACGGCGTGCCGGACGCGCTGTTGCGCGCCCGCCTGGACCGCGCCCTTGAGGTTGCGGACAATGGTGCGCTGTTCGTGGTCACCGGCTTTGGTGAAGCCCACGCCATGCGCGACTACCTGGTGAGCCACGGGGTGCCGCGTCGCCGCGTCATCGTGGAGTCCGAGGCAACGAGCACCAACGAGAATCTGGAGAACGTCCACCGCCTCCTCGCGGAGAAGCATGTGCCTGGGGATACGGGCGACAAGAGTCCGTGGTGGTACGTGGTGACCAACGACTTCCACGTCCGGCGCACCCGGCTGTGGGCGTGGCACTTGGGCCACCACGTGCGTGTGGTGGCGGCGCCGACACCGTGGCCGGACAAGCCGCGGAACTACTTTCGGGAGCTTGTGGCGCTGCCGCATTCCGCGCTGCGAATCGCCTGGCGGCGGTGGCGCGCGGCGCGCTGATCCCCGAACGGGGGTAGTTGGGGGAACTTTCTCGGCTAGACAAAATTGTTGAACAAACCCTATGATGATGCGCATCACAAAATAGTGCGACCTACATCACGAAGGGTGTCAATGGTGAGTGCACAGACGAATCGCGACAACGTGGCCGACGGCCACACCACCTTCTCGCCGGCAAATACGGTGAAGACCAAGGTGGGCATTTCCGCCATGGCTGGCGCCATGTTCCTCATGGCCACCTCCGCCATCGGCCCGGGCTTTTTGACCCAGACGGCCGTCTTTACTGAGAAGATGGGCGCGGCCTTCGCGTTCGCCATCGTGGTGTCCATCCTCGTGGACATCGCTATCCAGCTCAACGTCTGGCGCGTATTGGGACTTACCGGAATGCGCGCCAACGAGCTGGGCAATGAAGTATTCAAGGGTCTTGGCTGGTTCATGGCCGTGCTCGTGTTTATTGGCGGCGCCATCTTTAACATCGGCAACATCGCCGGCTCCGGCCTGGGCATGAACGCCATGTTTGGCATCGACGCTCGCTGGGGCGGCATCATCGCCGCCACGATCGCGGCACTCATCTTCACCTCGAAGAAGGCAGGCCTGGCCCTGGACCGCCTGGTCGCCCTGCTCGGCGCCATCATGATCCTGCTCATGCTGTACGTGGCCATCGTGTCCAACCCGCCGGTTGGCGACGCGTTTGTGAATACCTTCGCACCGGGTGAAATCGACTTCTTCGTCATCACCACGCTCATCGGTGGCTCCGTGGGCGGCTACATCACCTTCGCCGGTGCCCATCGCCTCATCGACGAAGGCATTACCGGCCGTGCGAACGTCGGCTACATCACCGGCACGTCCGTGTCCGGCATCATCGTCACCGGCATCATGCGCGTGCTGCTCTTCCTGGCGGTTCTCGGCGTGGTGGCTACCGGCGTGGCGTTGGACAAGAACAACATTGCCGCCGACGTATTCTTTCAAGCTGCTGGTGAGGTCGGCCTGCGCGCCTTCGGCATGGTGCTCTTTGCCGCGGGTCTGTCCTCCATCATCGGTGCGTCGTACACCTCGATTAGCTTCATCACCACCAAGGAGACCAACCCGAAGGTCACCGCGGGCCTGACCATCGGCCTCATCGTGGTGTGCACCCTCGTATTCGCGTTCGTGGGCCAGGCCCCGCAGAAGCTGCTCATCTTCGCCGGCGCCTTCAACGGCCTTATCCTCCCCATCGGTGTGGCTGTGGTGATGTGGGTGACTGTCAAGCGCCAGGATCTCCTGGACGGCTACAAGTACCCGAAGTGGCTCATCGTCATCGGCTTCCTGGCCCTCATCCTCTGCCTCTTCATGGGCATCAAGGCCTTCTCCGGCATCACCGCCCTCTGGGCTTAACCTTTCACCTCATACCGCCCGGGACAGCGACTGTGTTGTCTCGGGTTTCGGCGTATGTACGCTAAACCTCGAGCGACACACCAATGTTTGGCGCATTTTTGGCGTGCCGTTTGTGAAGCCACCCAGAGGTTTGTCCCCAGAGGTTTAGGCTGAAACCTGATTCGCACGTCCCGAAGGAGTTCAACAATGTCCCTCGCTATTCCTGGTCCCGAGACCACGCCTGCCGACGCCCGCGGGTACTACCGCGAGCACTCCGTGGTGACCACGTCTGGAGTGGCGCGCGGTTGTACGCAGGCAAACCTCATCGCGCTGCCCAAGGAATACGCCTTTGACTTCCTGCTGTTCGCGCAGCGCAACCCGAAGCCGTGCCCCGTCATCGGGGTCCTGGAGCCGGGGCAGTACGCCTCCGAGCTCCTGCCGGGCGGCGATATTCGCATGGACGTACCGGGCTACCGCGTCTTCCGCGACGGCGAGCTCGTCGACGAGCCCGCGGGCGTGCGCGAGGTATGGGACGAGAACATGGTGGGCTTCCTCATCGGCTGCTCCTTCACGTTCGAGACCCCGTTGTTGGAGGCCGGGATTGCGCTCGCGCACCTGGACCAGGGCGTCAACGTGCCCATGTACAAGACCACCATTCCGACCGCACCCGCGGGTGTGTTCAGTGGGCCGACTGTGGTGTCCATGCGTCCGATCCGCGCGGATCGCGTGGCTGATGCCGTGCGGATTTCCTCGCGCTACCCGGCCGTACACGGCGCGCCACTGCACGTCGGCGACCCGGAGGCCATTGGCATTACGGACCTGTCCCGGCCCGATTTCGGTGACGCCGTGGAGATCCCCGAGGGCACTATCCCAGTGTTCTGGGCCTGCGGGGTGACCCCGCAGGCAGTGGTGATGAATTCCCGGCCGTCCCTGGCGCTTACTCACGCGCCGGGCAAGATGCTCATCACCGACGCCCGCGACGCCGAGTACCAGGTGCCCTAGCGTGCCTTTGCGTGCCCTAGCGCGGCAGGACGTCGCAGATGTGTTCGCAGGTCTCCGCCAACGAGCGGCGTAGTTCCTCGGCGGCGGTGGCGCCCTCGCCGTGGGCGATGAGCTCGCTCAAGTGCGCGTTGAACGTGGCGTAGTTCGAGTGGAATGTCGGTTCTTCCTTGAGCACTGCCAGGAAGCATAGACGCATCTGGGCCAGGAGGTTGTCCATGGTCTTGTCAAGGAAAGGCGAGCCCATGCCCGCGACGATAAGCCGGTGGAAGTCTTGGTTCACCGAGCCGACCGCGCGCAGCGAATCGGAGTCGTCGGCCTGCGCGAGTTCCCGGGCACGCTCGGTGGTGGCGGTGAGCTTGTCGACGTCGAGATGCTCGCCCCACAAGATCGCCGCGGGCTCCAGGGCCGCGCGGGCTGCATAGAGATCGCGGGCGGACGCACGGTCCGGGGTCGCGATGAATACCCCGCGGTTGGGGATGCGCTCTACTAGATTGTGGGCGGCCAACATGGCAAAGGCTTCGCGCAGGGTGTTGCGGGAGACGTCGTAGCGCTGCGCGATGTGGACCTCTTGGAGCTGGTCCCCCGGGGCGAAGCGGGCATCGGAGATGTCGGTGCGCAGCTGGGCTGCCAGGTGTTGGGCGCGCATACGGAGAAAGCCTAGCTGACGACAAAGGCCCGCGGGGCGAGTTCGTGGAGAACTTCCCGCGGGCGGTGCGCCGCGTTAACAGCGCACTAGGCAATTCTTCTTCGCATTAGTCGATCGTGGCGATGACGGTCTCCGAGGTGAGGCGGTCGCCAGCCTTGGCGGAGATCGAAATGGTGCCGGCCTTCGGGGCCTTGATGGCGGATTCCATCTTCATGGCCTCCACGGTGGCGATCTTGTCGCCCTCGGCCACCTCGGCGCCGTCCTCGACGTTCCATTCCACGAGGTTGCCCTCGAACGGGGAGGTCACGGCGTTGTCATCGGCCGCGGACGGGCCCGCGGTGGAGGGAGCAGCGGACGACGGCGCGTTGGTCTGCGCGGAAAACAGCTCCACTGGCAGGCCGATGTTGACGATCTTGCCGTCGATTTCCACGGCGACGTTGCGGCGCTGGGTATAGATGGCGTCCACCTTCTCCGAGCGGATGGAGGCCGACGGGCGGTAGTTCTGGTCCACCCAGTCGGTGTAAATCCCCAGGGTGTCGCCGGTCAGTGCCGGGTCATCCATCATGTCGCGGTGGAAGGGCAGCACGGTGCGTACGCCGGTGACGGTGAACTCCTTCAGCGCCTGCTTCGCGCGGCGCAGCGCCACCTCGCGGCTAGGGCCCCACACGATGAGCTTGGCGATGAGCGAGTCGTAGTACGGCGGAACGATGGAGCCCGAGCGCACGGCGGCGTCCACGCGGATGCCTGGGCCGGTCGGCGGCTCAAACGAGGTCACGGTGCCGGGGCAGGGCGCGAAGCCGTTGAGGATGTCCTCAGCGTTGATGCGGAACTCGAAGGCATGGCCCTCAGCCTTGGGATCC
Source organism: Corynebacterium incognita (assembly GCF_014217255.1). Taxonomy (NCBI): domain Bacteria; kingdom Bacillati; phylum Actinomycetota; class Actinomycetes; order Mycobacteriales; family Corynebacteriaceae; genus Corynebacterium; species Corynebacterium incognitum. Next base: position 1,764,889 of record NZ_CP059404.1, read on the forward strand.
TCAGTGATGGACAGCGGCTGGCCCGCGGCGATGCGGAACTGCTCGGCGATGATGTCCACGCCGGAGACCACCTCGGTGACTGGGTGCTCGACCTGGACGCGGGTGTTAACCTCCAGGAAGGAGATGGTGCCGTCCTCGGAGACGATGTATTCCACGGTGCCGGCGCCGGTGTACCCCACCTTCTTGCAGATAGAACGCGCGCCCTCGATGATGCCCTCGCGCTGGGCGTCGGTGAGGTTCGGCGCCGGGGCCTCCTCGATGAGCTTCTGGAAGCGGCGCTGGGTGGAGCAGTCACGGGTGCCCACCACCACGACGTTGCCGTGGGTATCGGCCAAGACCTGGGCCTCCACGTGACGCGGGTGGGTGAGGAACTTCTCGACGTAGCACTCGGCGCGGCCGAAGGCTTCCATGGCCTCGCGGCCCGCGGAATTGAACGCGCCCTCGATGTCTTCCAGCTTGTCCACGACTTTCAGGCCGCGACCGCCGCCGCCGTAGGCCGCCTTAATGGCGATCGGCAAGCCATGCTCTTCAGCGAAGCGGCGCGCCTCCTGCCAGTCGTCGATGGGGTCGGAGGTTCCCGGTGCCAGCGGGGCGCCGACCTCGGTGGCCACGCGACGCGCGGCGATCTTGTCGCCCAGCAGCTCGATAGCTTCCGGGGAGGGGCCGATCCAGCGCAGGCCCGCCGCGGTGACCATCTGGGCGAACTCGGAGTTCTCGGAGAGGAAGCCGTAACCCGGGTGCACGGCGTCGGCCCCGGCGCGCACGGCGATGTCCAGCAGCGCGGGGACGTTCATGTACGTGTCACCCGCGGTGTTGCCTGGCAGGGCATAGGCCTCGTCGGCGACCTGGGTATGCAACGCGCCGGCGTCGGCCTCGGAGTACACGGCCACAGACCGGATGCCGAGGTCGCGGGCGACGCGGGCGATGCGCACTGCGATCTCGCCGCGGTTGGCGATGAGCACGGTGGAAATGGTGGAAGCTGTGGAAGCTGTGGTGGTCATTTATTTGTCTCCTTGTTCGGGCTGGGCGGGTGTGGCGGGGGTGAGGATCTCAAAGCGGACGCGGGCGCCCGGCGGGAGTTGGGCGGCGACGTCGATGTCCTCTTCGATGACGGTGGCGATGACGGGGTAACCACCGGTGACGGCGTGATCGCGCAGGAAGACCACCGGCTTGCCGTTGGGCGGCACCTGGACGGAACCGGCGACCATGCCCTCGGAAGGCAGCTCGCCGTCGTGGGTGCGCTCGATGGTGGCGTCGCCCTCCACGCGGAGGCCGACGCGGTTGGAGGAGCTAGACACTGTCCACGTGGTCTCGGTAAACGCCGTGAGGTCGTGGCCGAACCAGTCGTCGCGCGGGCCGGGCACGCAGCGCAGTACGGCCTCGGTTGTGCCCGGGCGGCCGGTCACGCGCAGCGGGTTGGTCAGTTGGGCGTCGGTGAGCTTTTCTGCCAGCGGGAGCACGCCGATGATGTCACCGGATTTGACCGGGTCGGGGCCCAGGCCGGAGAGCACGTCGGTGGAGGAGGAGCCCAGTTCAGAGTCAGCGACGATGCCGCCGCGCACGGCCAGGTAGTTGCGGAAGCCGAGCTTGGCCGGGGCCACCGTGAGTGTGCTGCCCGCGGTGACCAGGATGGGCTTGGCGAGGGACACCGGGTAGTCATTGAGACGTACCGCGGTGAGTGCGCCGGTGACGGCCACCACGGTGTCGGTGAGTGCTCGCAGGCTCATGCCACCGACGTTCTCCAGGACGGTCGCGCCACGCGGGTTACCCACAGCGATATTCGCCGTGGCGGCCGAGGCTTGGTCCGCGGCACCCGACGGGGTGACACCCAGGTCGCCGCGGCCGGGGCGGCCGAGGTCTTGGAAGAGGGTGAGGAGGCCGGCGTCGAGAAGCTCCAGGCGTGGCAGGCGCGGCGGGGACTTCTTGATGCGATCGGAATCGGCGGTGAGCTCCGGCAGCTCGTCTACGGCGAGGTAGCGCACGCGGTCGCCGGGTTGTACCAACGCTGGCGGCTCGGTGTGAGACTCCCACATCGGGGTGTTAGTGGTGCCGATGAGCTGCCAGCCACCCGGGGACACGCGTGGGTACACCGCGGAGAAATCGCCCGCGATGCCCACGGCGCCCGCCGGGACCGCGGTGCGCGGGGTGGCGCGGCGCGGCACCTGCTTGGCGGCCTTCGGGTCAGAGGGCGCGCAGTAAGTAAAGCCGGGCGCAAAGCCGCCGAAAGCGGCGGTCCATTCGGTGGAGGTGTGCCAGTCAATGAGCGCCTCGCGGGACATGCCGAGCACGTCCGCGGCCTCCTCAAGGTCCTCGCCGTCGTAGCGCACGGCGATTTCCACGGTGCGGGGATCACGCAGGGTGGCCGCGGAAGGGGAGAAGTCCTGCAGTTTCTCCGCCGCCTCCTCGGCAGCGAGTGGGGAGCCGAAGGTGAGCAGCACGGTTTTGGCGGCCGCGATGCAGTCCACCTGGTACTCCAGCGGGTGGGCGGTCATTTCCGCGTGCCAGTCCATCACTTGGGCCAAGGAATCCAGGTCTACGAGCAGGGCGCGGGTGCCTACTTTGTGAATGATTGCGCTCATAGGAAGCTCCGAATCTCGATGCCCTGGTCACCGAGCTGCTTGACGACGCCGCGCAGGAGTTCCACCGCGCCAGGGGAGTCGCCGTGGGTACAGACGGACTCGGCGCGCACGTCGAGCACGGAGCCATCGACGGCAGTGATCGAGCCCTTGGTGGCTACCTGGAGCACGCGCGCGGCTACCGCCTCCGGGTCATGCATGACGGCGTTGTCCTGGGTGCGGGACACGAGTGTGCCGTCGGGATTGTAGTTGCGGTCAGAGAAGGCTTCGCGGATAACTCGTAGGCCGGCCTTCTCGGCGAGGTCGCAGGCCACGGCGCCGGGCAGGAGCATGAGCGGCAGATCGCCGAAGGCTTTCACGCCGTCGACTACGGCCTGTGCCTGGGCCTCGTGGTGCACGATGGCGTTGTAGAGCGCGCCGTGCGGCTTGACGTAGGAGACTGCGGTGCCGTTCGCGCGGCACAGGGCGTCAAGGGCGCCGATTTGGTACAGGGTCTCGTCCGCGAGCTCGGCGGGGGAGTACTCCATGAAGCGGCGGCCGAATCCGGCGATGTCGTTGTAGCCGATGTGGGCGCCGACGACGACGCCGCGCTCAGCGGCGGCCTTGACGGTCTGGGCGATGGAGTGGGCGTCACCGGCGTGGAAGCCGCAGGCCACGTTGGCGCTGGAGACCATGTCCAGCATGGCGGCGTCGTCCGCCACGGGATTGCCCGCGGTGGTTTCGCCGAGATCGGCGTTGAGATCAATGGTCACTGTCATGACTGAAGCTGCCACCCCTTTTGTGAAGATAAAGCTAGTGATACGGAGACCCGAAGATTGTTGAACAATCTTGAATGGGATGAGGATAGTGTAGACCCAAACCCGCAAAATGTGAAGCTCGCCATAAATGTATTGGAAAGGTTGTGGGGCACACCTTGTCGTGGGGGTGATCCAGGCTCTACTAGGGTAGGTTTCTCATACAGCGGACACATGGCGCACTCATGTTGCATAATGTGACCTGAACCTCAAACTGGCAGGGGCTTCGGCTAGACGCATCCCCGGCTGGCAGTGCCCACGAACGAAAGGAAGTTATGCGAACCACCATTGGCGAGTTCTTGCTCCGCCGTCTGAAAGAAGTAGGAGTCTCCGAGGTCATCGGCGTTCCCGGCGACTTCAACCTCAACTGGCTGGAACAGATCGAGGCCTTCGACGGCGTCCGCTTCGTGGGCACCTGCAACGAACTCAACGCCGCCTACGCGGTGGACGGCTACGCCCGCCAGCGCCGCCTCGGCGCCTTGCTCACCACCTACGGCGTGGGCGAACTCTCCGCGCTGAACGGCGTGGCCGGTGCCGCCGCGGAGCACGTGCCTTTCATCTCCGTCGCTGGCGCGCCGCCCCTCTTCGCCATCGAGTATCGCTACCTGGTGCACCATTCCCTGGCGGAGGGCAACTTTGACAACATGCTCGCCGCCTTCCGCCCATTCACCGCGGCCGCCGTGCGCCTGACCCCGGCCAACGCCGTGGTGGAAATCGACCGCGTCATCTCGCTGGCTGTGCGCGAGTCCCTCCCGGTCCACATCCAGGTGCCGTCTGACATCACGCACTTGGAGGTGGATGTCCCGGACACCCCGCTGGATCCAGAACTGCCGACCTCCGACGAGCGCCGACTTGCCGACGCCGTGGACGCGACCGTCGCCAAGCTCAAGGATGCCAAGGCCCCACTGGTGCTGGTGGACCAGGACGCCGCGCGCCACGAATTCCAGCAGGACCTGCTGACCTTCGTGGAAACCACTGGCGTGAACTACTCCCAGCTGCCGTCCGGCAAGGCCATCCTCCCGGAGCGCCACCCGCAGTTCATCGGGACCTACAACGGCAAAGCCTCCGCGCCTGGTGTGCAGGACCGCGTGGAAACCGCCGACTTCCTGCTCACCACCACCCCGCGCTTCATCGAGGTGAACTCGGGCGGGTTCACCCACGACCTGCCAGAGGCGTCCGTGGTCAACGTGGGCGACCAGCACGTAGCCGTGGGCGGCGAGTTCTACGTGGGCATCAACACCCGCGAGTTTTTCGCCCGCCTCAATGAGGCCGTGGCCAACCTCGGGAAGGTCGCCGGCGACGGTGAGGCAAAGGAGGAAGCACAGTCCGCTGCGCTGCCGGAGGTGGCCGAGGACTTCGGCGGCGACAAGCCTTTGACCCACGAGCGCATCTGGAACCGCTTCGGGGCCTTCATTAAGGAAGGCGACGTGGTGGTGGCTGAGGCCGGTACCTCCAACATCGGCCTGGGTACCCAGCGCTTCCCGGACGGTGTCACCTACATCAACTCGCCAATCTGGGGTTCCATCGGCTTCACCCTGCCCGCGACCTTGGGCTCTATGCTTGCTGCGGAGGATCGTCGCCACGTGCTGTTTATCGGCGACGGCTCCTTCCAGCTCACCGCGCAGGAACTGTCCACCATGCTGCGCCAGGACCAGAAGCCCATCATCGTCCTGCTCAACAACCGCGGCTACACCATCGAGCGCTACATTCTGGGCATGGACCGCGAGTACAACGACATCGCGAACTGGGACTACGCTGGCCTGCCCAAGGTCTTCGACGCGGAGACCACCATGGAAGCCCTCCAGGCCCGCACCGAAGGCGAACTCGAGGACGCACTCGCGGCCATCGAGAAGCTGGACGGCGAGAAGGGCGTGTTCCTGGAGATCCACATGGATCCCGAAGACGCACCGGCCGGCCTGCGCGCGTTCGGCCCGCAGACCGCGGACTTCGATTACGGCCCGCTGGGGCCGCGCAACCCCTAGCGGGTTCCTATCCGCCGAGCGTACTCAGCGCCACCTTCGCTAGGAGGAGCAGGGCAGCGCCGATGGACACCGCGACCACGAGGCGCTGCAGCCGCGCGGCGTCGATCTTCTTGTTCAGCCGCGTGGATACCAGGTATCCCGCGGCCACGACCGGGAGATAAGCCAGCGCGGCCTGCAGTTGGAGGAGCGTCAGCCCGCCGCTGAACTGGAGCGTGAGGAGAGAAATCACGCAACCGATAAGGAACGTGGCGCTCAGCGTCCCGCGGGCGACCGCGGGGGATTCGTGCTTCATGATGAGCGCCATGGGCGGCCCGCCAATCGACGTCGAGGTGCCCAAGGCACCCGAGGCGACGCCGGCGACCAACGTATTCGGCGTGGTGGGGCGCGGACTCCAACCCAGGCGGGACAACGTCATGGCCAGGATGACCGCCAGGCCGATGCACAGCGAGATGCCGTTGAGCGACAAGGCAGCGACAGCCCACGCGCCGAACAGCGAGCCGGGCACCCGGCCGAGGCTAGCCAGCCCCACGAGCTTCCAGGAGATGCCGCCGTGCTCGCGGCGCAGCATTGCGATGGACAACACCAGGGCCAGCGAGATAATCATCGTGGGCAGCAGTTCGGGCTTGACCAAGGCGATGATGGGCGTGGCCAGGGTTCCCAACCCAAAACCCACGGTGCCCTGGACCACCGCGCCGATCCCCAGCAGCAGGCCGATTGCGATGTAAACGAGCATGGTCACCCAATGTACTCGCTCTCATTGCCCGCCCCACTACGAGGGCTATGCGGTAGAAAAGACAAGTATGACGAAGCAACACACGGAGTTGTCCGCCCTCCCCGGTGTGGGAAAGCCGGCCGCGCGTGCATTCGCTGAGGCGGGTTACGCGCATCTTGAGGCTCTCGACGGAGCGGATTACGCGGCGTTGCTGGCCCTCCACGGCGTCGGCAAGCGCGGCCTTGAGCGGGTGCAGGCGGCGCTGGTGGAGCGCGGTCTCAGCCTGAGCGGCGACGTTCCCGCGTCAGAAGATCGGTCGGGGACGTGGACGGTGGGCAATACCGGCCAATCCGCCGCGGACATCAAGACACAGGCCGGTGACGAGCGCGACCTCGAGGAATACCTCGCCACGCTGTCCGAGCGGCGCTATGGCCACGCGCAGACCCTGCTTGACGTCTTCGGCCGCGCGACTGGCGAGGAACCGGTGCTGTGGGGGCCGTCCATGATTGGCTACGGCGAGGCCCACTACGTCTACGCCACCGGACGCGAGGGTGATACCTTCCGCGTTGGTTTCTCCCCACGCACAGCCAAGCTTTCGCTCTACGGCATCCAAGGCAGTAGCCGGTGGGACACACTCAGTGCGGTGCTGGGCAAGCACACCTCGTCAGTGTCGTGCGTGTACGTGAACAAGCCCGAGGACATTGACCTTGAAGTCCTCGAGGAGTTGATCCGAGCCGCGTGGGAGGAAGGACCCGGCGGTTGCGCCTAGCGTGGCCGCGAGCCTTCTTCAGCGCTCGTCGCGGGCGGTAACCTTCTCACTCTGCGCGATGGACTCGAGCCGCTCCGCGGGTACGAGGCCGGTGACCACCACGGCGGAGCCGCCCGCGGCGAGGGGGACCAACACCGTCCGGTCGAAGTCGGCGTTGTTGGACCATCCGGTGCTGAGCAGGCGTTGCGACGCCCCGGCATCCGGGAACAGGGCCGGCAGTGGCGCGGTGGGGTAGGGGAAGTGGTCCCCGTAGAAGCGCACGGTGGGGCCGAAGTCAATGGCGCCGGCGGGAAGCTCCCCGCCGGATTCCTCCACGCCGCGGCCAAAGGGATCGTCGGTGACCACCACGATGTCGGTAAACCCCGCGGCGTCGTAGTCTGCGAATTTATCGAGGCTGGTAAAACACACCCCAGAGTTCCCCGCGCCGGGCTCGTCTCGGTCCGCGCCGGCGGCAGGAGCGTCGTCAGCCGGGCCAAGCAGCGTGTAGGACACCTCCGCGGCGATAGCGCCGAGAGCCAACACGGCGGCTTGCCAGCTGACGGGCAGGTCGATGACCACCTTGTCACCGGCTTCCAAGTCCAGCTCCTCCTTGTAGAAATTGCCCACTTTGGCGGCCCAGTTGTCTAGGGTCTGCGCGGAGAAGTCTAGGCGCGAGCCTTGGGCCTCGTTATAGACGGTCAGGCGCGGGGTGCCCGGGTCGGCGGCAAGAAGGTGAGTGAGCAAGTCCATGCCTCCCCATCGTAAGGAAAACCGCCGCGGGGCGTCACGTATGCTCTAAGCGTTGCGTGCGAGGCGCGCGAAGCACATTCCACGAGCGGACAGTGAGTACATGGAGGGGCACGATGTCGCCGACAACACCGCAACCGGGGCCCGCGGGTGCACCGGAGCGCTTCACCCGCATGTCCCATAAGGCGGCGGCGCAGGTCATCGCGCACTACTCCACGAGCTTTTCCTTAGCCACGTCGCTGCTCTCCCGCCGGGTGCGGCGCGACATCCGCAGCCTGTACGCGATGGTGCGTATCGCCGACGAAATCGTCGATGGCGCGGCGGCTGGAGCAAGTCCAGGGGACGTCTTGGAGCTTCTTGATGGCTACGAAGAGGCAGTCTTTGCTGCGTTGTCGCAGCCGTTGGTGACGGATCCCATCTTGCATGCCTTTGCGGACACGGCGCGGCGCTGCCGCTTTGATCCGGAACACCTGCGGGCCTTCTTCCGCTCCATGCGTGCGGATGCTGCTGGGAAGTCGGCCCCGCTGGGGGAGTATATCTACGGCTCCGCGGAAGTGATCGGCATGTTGTGCGTGGACGTGTTCATCGCAGAAGAGCAGTATTCCGCCGCACGGCGGGATGTCCTGGACGAAGGTGCCCGGCGTCTGGGCGCGGGCTTTCAGAAGGTGAATTTCTTGCGTGACATTGCCGACGATGAAGCCGGGCTCAACCGGGACTACCTGGCTGGGGCCGGACGGTTGGACGAGGGGCGCAAGCAGGAGCTGGTGAGTGAGATACGCGCTGATTTCGCGGCGGCGCGCGACACCATCGACGCGTTGCCCATGTCGGTGCGCGCCGGGGTGCACACTGCGCTGGGGATCTTCGAGGAACTCAACGACATGATTGACCGTACCCCAGCGGAGCAGCTGTACCACGAGCGGCTCAGCGTCCCACGGGCGCGTAAAGCCGTCCTGGCTCTGCGCGCGATGAGAGAAGCGGCGCGTCGCTAGTTGACGTCGCTAGTTAACGCAGCGCGGCCCGTCGCCGCCGGCGTCGATTTCGGGCGCGACCTTGGCGGTGCCGAAGTCGTTGCCCGGGGTGCCCACGGGGGCCTCGTCAGGCGTGGCGGAACCGGACTCCTCGGTCGAGCCTTCTGAATCTGGTTCGTCGGCCGTGGCGGACTGCTGGGCACTGTCGTCGGATGGTCCGGTGTAGTCGTCGGCCGTGACCACGATGAAGGTGGTGTCGTCCAACGCCGGGTTGGCGGTAATGGGGAGTCCACCCAGCGCCTTCGCTAGGGCGCTGGCGCGCTCGTCGTTGGCGTCGGCGGCCACCACCTGGCTCGTGGCGTAGATGCCCGGCTGAGCATTAGCGGTGCGGTCTACCTGGTAGCCCTTGGATTCCAGATGGCCACCCACTCCCGCGGCAAGGCCGCTGATGGAGCCCGCGTTGAGCACATGCACCTCAACGTCGTCGACGGTCGACGGGCTCGAGGACTGTGCAGCCTCCTGCGAAGAAGACGCCGCAGCGGATTCGGAGGCCTCGGCGGCGGTGAGCGTGAGCTCGTCCATGAAATCGTGCACCTCCGCCTTGTCGACGGTCACGATGGATTCGCCGAAGTCGCCCGTGCCGTCCACGCTGGTGACCGGAATGGTGGTGAAGGTGACGTTGCCACCGGCCAGGTTGGACAGCTGGGAGGCAAAGTTCATGATGTCCCAGTTTTCGTCGATGACCACGGACCGTTCCACGGCTTGGCCGATCTTGCCCAGCTTCGAGGGGTTGGTCAGGGTGTCGGTGGCCAAGGCCTTGTTGACCAAGGAGGCCATGAAGGCCTGCTGGCGGACGATGCGATCGAAGTCGCCGCGAGGCAGCCCGTAGCGCTGGCGGACAAAGGCAAGCGCCTCCGCGCCGTTGATGGTCTGGCGGCCCTTCTTGAACTTCGCGCCGGACATCTCATCGTCCACGTCATCATTGAGACAGACGTCCACGCCACCCACGGCCTCAGTGAGCAGGGTGAAGCCCAGCAGGCCCACTTCCGCGTAGTGGTCGATGTCGATGCCGGTGAGGTCGGTGACCTGAGCGATGAGCGCGGCACGACCGTCTTCGGTGCTGCGCTGCTCGATCTCCTTCTCAGAAAGACCAGCGCCGTCTCCTTCATCAGCCCTCTTTTCTGCCTCAAGCTTGTCCTTGAGCTCCGCCTTGTGGGCGGAGAAGACACCGTTAATCTTCATGTTGCCCAGGTCCGGGTCCTTGACGTAGGTGTCGCGGGGAATGGACACGGCAGTCGCTCGCGAACCGTCGTTAGGCACGCGGATGAGCATCACTGTGTCGGTATTGTGCTCGCCGTCGGAAATACCCGCGTGGAGCTGCGCCAATTCTTCCTCGGACAGGGGGTTGCCCTGGGCGTCGGTACGCGAATCCGAACCCACCAACAAGATGTCGACCGCACCGTCAGGAGCTTGCCCGTGCTTAAAACCCGAACCGCCCAGATTGAGGTTGGATGCGGAAGCTACCTCGTTGCCCAAGCGCCCCACGGCGAAGTAGCCCATGCCGGATACCAGCAGCACGAGGACAGACAGCACTGTAATGACGCCCTTGAGCGGGGCGGGGCCAGCCTGCTTGATCTTCGGTGCAAGCGCGGGCGCGGCTTGGATGTCGCGGGAAGCGCGGGGACGTGGCTCGTTGACGGGTTCGTTCACGGTGGATTCTTCTATTGTCGATGGGGCAGAAGTGGAATCTTCTTAGTGTTGCAGGGGGGACAGAGGTAACGGTTTCAATGGATGAAACGAAACATAAGGATCGGAAACGATAACTCTTGGAGTCTAGCGGGCAGGGCGCGCTCCGATCCACTAGAAACCGGCAAACGAGAAAAGTTTCACCCGATCGGTGGCCGGGATGACGCGCGCAGCGTGGTGTTGCAGCAGCCGGAATGTGCCCGGGGTGGGTAGGGTAAGTGCCATTGTGAATGACAACAAAGAGCTCCCAGTGGCCCCTATCGCAGTAGTGACGGTCACCTACTCCCCAGGAAAGTACCTGGGGCAGTTCCTGGACAGCGTCCCCGGCGCGACGACCGCGGGCGCTTATGTAGTCCTTGCGGATAACGGTTCTACCGACGGCGTCCCGGAGGCTGCGGCCGCGGCCCACGACTGGGTGGAGTTCTTAGCCACGGGCGGGAACCTCGGCTATGGCGGAGGAATGAACGCTGGTGTGCGGCGCTTGCGGGAGCTTCGCGACGCCGGGAAAGTGGACCCCGACTTCGTCCTCATCACCAACCCGGATGTGACCTTCACCCCAGGCGCGATTGATGACCTCATTGATTGCGCCCGACGGTGGCCGCAGGCAGCTGCGGTGGGGCCGCGCATCGTGGAACCAGACGGCTCCAACTACCCGTCCGCACGGGCAGTGCCCACTCTCGTCACGGGGATTGGCCACGCGTTGTTTTCTACGGTGTGGCCGGGTAACCCGTGGACTAAGGCTTACCGCGACGACGAGGACATGTCCCGTGAGCGTCCCGCCGGCTGGCTCTCCGGTTCGTGCGTGTTGGTGCGCTGGGATGCGTTTGAAGCCATTGGTGGTTTTGATGAGCGTTATTTCATGTACCTGGAAGACGTTGACCTAGGTGATCGCTTCCATCGCGCCGGCTACCTCAATGTCTTTTGCCCCGGGGCAGTTATCACCCATGAGAAGGGGCATTCCACGGAAGCTCACTCGGGCAAGATGCTGCGTGCCCACCATGATTCCGCCTATCGCTTTCAGGCCGATCGGCACCCGGCGTGGTGGCAGGCGCCCATCCGGTGGGCCATCAAAGGCGGGCTGATGCTGCGCGCCGTGCTGACTGTGGCGCGGGTGCGCAATGCTAAGCGCGCTGGGGCGCGCGGCCGCGTTCCCGTCGGTGGGGCAACGGGTATGACCACGCTCGCGGGGCGCGACGTCGCCTAGCGGCGCAGTCTGACCGCGCATTAGGGCCTAAGTGCTGCGGGGAAGTGCTGACATGCTGGGGTGTCGCCCACCAGAATCCGCGAAGGGTGAGCATAGAATCACGATGAGAATCTTTTGAGGAAAGGGCACGACGAGATGAATGAACGCGCGCAGGATGCGGCGCTGGCGGCAGACGGTGCCGTCGCCACCAAAGATGTTGATGCAGTGATTCTGGTGGGTGGCCGGGGCACCCGCCTGCGGCCGCTCACCATCGGTACGCCAAAGCCGATGCTGCAGACCGCAGGCCACCCTTTCCTGCAGCACCTGTTGGCGCGTATTAAGGCCGCGGGCATCACCCACGTGGTCATGTCCACCTCGTACAAGGCCGAGGTCTTTGAGGAGTACTTCGGTGACGGCTCCGAGATGGGTCTCGACATCGAATACGTCGTGGAGGAAGAAGCCCTTGGCACCGGTGGCGGTATTCGCAACGTCTACGATCACCTGCGTCACGACACCGTGATGGTGTTTAATGGTGACGTTTTGTCCGGCATGGACTTGGATGGCATCCTGGACACCCATTTGAGCAAGGATGCAGATTTGACCATGCACCTGCTGCGCGTGTCGGATCCGCGCGCGTTTGGTTGCGTGCCTACCGACGCCGAAGGCAGGGTCACGGCCTTCCTGGAAAAGACGGAGGATCCGCCAACCGATCAGATCAACGCTGGCTGCTACGTGTTCAAGAAGGACCTCATCGCCACCATTCCGACGGGGCGCGCGGTCTCCGTGGAACGCGAGACGTTCCCGGCAGTGCTGGAAGAGGGTAAGCGTTTCTACGGTCACGTGGACAACTCTTACTGGCGTGACATGGGCCGCCCGGATGACTTCGTGCAGGGCTCTTCAGACCTGGTGCGCGGAATCGCGCCGTCGCCGCTTCTCGACGGCGAGCGCGGCGAGGCCCTCGTAGATCCTTCCGCTGGCGTGGCGGGCGGCGTGTTGCTCTTGGGAGGCACCTCGGTGGGGCGCGGCGCGCAGATTGGTGCGGGCTGCCGCTTGGACGGCACCGTGGTGTTCGACGGGGTCACCATCGAGCCTGGTGCTGTCATCCAGGATTCGATTATCGCGGCGGGCGCCGTGGTTGGTGCTAACGCCCGCATCCGCGGTTGCGTTATTGGCGAGGGTGCACACATCGGCGCGCGTTGCGAGCTCCAGGACGGCATGCGCGTATGGCCGGGCGTGGACATCCCGGATGGCGGCGTCCGCTTCTCTCCTGACGCATAGGCCTCTTGGCGCAGGCGAGCCAGCGGCACGTGGGTCCGAAAACTCTTTGAGGGGACGCGGTGTGCGCGACACGCCGATAGACCTTGGGATTAGTTAGACCACACTATTCCACCTACTACATGTAGTGCCCCCGCCCTTTACCCCCGGCGGGGGAGGGTTGGGGCTGGTGTGACTGGTGTGAAACTTAGCTTGGCTTTTACCTGTGAGGGTTCTCAATTCGACGGTTCTGGGTTGACGATATTTAGTGATCCAGTGTGTAATCACATCAGTGTAAGAAACACACCGACAACAAATCGTTATCAACTAAGAAACCAACTACGGAGAGAGGAACCAGCGTGGATCAGATGCCAAATAACGCTATTCTCCGTGGCGGTGCTGCTGCAGAGATGTCGCTCGATGAACTCTTTGGTGCCGTCGAGCAGGAGTGGCAAGACCAAGCACTGTGTGCACAGACGGACCCGGATGCTTTCTTCCCGGAAAAGGGTGGATCTACTCGCGAGGCCAAGCGGATTTGCCAGGCCTGTGCAGTGCGGGACGAGTGCTTGGAATATGCCCTGGAGCATGACGAGCGCTTTGGCATTTGGGGTGGCCTGAGCGATCGTGAGCGCCGCCGCCTGAAGCGGGAAATCGGCTAAATAGTTTTTCGTTAAACAGCTACCAAGCGAAGTGTGGATCCACGTCTTGGGGATCGATGTTGAGGTAGTTGGCAACTAACACGGTGAGAACCGTGGACAGTACGTCAGCGCGCTCTTCCAGAGTGGTGCAGCGTTGTTCAATGGGCATGCGGAACAAAACGAGCCGCGCCCTCGTGGGCCGCCCCTGGGAGTCAATGCCCGCAGGTAGGACACGACCGAGGGGAACGGGGCCATCCGCCACGATTTCGTCGGGCGTGACGGTCATATCTACGCTTAGTTGCATGCGCGGCACGGTATCCACGGCGAGGTCGAGCCCGCTGAGTTGCTCCGCAAAAGCATTGTGGATAGGTGCGTAGGCCTCGAGCGCAGCCATGTCGAATTTTTGGGCACGCGAACGATAGCGCGGGGTTTGCTCGGGAAGCACGGGGCCGCGCAGTCCCCGGCCGCGGCGGTTGCGGTGCGGGCGGATGTGGTGGCGCGGGCTGGCTGGCATGCCTGTGATTGTAGGGCGGACCATGGCTCGGTTGGCGGCATGGCGCGCCGATCTGTCCAAACTCTCAATTGTCGGTTTAGACTTACCCACTGTGAGTCACCTTCCCGATCAGAACCCTCGTCGCTGTTCCCGCCCCGGTTGCAACAGGTTAGCCGTGGCGACCTTGACCTATGCCTATGCTGATCAAACCGCGGTCATCGGTCCGCTCATTCAGGAAAACAACCCGCACAGCTGGGATCTTTGCGAAACTCACAGCGCGCGCATTACCGCGCCCAAAAACTGGGAACTGGTGCGAGTTAAAGCTGTCGAGATCGAAGATGATGACGATCTTCTCGCTTTGGCACAAGCGGTGCGTGAGGACGGCCGTGTCACCACGGGACTCGTCGACGGGCTCGATGCGGGCAGCGGGGACGACGTTATCGACTACGGGGCCGCTAACTTCGACGCGGCGGACCCAGACAACTCCAACCACCCCGTGTTCCGCACCCGTCGTGTCGCGGATGAGAAAATCCGCCGCCGGGCCCACCTCAAAGTCGTTGCAGATGACGCTGATGCGTAGCTGGCCCAGTGACGGGTAGCCCAGCGGCCTCACCCCCGGCGACGCAGTGGCGGGTGCTGCCCGCCCCAAGGGGGGGTAGCGTGCGTGCACAGGTTAACGGGCCGGGCCCGGGAAATGCCGGTAAAGTTTAAGGCATGCGTACCCGTGAAGAAATCTCTGCAGTAATCAAGGCCTACGACGTCCGTGGCGTGGTCGGCGAATCCATCGACGTTGACTTTGTTCGTGACACCGGCGCGGCTTTCGGCAATCTGCTGCGCGCCGAGGGGGAAACCACCGTGGCGGTCGGCCACGACATGCGTCCTTCCTCACCTGAGTTGTCCCAGGCTTTCGCCGACGGTGTGACCTCCCAGGGGCTGGACGTAGTCATGCTTGGGCTGACCTCCACCGATGAGCTCTACTTCGCTTCGGGCGACATGGACTGCGCGGGTGCTATGTTCACCGCTTCCCACAATCCGGCGAAGTATAACGGCATCAAGCTGTGTCGCAAGGGTGCCAAGCCGGTCGGCCAGGACACCGGCCTGGGGGAGATTTCCACGATGCTCGTGGAAGGCGTACCGGCCTTCGACGGCGCAGCAGGATCTCAGTCCGAGAAGGACGTGCTGGCGGACTACGCTGCCTACCTCAACAAACTGGTACCGCTGGGCGAGATTCGCCCGCTGGTCGTTGCCGTGGATGCCGCTAATGGCATGGGCGGGCACACCGTTCCCGCCGTGTTCGAGGGATTGCCGCTCGACGTCCGCCCGCTGTACTTCGAGCTGGATGGCACCTTCCCGAACCACGAGGCAAACCCGCTGGACCCGAAGAACATCGTGGACCTGCAGAAGTTCGTCGTCGAGCAGGGGGCGGACCTGGGCTTGGCCTTCGACGGCGACGCTGACCGTTGCTTCGTTGTGGACGAGAAGGGTGATCCTGTGTCGCCGTCCGCGATCTGTGCTCTTGTGGCCAAGCGCTTCCTGGCTAATAACCCGGGTGCCACCATCATCCACAACCTGATCACCTCCAAGGCCGTTCCTGAGATCGTGGAAGAAAACGGCGGCAAGGCCGTGCGGACCCGCGTGGGTCACTCCTTCATTAAGGCCGAGATGGCTGCCACCGGAGCTGGCTTCGGTGGCGAGCACTCCGCCCACTACTATTTCTCCGAGTTCTTCAATGCCGATTCCGGCATGCTGGCCGCCATGCATGTACTGGCTGCGCTGGGACAGTCCGAGGGCACGCTCAGCGAGCTCATGGGCGAGTACAGCCGCTACGCAGCGTCCGGCGAGATTAACTCCACCGTGGAGAATCAGCAGGCCTCCATCAAGGCAGTCTTGGACGGCATGGCCGACCGCATTGAGTCCACCGATGACCTCGACGGTGTGACCGTGGAGCTTAAGGACACCAAGGCTTGGTTCAACGTCCGTGCCTCCAACACAGAGCCGTTGCTGCGCCTGAACGCTGAGGCAGAAACTCAGGAAGAAGTCGACGCCCTGGCAGAGGACGTCCTGAAGTTCATCCGCGGCTAGTTTCGCGAAACCTCGTTCGGGCGGCTTCGCCCGCGCGGGAACCTTGTACCGTCACCGGTGTCCGCATCGGTGGCGGCACCATGTTTTCTTCGACGCCGCAGAGAGGTTGGGTTGCCGTCGAAATATCTCCCTATATCTTTTTGGGAACAATTCAGTGACCTCCGAGCCTGCGCTGCTGTTCGTACAGGCCGCGGTGTTAGTCTGGTGGGGTGTTAACGGAGGTAGGAGAAGGCGGACCTGCTTCCTCAACCAAGGTGCCTCCCATGGTGGCGCCGCGGCACTGCGTGCGCATGATATTGACCTAGCAGATCGATATTGACCGAGTACATAGGCCGTAACCGCCTCACGAGTTTGTCTAAGGACCAGTTTTAATAATGCAGCTTCTTGAAGGCTCAGTTCGGAACTATTCCTGGGGTTCCACGTCCGCGATCCCAGAATTGATGGGGAAGGAGTCCGACGGCAGGCCCGTTGCTGAGGTGTGGTTCGGTGCTCACCCCGTGAGCCCGTCCACCATCGCAGGCGAGCGCCTCGACCAGATCATCGACGCTGATCCGCAGTCGGCGCTAGGTGCCCGAGTAGAGGAGCGCTTCGGTTCCCGGCTGCCGTTCTTGCTTAAGCTTCTTGCAGCCGACGAGCCGCTCTCGCTGCAGGCGCATCCCACGTTAACTCAGGCGCAGGAAGGATTTGAAAGGGAAAATTCCCAAGGTGTGGCTCTCGATGCCACGGAACGCAACTACAAGGACGCCTCCCACAAACCGGAACTCATCGTCGCGTTGACCAACTTCCACGCCATGGCCGGCTTCCGTCCGCTGCCTGCGACTCGGGAGCTTTTCGCGTTGTTGCGCTGCGAGAAGCTGGGCCGCTACCTCACCATGCTGGATGCGGCCCCCGAAGCGGAAGAAGACAACCTTCGTGCCTTGTTCACCACCTGGATTACTATCCCGCGGGCGTCACGCGTTGAACTGATCGACGCTATCGTGGACTCTGCCAAGCATCACGTGGATCGCGGAGACTGGATGGCAGATGTCCTGCGCACCGTCATCGACCTCAATAACCGGTACCCGGGCGACGTCGGTGTTCTCGGCGCGTTGCTGCTTAACCATGTGCACTTGGTCCCCGGTGAAGCCATGTTCCTTCAGGCTGGCCAGCTACACGCGTATATCTCCGGCCTAGGAGTGGAGATCATGGCCAATAGCGATAACGTCCTCCGCGGTGGATTGACCTCCAAGTACGTCGATGTGCCGGAACTCGTCCGAGTTCTCGACTTTGAGTCCTTAGCCGACCCGCGCTCGATGCAGGTGAAGGTGGCCAGTGACAACGTCACCGAACAGTGGGATTATCCGGTTCCGGTTGAGGAATTTGGGATTTCGCGTATCGAATTGGCACCGCGCAATGTAGTGGACATTGATTACGCTGGCCCAGTTATCGTCCTGTGTACCGCCGGTGCCGCGCAGGTAACTGACCCGGAGACAGGGGAACAATGCGAATTGCGACCGGGCCGAGCACTGTGGATCCCGGCAGCAGATGCTCTCAAGCAAGCGTCTGGCTTGGCCGAGGGTAATACCCAGTTGTTCGTAGCCCGCGCGTAGCAGGGACGTAGCGGGCGGAGGCGCTCGACTGTCCTATCCCGCTGTCGGTTCTGCGGTGTTGAGAGACGCGGCAACAGCGTCGCTGTCGCCGCTCATCGGGTCGGAGAGATCGGTAACCGGTTTGTCCAGCGGTGCTGGTTCGGAGGGCTGATCTCCATCGACGGTGGGTTCCTCCGGGACCTCAACGCCCGTACCCTCAGTCGCGGTGGCTTGATCGCTGTCTGCGGAGGTGTCGTCAGCAAGGGGGGTGCTGTCCGTGCCGTCGGTGTTGCCGTCCGCGATGGGGGCACCATCCAACGCACCGCCGTCGGTCCCATCGGCGCCATCGTTGCCGTCGTCAGTGGGTTCGGGCATTCCGTCGGCACTGCCACCACCGTCACCGCGGAATGGCACCCAGCCACCTTCCGGGTCGCGGTCCGGGCGGGAAACCCGTGTCGGAGACGTCGGCTTCGGGGACGGGGTGTTCGGTTTCGTTGTCTGTCCCGGAGTCGTGCCAGGGGTAGAGGTTCCTGGTGTGCCGGTACCCGGTGTGGTGGTGACGGGAACGTCCGTGCCAGGTGCGGGTGAGCTAGTAGGTGCCGGGGTGGTAACGCCGGTGCTCGCTCCAGGATCCGGTGCGGAGCCCGGGGCGTCGGTAAGCGGCCCTGGTTGTGCCGGCGTTGCGCCGGCGCCCGGGGTGGGCTCAGCATAGATCTCAGTGGAACCGTTGCCCGCGCCAACGTCGCCGCCGGTCTGGTTGCCGCTGCCGGTCTGCCCGGAGCCGTCTGAGTAGTCAGAGCCGCCTACTGAATCGGGGCGGTAGTAGCGGGTGGGCTCGCCAGAGCCCGGGCCTGAGGCGTAGACCTGCGCATTGGGGGCAAGGAATGGATCGTGCTTGTCCGTGTGTGCCCGCTTCTTAGAGCCTGAAGAACTCGAAGGCTCGTCCTTGTCGCCGGAGGCATCATCGTTAGCATCCTGGCGCTGTGAGGCGGACGCCGATTTTGCCGCCCGCGTCGTCGACGAGTCGCTCGAAATATTGGTGTCCGCCGTGGCAGTATCGGTGACGGAAGGGCTCGCCGGAGAACTAACTCGCCACACGCCAAAACCAACGCCGACGGCCAGCAAAAGGCCGACGACGATGAACGCGGCGACGCGACGGGTTTCTTTTTCCACGTGAAAGCTCCAAGGCCCTTCTAAGTAACAAGTCGATAACGACACTACCATGTAGTGTGCATAGTTGTGAATGTGTGACGCGTGAAATTCGGGTATTTTAGGCCGACAATGCGCTATTTCCAACGAGGGAGAGTGGAATGGGAACCTGGGACGAGAAGATCTTTGCTGATGACGCCAACGTTGATTTCTTCGACGAGCTCGCCAATTTAGACGATGACGGCGTTGTCGAAGGCGTACGCGACGCGTGCATGCTGGGAAGCGGCGGCACCGCGGAAGAGGTGGCTAATGCCCACGCGGCCGCCACCATCGCTGCCATTTGGGCGGGCGCCCCGTTTTCTTCGAGCGCCATTGCAGAGGACTACCCCTTCATCCGGGGCTTGATTGGCGAGGGCGACGAAGCGCTCAATGAACTCGCCGCCGGCATCCTTGAGGATGTCGACACCGAGGAGGACCTAGAGCCGTACCTTGAGGCTCTGGCGTGATCGTTACCGTCGAAGGAATTGACGGGGCAGGGAAGAACACTCTTGTTACCGAGCTCGTTCGCCGCCTGCAAGAAGCCGGGGAGTCCGTTGGCACCTTGGCATTCCCACGCTATGCCGAGTCCGTGCATGCGAAGCTTGCGCAACGGGCGCTGTACGGTCACATGGGAGACCTCCCAGATTCCGTGTACGGGATGGCGACGCTGTTCGCATTGGACCGTAGCGGCGCTGCCGAACACTTGCGAGACTTGAGCAAGCAGGGCGTGGTCATCGTCGACCGCTACGTGGCCTCCAATGCTGCATATTCCGCGGCGCGGCTCGGTGGATTCCCGGGCGAGGCGGCAGAAGACGTGGTGAGGTGGGTCTACGAACTTGAGTTTGAAACGCTCGAACTTCCGCGCCCAGATTTAAGCGTCTATCTGTCCACCCCTCCGGAGGTGGCACAAGAACGCGCCGAAAAGCGCGCAGATGCGGACGCCTCGCGGGCCCGAGATGCCTATGAAAAAGATGGCGGGCTCCAGGTGCGTACCGCGGCGGCATATGAGGAATTGGCGCGCCGTTCTTGGGCGGGGCGCTGGCTCGTTTCCCGCGATACGGATATGATTTATTCAGCTATTACCGCGCGTTAATTGCTTATCGTGAGGAGTTCGCGGTCTTATGCGGCCGTTCTAGTCAGACAGTGATGGGTAGGAGAGTTGAGGACATGGCGCCAAAGATTTTGGTGGTAGATGATGATCCAGCGATTTCGGAAATGCTGACCATCGTGTTGGAGGCTGAGGGGTTAGAGCCCATCGCCGTGACTGACGGAAACGACGCGCTGCCCACATTTCAGGCTGAGAACCCAGACCTTATCCTGCTGGACCTCATGCTCCCCGGCATGAACGGAGTGGACATCTGCCGTGCCATCCGACGTGAGTCGGCTGTTCCCATCGTGATGCTGACGGCGAAGACCGACACCGTGGACGTGGTCTTGGGCCTGGAATCGGGTGCTGATGACTACATCACCAAGCCGTTCAAGCCCAAGGAGCTCGTGGCGCGCATTCGGGCGCGGCTGCGCCGCACCGACGCGGAGGAGACGGAACTCATTGAGGTCGGAGATTTGCTTATCGACGTCCCGGAGCACACCGTCACCCGTCGCACGGCGTCCGGTCAGCCCGGCGAGGAGATCGGACTGACCCCCTTGGAGTTCGATCTCCTGTTGGAGATGGCCCGCAAGCCTGGTCAGGTGCACACCCGCGAGGAGCTTCTGGAGAAGGTGTGGGGCTACCGCCACGCCTCGGATACCCGCCTGGTGAACGTCCATGTGCAGCGCCTGCGTGCGAAGATTGAACACGACCCAGAAGATCCGCAGATCGTGCTGACCGTCCGCGGCGTTGGCTACAAAACGGGAAAGCTCATGTCCGTCGACGGGGAGTAGAAAGCCATTTTTCAGAAACTCCACAACCTTCGTGATTCCTTCGTAGAAGCGTGGCGCAACTCGCTGCAGGTGCGCTTCATCGGCATGATCTTTGCCGCCTCCACTGTGGTGATGATCATTTTGGCGTACGCGCTGGTGTCCGTGCTGGCGCAGCGACTGGTGGACCAGAAGAAGGACATTGCGAGCCAGGAGATTGACCGCGCCCGAGTTGTCGTGGAGCAGCAGATCAATGCGACAGGCACGGCGAATTCAGTGCAGGTGCGCCTCAATTCGGCGCGGGCGTCATTGACGCAGTTGTCTTCGCAGTCTTCCGACGCCTCGGTGGTCTATGAACCGGTGATTCTCGCGGAAAACGCCGATGGTTCTGTGACCAAGTCGCCCGAGGGGTATCGGATTCCGGAGGCGTTGCGGGAATTCGTTTCCGAAGACCAAATTTCTTACCAGTACACGACCATTGAGCGCTCGGATGGTACGAGCTATAACGCGCTCATCGTGGGCTCGCCCACCGAGGCCGACATTCCGGACGTGCAGGTCTATCTCGTGATGAGCATGGAGAACGAGGAAGCGACCATGGCCCTCATGCGCGGCTTGCTGTCTGCTGCCGGCCTCGTGGTGGTGGTTCTCCTCGTGGGGATTTCCTGGCTGGCCACGCAGCAGGTCATCGCCCCGATCCGTTCCGCCTCCCGCATTGCCCAACGCCTGGCGGCCGGGCACCTGCGCGAGCGGATGGCCGTCGACGGTGAAGATGAGATGGCTCGCCTCGCCATTTCTTTCAACGACATGGCGGAGAAACTCTCCAAGCAAATTACCCAGCTGGAGGAGTACGGCGATCTGCAGCGCCAGTTCACCTCCGATGTCTCGCACGAGTTGCGTACGCCGCTGACCACCGTGCGCATGGCGGCGGATCTCATCGCAGCAGACCCGGATTCTTTGGAAGCGCACCAGCGCCGCGCCTCGGAATTGATGATTACCGAGCTTGACCGCTTCGAAGCTCTCTTGGCCGATCTTCTGGAGATCTCCCGCCACGATGCCGGCGTGGCGGATCTGGCCACCTCCCAGCTCGACGTGCGCTCGTGCGTGCAGGCAGCATGGCAGCAGACTCAGCACCTGGCTACCAAGCTGGGCGTGGATGTGCGCTTTGAGATTCCTGACGCGCCAGTACAAATCAATGGCGATTCCCGCCGTATTGAGCGTGTTCTGCGCAACCTGTTGGCGAACGCGATTGACCATTCGGAGGGCAATCCCGTGGACGTCCGCGTCGTGGACGGCGACAAGGTGATTGGTGTAGCCGTGACGGATCGCGGCGTCGGCCTGAAGCCAGGGCAGGAGGAGTTGGTGTTTAACCGCTTCTGGCGTGCTGATGCTTCCCGCAAGCGCCATTCCGGCGGCACGGGTCTCGGTTTGGCTATTGCCCGCGAGGACGTGGTTCTCCATGGCGGCACCCTTGACGCGATTGGTGAGCTCGGGGTAGGTTCCCGGTTCCGGCTTATCCTGCCCAAGCAGCCCAAGGACGTCTACGAGGAAGAGCCCA
This sequence comes from Corynebacterium incognita, assembly GCF_014217255.1. NCBI lineage: Bacteria > Bacillati > Actinomycetota > Actinomycetes > Mycobacteriales > Corynebacteriaceae > Corynebacterium > Corynebacterium incognitum. The sequence goes on from NZ_CP059404.1 coordinate 1,786,980, forward strand.
TTCCTTTGGTGGTCCCGCATTCCACCACGGCACTGCCGGAGTCGGAGACACCCGCGCTCCCGTCGGGAAGCAACTCTTCCGGGGACAGCAAGACTGACGAGCAGGCCGGGATCGTCCGTGGTCGGAAGCCGGAAGTGGAGGAGCAGTGATGTATAAACGCTGGCAAAACCGGGTGGCCGCCACCGTGGCGATCGTCACCAGTTCCTTGGTTTTTACCTCGTGCTCCTCACTCCCGCGAGATTCGAGTCCGCAGGTCATGCGTTCGTATTCTCCCGATGCTGCGGAGACTCCTTCGCTGGGGCCTACGCCCGGCATGGAGCCGGATTTGTTGTTGCGTGATTTCTTCTCCGCCGCTGCTATTCCGGCGGGTGAGTACGCTTCTGCGCGCTCGTTCTTGGACAAGTCCACGGCTGCCAACTGGAACCCGTCTGGACCGACTTTGTTATTGGATCAGATTGATCTGACCACCGTTTCTGGGGAGGACCAGTCCAAGCGCACCTTCGAGGTGCGGGGCACAGTTATCGGCAAGCTGGGCGAGGGCGGCATCTATATCCCTGAAAACGGGGTGTACGAGGCCAAGGTGGAGATGCGGAGAACCGATGACGAGTGGCGAATCACCAGCCTGCCGGAGGGCGTGGCCATCGAACGCACGGAGTTCCGTAATCAGTACCGCCCACACAATGTGTACTTCTATGGCCAAAATGGGCGGGTCCTCGTCAGAGAGCGGCGCTGGCTTTACGACGGCCAGAAGTCCCTCGACACCGAACTGATTACGCTTCTCATGCAGGGCCCTTCGGAGAACTTGGCACCCGCAACGTCCACGGTGGTGCCAGACGGCGCGACCTTCGCCGGTGTGGAAGACGGAGAGTATCGTTTCGCCGGTATGTCTGAGATGGATGAGGAAGCGCGTCTGCGCTTCGCGGCACAGGTGGTGTGGACGTTGTCTAATGCCTCTATCCCGGGACCGTACAAGATTACCGCCGATGGCACCCCGTTGGTGGAGGGGTTGGAGCAGATGACAACTGATGATTTCGCGGACTTTAATCCGGAATCTGCGTCGAGCTCCTTGTCTTCGCTGTACGCCCTCAACGGCGGCAACATCATGCGGGTGGAAGGGGAGAAGGCAACGCCGATCGCCGGGGAATTGGGCTCCAGTGGTGAGGTCCAGTCCGCAGAGATTGACGCCGACGGTCACTTCGCGGTGGTTCGCAAGGATCCGGATGACGACAAGAAGTCGCAGCTAGTCATGGGATCGATGGGCGAAGGTTTGGCGGAATCGGATACGGCCCGCACTATTTCGCGCCCTACCTTTGAATACGACAGCGCCGCGGCGTGGGTGGTGCTCAACGGCAAGAAGGTCGTGCGCGCGGTCCGTTCGTCCACCTCTGGCGAGGTGGCGGAGACCGAAGTCAAGCTTGAGGGAACGGAACAGAACGAGGATATCGAAGGCGAGATTTCCGTTATGCGCTTGTCCGCGACCGGCGCCCGCGTAGCGATGATCGCCGGTGGCCGCGTCTACGTCGGTGTCGTGGTCAAGGAGACGGACGGCGCCTACCGGGTGGTCAATATCCGCGAGCTTGCGAGCGAGCTCGGCGGTTCTGCGTTGTCGCTGGACTGGCGAGTCGATGGTTCCTTGGTGGTGGGTACTTCGACCACCGAGTCGCCGATGTGGCGGGTGGAGCAGGACGGCTCCGCGGTGACCACGCTGCCGTCCGGCAACGTGACGGCGCCGGTGGTGGCGGTGGAGAACTCTATGTCGACGACTTACATCACCGACGCGAGGGCAATTCTCCAGATTCCTGCGGACGAGGCCGAAGTTGCCTTCTGGCGCGAGGTGCCTGGCCTGCAGGGTAAGCGCTCCGCACCTATCGTTGCGAACTAGCTTTCCGCGCGCTGTGCGGTCGGCGCCGGTAGGCTAGGCCGCATGAGCCTTCGGGGGTTGGCGTTAGGGGAATTGGTGTTGCCGCGCGCCTGTGCGGGGTGCGGCCGGGCCGGTAGCGATCTGTGCGGCGCGTGCCGTTTAGCGTTGCGACGTCCCCCGCATCCCGTGCGCCGTCGGCTATTGCTGCCGGCGCCGGTGTGGGCATTGGGACCCTACGGCGGGGCACACAAAAGCGTCATCGTGGCGATGAAAGAGCGTGGGCATCACGCGGCGCGTGAATACGTCGGCGCGGTGCTCGCCGCGGCGCTTGCGCATCTTCAGGCCCGCGGTGAGTTACCCTCCAGCGTTATTCTCGTTCCCGCCCCGACACGAACCCGCTCCGCGCGCCTGCGCGGCGGTGACCCGGTAGAGGCGGTGTGCCGCCACGCGGCGTCGATGAGCGCGCAGGTTCCGGGGAGCGCCATTGAGGTTGCGCGTTGTCTCGTGACGGCGGCGCACGTTGCAGACCAATCTGAGCTTGACGCGGCGGAACGCGTGGAGAACATGCGGGGTGCCGTGCAATTACGGCGCCGACCACCAGCTGGGGTGCCGCTGGTGGTGGTCGATGACGTGATCACCACCGGGGCCACCCTGTGCGCAAGTATGGACACCTTGACCGCCGCAGGTGGTTCCGTGGTGGCGGGGGTAACCCTTGCTGACGCATAATTTTCACAATTTTTATCCCCGTGGCCAGTGCAAAGGTTTGAAAAGTGGAAAAAGTTGACCCCAGTGGCCCAAAGGTTATTACCAGTGGGTAGAATCAGAAGTGTCACAGTCCCCGGGATGGAGTAATTCATTCCACAATCTAAGGGAGGCAATGATGGCCGATCCACAGGTCAACAGCACCGCTCAAGTAACGATTACCGGACGCAACGTGGAGGTGCCTGAGCACTTCCAGGAGCGCGTCACCTCGAAGCTGTCCAAGATTGAGCGCCTAGATCCGACCCTGACGTTCTTCCACGTTGAGCTCCAGCACGAGCCCAATCCGCGCCGCGAGGCGCAGTCCGACCGTATTCAGATCACCGCCACCGGCAAGGGGCACATCGCTCGTGCCGAGGCCAAGGAAGATAGCTTCTACGCCGCGCTGGAAACCGCGCTGGCCAAGATGGAGCGCTCCTTGCGCAAGGTGAAGGTGCGTCGCCAGGCTGCGAAGAGCGGCCACCGCGCCCCGAAGGGCACCGGCGAGCTTGCCGCGGAAATGGTGGCTGAGCAGCCGCCCGTGCAGAAGGAGCCGGAGCAGCCGAAGGAGGAGAACCTCGCCGACCTGTATGCGCCCACCATTGAGGAGCAGCGCCCAGGACAGGTGGTTCGCACCAAGGAGCACCCAGCAACTCCGATGAGCGTGGACGAGGCGCTCAGTCAGATGGAGCTGGTGGGCCACGACTTCTACCTCTTCATCAATGAGGGGAACGGCCAGCCTTCCGTGGTGTACCGTCGCCACGCCTTCGATTACGGTCTCATCACCTTGACCGAGGATGCTGAAGGATAGCTAGCGGCTGACTCTCACGCCCCCGTTTCGCGCCCCTGCTGGGGTTGCGGAGCGGGGTGTACACGTTTTCGAGGCAGCGGGTGCGACCGCCCTCAAGGTAGTGCGTACAATGGTGGGAAGTTAAAAGTTCATCGCGATATAAAAAGGACTTAAATTCACGTGTTAGGACTGAGCAAGCTGCTCCGTGCAGGCGAAGGCCGCACCGTCAAGCGGTTGAAGAAGATTGCTGAAGACGTCATTGCGCTGGAAGGCGATTACGAGGCGCTGACGGACGAGGAGCTCAAGGCGAAGACCGACGAGTTCCGTACCCGGTTGTCTGACGGCGAGGAGATGAATGACATCCTCCTCGACGCCTTCGCAACCGTGCGTGAAGCTGCATGGCGAGTCCTGGGGCAGAAGCACTACCTGGTCCAGATTATGGGTGGTGCCGCCCTGCATTTCGGCAACGTCGCCGAGATGCGTACCGGTGAAGGTAAGACCCTGACCTCGCTGCTGCCGGCCTACCTCAATGCCCTGGAGGGCGAGGGCGTGCACATCGTGACGGTCAATGACTACCTGGCCAAGCGTGACGCCGAGATGATGGGCCGTGTACACCGCTTCCTCGGCCTGTCCGTGGGTGTCATCTTGTCCGAGATGCGGCCTGAGGAGCGCAAGGAAGCCTACGCTTGCGACATCACATACGGCACCAACAACGAGCTGGGCTTTGACTACCTGCGCGATAATATGGTGCGCTCCCTGGACGAGACGGTGCAGCGCGGGCATCACTACTGCATCGTCGATGAGGTGGACTCCATTCTTATTGACGAAGCGCGTACCCCGCTCATTATTTCCGGCCCGGCCGGCGGCTCCTCGCAGTTCTACACTGTGTTCGCACAGCTGGCACCGCGGATGCAGGAGGGCATCCACTACGAGGTGGACCACAAGAAGCGCACTGTCGGTGTGCTCGAAGAAGGCGTGGAATTCGTCGAGGATCAGCTCGGCATTGAAAACCTCTACGCCCCCGAGCACTCCCAGCTGGTGTCCTACCTCAATAACGCGATCAAGGCTAAGGAGCTGTTCGAGCGCGATAAGGACTACATCGTCCGCAATGGCGAGGTCATGATCGTTGATTCCTTCACCGGACGTGTGCTGGCTGGCCGTCGCTACAACGAGGGCATGCACCAGGCCATCGAGGCCCAGGAAAACGTTGAGATCAAGAACGAGAACCAGACCCTGGCGACCGTTACCCTGCAGAACTTCTTCCGTCTTTACGAGAAGATCTCCGGCATGACCGGTACTGCCGAGACCGAGGCCGCGGAGTTGAACTCCATCTACGGCCTGGACGTGGTGCAGATTCCTACTAACAAGCCGAACCAGCGTGAAGATCTCAACGACGTCATCTACAAGACCCAGGAGGCGAAGTTCGCCGCCGTCGTCGACGACATCGCCGAGCACGTCGATCGCGGCCAGCCGGTGCTCGTGGGTACTACGTCGGTGGAGCGTTCCGAGTACCTTTCTCAGCTGCTGAAGAAGCGCGGCATCCAGCACAACGTGCTCAACGCCAAGCACCATGAAGAAGAGGGCAACATCATCGCCCGCGCCGGCCTTCCCAGCAATGTCACCGTGGCCACCAACATGGCCGGCCGTGGTACCGATATCGTGCTGGGCGGCAACCCCGAGGTCATCCTGGACATGAAGCTGCGCGAGCGCGGCCTGGATCCTTTCGAGGATGAAGAGTCCTACCAGGAAGCGTGGGAGCGCGAGCTGCCGCAGGAGAAGGAACGCTCCCAGCGAAAGGGTGACGAGGTCCGCGAAGCGGGCGGACTGTACGTCCTGGGTACCGAGCGCCACGAGTCCCGCCGCATTGATAACCAGCTGCGCGGTCGTTCCGGCCGTCAGGGCGACCCGGGCAAGACTCGTTTCTACCTGTCCATGCGCGATGAACTCATGGTCCGCTTCGTGGGTGCATCCATGGAAAACATGATGAACCGCCTGAACATTCCAGATGACCAGCCCATCGATTCCAAGATGGTGTCGAACTCCATCAAGGGCGCTCAGGCCCAGGTGGAGAACCAGAACTTTGAGATGCGTAAGAACGTCCTCAAGTACGATGAGGTGCTCAACGAGCAGCGCAAGGTGGTCTACCGCGAGCGCAAGTCCATCCTCGAAGCGGCAGACATCAAGGACAACATCCGCGACATGATCGAGGAGACCATCTCCGCCTACGTTGCGGGCGCGACCGCCACCGGTTACGTGGAGGACTGGGACCTAGACGAGCTGTGGAACGCCCTGGAGTCGCTCTACGGCCCCAAGGTGCAGGCCCAGGAGCTTGTCGACGGCACCGAGTACGGCGCCAAGGGTGAGCTCACCGCCGAGCAGCTGCGTGAGGCTTTGGTTGAGGACGCCATGGAGCAGTACAACGAGCTCGAGGAGGCCATCTCTGCGGTAGGTGGCGAGAACCAGATGCGCCAGACCGAGCGCATGGTCATTCTCCCGGTCATCGACCAGAAGTGGCGCGAGCACCTCTACGAGATGGACTACCTCAAGGAAGGCATTGGCCTGCGTGCCATGGCACAGCGCGATCCGCTGGTGGAGTACCAGAAGGAGGGCGGCGACATGTTCCAGGGCATGAATGACGGCATTAAGGAAGAAACTGTCCGCCAGCTGTTCATGCTCCGCAAGCAGCTCGCGGCCGGCCAGGCCCCGGAGTCCGAGGCCGAAGGCGACATCAACCCAGGCACCCCAATCCAGGGCGCCTAGAGGATTCGGAACACCACCACCGCGCCGCCGTGCAGCCGTCCGCTGAAGCCGTGGATGCGCCCGGCGAGCGCGGTGGTACCGAAGAACTCGCCCGCCTCCCGCATGTGGAGGCTTTTGATCTCCGCGCTCACAGTTCGCCGCCGCGGTCCGTATTTGTGGGCCAGTATGCGGTTGCGCTTATGCCAGGCCGCGGCGTGCAGCTGCACGGACTTGGAGTAGCGTCGGGAGTCCAAAGCCTTGGGGAGGCGGTGCCCGCAGGCGACTTCCAAGACCGGCTGCAGTAGCTTGCCGAGGTACCCGTCGCTCCCGCTGGCCACGGACCGCGTCCCTCCCAATCCTAGAGCGTCCTCAGTGGATGGGGAGGCCGGTTTCGTTGGAGCTACGCTGCTGAGCGTGGCCCGGCGCAAGAGGACGTAGCCCGGAACAGGTTGAACCTCTGACGTACGAGTAAGTTCGGTGAACAAGTTCTAGCCCCTTTCTCGCTTGTCTTACAAGCGGATAGGTGGGGGCAGGCGCTAAGGTGGGCGATGACAACCATTGTGGCAAACGCGTCCGCGGCATGCGCCGAGAAACGGTGCGGTTGCCAAACGGAGTTGGCCTCAGAGCATAAAAATAGACCCAAGCACAGACACACGAACACAGACGAGGAAAGCACGGATTCATGCGCGGTTTGATTATTGATTACGTAGGCGTTCTTGATGGACCTGAAGAGGACGTGAAGCGCTGGCAGGAGCTGTTGGCCGCAGCCAAGGCCCAGGATGTGGCCACCGCCATCTTGTCTAACGATCCCGGCGGCCCCGGCGCGGAGCACGTGCGCGAGTGGGAGTACCGCGGCCACGTGGATGCGGTGATCTTGTCCGGTGAGGTGGGTGCTAACAAGCCCGAGCGCGCTGCGTTCCAGGCTGCAGCCGATGCGTTGGAGCTGCCGCTGAATGACTGCGTCATGATCGACGACAACATCATGAACGTTCGTGGCGCCGTGGATAACGGGCTGGTGGGCATCTTGCATACCGCTTTCGAGCGCACCTCCGTGGAGATCCAGGCCATCTTCGACATCGACGGCGAGTTCTAAGTCAGTTATGCCCACCAACGACACCATGCGCGTGTATATCCCCGCGACCTTTGACATGCTCACCGCCCTGCACTCCGACGGCCGCATCGCCGCCCGCGGGGCCTGGGGTTTCGCCGTCACGGACGCCCTCAACGATTTCTATACCTCGGGCGATGAGGAAGAGATTGCCTATGCCGCTTTCTTGCAGGCCGCCGCGGCGTCGTTGCGCCTTCTCGACGCGGGAGAGGAGACCTTCCCACACCGCCGCGTCGTGTTGAGCGTGGACCTGGATCAGTCCCACGTCACCTCCCTGCCGGAGATGGGGGAGTCCGTGGTGAAGTTGGATCCTCCTGTCATCGAACCGAAGGACCTCGCTGCCATCCACATTGACGTGGAGGAATCCGAGGAGGCTACCGCCAAGGCGATCGCGGCTATCGACGCCGCGGATCTTGGCGACGAGGCCGCCGAGCTCACCGTCGGCGATGCCCTAGACAACTTCATGGCTTACTACGACCCCACCGAGCTCCCTTTCCTCATCGAGCTGATGTAGGGCCGGCGCCACGGCAGGCGACGGGGCAATCCCTAATCAGACGCAGGCATCTCCCAGTCGTTGTTGGTGCGCAGGGCCGCCAAAAGCTTGCGCACGGCGTCTCGACGCCGCGCAGAGGCCGTGCCCTCCTCGAGCGCGTCGAGGCCGCACTCGGGGTCGGTAGGGGGACCGAGGTGCGTGCAGCCGCGCGGGCAGTCCTCGGTGGCCTCGGCAAGGTCTTCGAAGACCGCGATGACGGTGTCTGCGTCCACGTGCGCCAGGCCGAAGGAGCGGATGCCGGGGGTATCGATAATCCAGCCCTCGTGCGCGGGGAGGCGCAGCGCCACCGATTGGGTGGAGGTGTGTCGGCCCTTGCCCACGGCGGAGACCTCACCGGTTTCGCGCTGCGCGTCGGGCACCAGGCGGTTGACCAGCGTGGACTTGCCGACGCCGGAGTGGCCGATGAGCGCGGTGATGTGGCCGTTGACGATGCCGTGGACGGCGTCGAGCTCATCGTCGATGCCCGCCTCCACCACGGTGACGTTGAGATCGGCGAACTCCGCGGCAAATGGAGTGGGATCGGTCAAGTCGGTCTTGGTCAGACACAAGATGGGATGCACATTGCCCACGAATGCCGCGATGAGCGCGCGTTCGACGAAGCCGGAGCGCGGTGGCGGGTCCGCCACGGCGGTGACGATGAGCATCTGATCAGCGTTGGCCACCACGATGCGCTCATAAGGGTCGGTATCGTCCGCGGTGCGCCGCAGCACTGACGTGCGTTCGGCGAGTTTCACGATGCGTGCGAGGCTGCCCTCGTTGCCGGAGGTATCGCCGACCACCCCCACCCGGTCGCCGACCTCGATGGCGGTACGGCCCAGCTCGCGGGCGCGCATGCATACGACCTCCGGACCGTCGTCCAGCGCAACGCCCCAGCGGCCGCGGTCCTTGGAAAAGACCATGCCCCACTCCGCGTTCTCGTGGGAGGGGCGCCGCTTGGTGCGCGGGCGCGATCCCTTGCCCGGGCGCGAGCGCACGTCCGATTCGTCGTAGCGGCCGGCGACCTGCGATCGGAAGCGCTTAGTCACGGTCACTCACCGTGTCCTGGCGGTGTACGCCCTGGTGGTGTGCGCCCTGGCGGACCATGGCTTCCCACATGTCCGCGAAGCCGGGCAGGGTCTTGCCAGTGGTGTCAATGTTCTCAACGTCCACGCCCGGTACCCGCAGGCCGATGATGGCCCCGGCCGTGGCCATGCGGTGATCGGCGTAGGACAACCACTGGCCGCCGCTGAGGGGGGATGGAGTAATCGCGATGCCGTCGGGGAGCTCTTCTGCCTTCCCTCCCAGGCGGGTGATTTCGGTGACCAGTGCCGCGAGGCGGTCTGTCTCGTGCCCGCGCAGGTGCGCGATGCCCGTCAGGCGCGACGGGGTGCTGGCGAGTGCCGCCATCGCAGCCACCGTCGGGGTGAGCTCGCCGATATCGCCAAAGTCACGGTCGACGCCGCGCAACGCCCCGGGGGCGGGGCCGGTGACGGTCAAGCGGCCGTCGGCAAGCTCAACCTGGCAGCCCATCTCCTCCGCAATGGAGACGAACTGGGCGCCGGGCTGGGTGGTGTGCTCCGGCCAGCCCGGCACCGTCACCGCGCCGCCGGTTACCGCCGCGGCGGCCAGAAACGGCGTGGCGTTGGACAGGTCCGGCTCGATGTCCCACGTGGCGCCGCGAATCGCCCCGGGGTGCACAGTCCAGGAGCGTTCATCTGCGGACATTTTCGCGGCCACGCCCGCCTGCCGCAGCATGTCCAGGGTCATGGTGATGTGCGGGAGGCTCGGGAGGGACGAGGCGGAATTGTGGATGGTGAGCCCCTCCGGGAACCGGGCGCCGGCCAGGAGCAGGGCAGAGACGAACTGCGACGAGCCGGAGGCGTCGATGGTGACCTCGCCGCCGCGGGGAGCGGTGGGGCTAGGAGTAATGGTGCACGGCAGCGTGTCGCCTTCGACGTCCACGCCGAGTTGGCGTAGCGCATCCAAAACCGGCCCCAAGGGCCGACCGTAAGCCTGTTCGTCGCCGTCGAGTCGGACGGGGCCGTCGGCAAGCGCCGCCAGGACCGGGATGAAACGCATCACCGTGCCCGCCAGGCCGCAGTCTAACTCCGCGCCCCGCAGTGGGCCGGGCTGCACCTTCCATGCTGTGGCGGTGTTGGTTTTATCGCCCACGGCGCCTGATGGGGCCGTGGTGGACGCGTCGCCGTGATCGGTGATGCCTACTCCCATGGACCGCAGCGCGGCGGCCATGAGGTCAGTATCCCGGGAACGCAGCGGACGGAAGATTGTCGATGGAGAGTCTGCCAGCGCCGCTAAGACCAACGCCCGGTTGGTCATCGACTTTGAACCCGGTATCGCCTGTTCGTAGCGGATCGGGGAGTCTGTGTGCGGGGCTGGCCAAAAATTTCCCATATGCACCATCATAGGAAACTGGCCCATAATGGTGGGCATGTGCGGACGTTTTGTCATGTTCTCTGAAACCCTCCTCGATGATGTCGCGACCCTGCCCGGGGTCAACGACGTTAACGTGCCGGAAGGGTTGCCGGGGCCGCGGTACAACATAGGGCCCACGCACAAGGTGGCGGCCATCCGCATCGTGGAAGGGATGGCCACCGTACTGCCCGCGCGGTGGGGTCTGTTCCCGCACTGGAAGAAAGACGAGACCGGCCCGCCGCTGTTTAACGCCCGCGGGGAAACCGTGGCCAGCAAACCCTCATTCCGGGACGCCTTCAGTGGGAAGGCAGGCGGGCGCTGCCTGATCCCCTTGGACGGTTACTACGAATGGCACGACGCCGGTGACGGGGACGGCAAGTACCCCTATTTCGTGCGCCGCGACGACGGGCGGCCGCTCTACGCGGCAGGACTGTGGGCGACGGGCCTGGACCAGTTGTCCGTGACGATGGTGACCACGGCGTCGGCGGCCCCCTTGGAATGGCTGCATGACCGGCTGCCACGCTTTCTGGCTGACGACGAGATGCCAACCTGGCTGGAGGGGACACCGGAGGAAGCCAGAGATCTGTTGGAGCCAGCCCCGGAGCGCGTGCGAGAGCATTTGCAGGCGACAAGGGTGGGCAAAGAAGTGGGCAACATCCGCAACGACTACCCTGAACTTATTGCCCCGCTAGAGAAAGGACAGGTTTCCTAAGTGACGGAATCTGCAAGTTCGAGGCACAAGTTCGAGGAACAGGCGCTGCCGCTGCTAGACCAGCTGTACGGCGGCGCGCTGCGCATGACGCGCAACCCCCAGGACGCCGAGGATTTGGTGCAAGAAACCTACCTCAAGGCGTATTCCGCCTTTGACTCCTTCAAACAGGGGACCAACTTGAAGGCGTGGCTGTATCGCATCATGACGAACACCTACATCAACTCCTACCGCAAGGCGCAGCGCCGCCCGACGGAATCCTCGTCGGAGGAGCTGACGGACTGGCAGCTCTACACCACCTCCGGGCACGACTCCACGGGGCTGGAGTCCGCTGAGGTGGAGGCGCTGAAGGGAATGCCGGACTCGACGATCTCCCAGGCCATGAACGATCTCCCGGAGGACTACCGCATGGTGGTCTACTACGCGGACGTGGTGGGCCTGGCGTACAAGGAAATCGCGGAAATCATGGACACCCCGCTGGGAACCGTGATGTCCCGGCTGCACCGCGGAAGAAAACTACTGCGCGGTGCGTTAAAGGAAGTAGCCCGCGAACAAGGCATCGGACTCAACCACCCAGACATGGCTCAAGATGAGCCCGCTACACAGTCCGCAGCCGCACAGAAAGATTCCGCCGTCACGAACAAGGAGGGGCGCTAGATGAGCACTGAGCGTAATGCCCAGCGAGACTCCCAACCCAGCCCGCACGACCACGATCACAAGGGGAGTCAGCATTCCGGATCTGGCTGCTGCGGGTGTAGTGAGCAGGAAGTGCAGTCGCTGCTGTGCCAGCTCATGGATTATGAGTTGACAGCGCAGCAGGAGGAAGAAATCCGCAAGCGCCTGTGCGAATGCCATGATTGCAACGATCGCCTGGCCTCGGAGGAGCTCATCCGTTCCCTGGTGCGCAAGTGCGATTCGTCCACTGCTGCGCCCGAGCACCTGCGCGAGCGCATCACGGTGCAGTTGCGCTACTCGGAGACCCGCGTCTGGCGGGAGTAGGGCACAGGCGGCGTCCTTCTCGGCGGGGGAGTACAACGCAAAAGGCCTCGGGGCCTGGATGTTGATCCAGGCCCCGAGGCTTTGTCATTTGCTAGGTGCTGCTGCGGTTAGCCGCCGTTAGGGCGCTTACCGTGGTTAGCACCCTTCTTGCGGCGATCCTTGCGCTTACGACCACGCTTGCTCATCGCGTTCTCCTTACAATAATGAGATTGCTAGGTTAATTGAACTCAACTAACTGTAGCTGGCCGGGGAGTAACTTTGGAAATCCGGGTGCCTTAGGCGGTCACGCGGGCACGGCCGCGGCCGCGGGTGCGGTTGAGCTTGCGCTTCCAGGCGCGGCGCTCTTCTTCGGACAGGCCGCCCCATACGCCGGCATCCTGGCCGGACTCGATGGCCCAGTTCAGGCACTGGGAGGCTACGGGGCAGCGGTTGCAGACCAGCTTGGCCTTAGCGATCTGGGTGAGAGCTGGGCCCGAGTTTCCGACTGGGAAGAACAGCTCTGGGTCTTCATCTCGGCAAATTGCTTCGTGGCGCCAATCCATGATTGATATCTCCTAACAAATTTTTGACAGTGAAAAACTACGGTGCAAATGGCACGAAAGAAAAAGTCACGGGAGTGACAGGCTCCAACGAGCGACCGCACTAGGGGTTGAGTGTGGTGTTGCCACGGTCGGTCTGCGGGCGGCCCTGCTGGGATGGGGCCGTCTCGCCGCCTATGACTGCGTGGCGTGAACTCTAGGTTTTCCTAAAGTTTTGGGCTGGTTAACCAACCCGTTGTTTCTTGGTACTTGAGCATCATGACATGTTTAACTTCAGTCCGCTAGGGGTAGAGCGCAATTTGTGTGAAGGATCACAAAAGTTAACCGAATACTTTCCCTTCCCATAGTTGTTTCCTGGCGTCAGGGGATATGTCAGCAATCTGGCTACCTGCCTGTATGAGACGAACCTTAAGGGAGTATAGGTGGGGATGCGGTCAAATCGTCCGGAGAGAGTTAACCTAGAGTTTGCTTGATGGCTACCGGGTAAGGGGTGCGTGGATATTGTTAATTTGCGCAAAGCGATGACAATGTGTTCGGTGTTAGCGAAATTGTGGCGTCACCCACCGATTTGTGCGCAGCAATTGTCGATCCCTCCGCCATGACCATGGCGCGATAGACTAACCGATTGTGAATACCCCACGTTCTTCGTCATACCCCGCAAGCAAGTCGTCTGGTTCCCGCGATTCCTCCGCGTCGGCCACCCTGCAGGCGCCCCAGACCATTGTGATTGCGGCTATCATTGCCATCATTCAGTCGCTGTGCGCCATTGGATTCGGCTTTTTCTTGGTATTCCAGGACATCACGAAGGGACAGGCCCCTGACGTGCTGTCCGACGCCTCCAGCTCCCAGTGGGTGGGCACCGGCACCGCAGTCTTCATCGCCGTGGTTTTCGGCTTTATTATCGCGGCGTCGATCGCTCTGCTCAAGGGTGCGCGCTGGGGTCGCGGCGGTATTGTCCTGGTGCAGTTCATTCTGGCCGCGAGCTCGTTCCAGATGATGTCCGGCGGTGCCATTGCGCTGGGTGTTGCTGTGCTGGCCTCCGCGCTGATGGTGCTGTATCTGCTGCTCATCGCACCGGCATCGGTGCAGTGGTTGCGCTCGACGTTTTAGCGCAGGCCGATAATTTCGTCGCCGCGCTGTTCCACGAGTGCCTCGCCGGCGCGCTGCAGGTGCACCGGACCGGTGTAGCCTCCGCGGTCCACCTTGACTGTGCGGCGAATCTTGCCCGTTGCCCAGTCCACCTCGGCAAGACCGTCGCGGGTGGGGGCCACCAGACGATCGCCGAGCCCGATTCCGGTGCCGAGAGCGTCCTCAACGACCCGCTCGACCTTGAGCGTTGCGGGATTGAACAGGTATAGGCGGTTACCGTCGAACCACGTCATGTGGTGCGGTAGGTCCGCGGTCGCTGGGGCATACGGGGAAGGGGAGTCAACCAGATCGGGGGCTGGTTCCACCTTGGTTGAGGAGATCTTCTTGCCCGAGGTGTCATATGCCTCGATGCGCGGTGACTCGCCAGGGATGTAGACCGCGGCGGCGTTTTGGCCCACTGCTACTAAGCGGGCACCGCTGCCGTCGATGGTGATGTCCTTGGTGATTTCCGGCTTGCGGGAGTCTTCCGGGGACGTCTTTTGTAGGCGTAGGAACGTGGATTCGGGATCCTCCGGGCACGAATCAGTCACGGCGAGTAGTTCCGTGCGAGTGAGTGCGGAGCCGATCGTGCATTCCTCGTGTGGTTGGTGCTCAGCCTCTTGTTTGGCCTCCACGTTGCCATATTCCACCGTGCGCACGAGGTCCGAGCGCCACAGTTCGACGCGTTCGTTGGATACCGTTCCTACCCGGTCGTTAGAGGACACGGCTACTACAGACTCGGAGTTGTTTGCCGACCGGGTATCCGCGTATGTGCCGGAAGCCGCGTCAAGGGAGACAACGTCACCGCAGCCGCGCCCAGTCTTGAAGGCTAAGACTACTTTGCCCCAGGCGACGCCGGCAGAACACAGCGGATCCGCGTCGCGGGTGTATTCCCACACTTGGTCGCCGTCCGCGTTCAGGGCGCGGGCGCCGCTTTCCGACGTCGCGATGGTCAACCCCGCAGCCGTCAGCGGGCGAGCGATGCCCGCCGGGTTCTTGTTCTCAGCGCGGAAGGCCTCGTCCACGGACGTGGGCAGCTTCGTCAGCGCGGTGACCTCCGTGACGGGGGTGTCGGCCGAGTCGAGGTGGGCCCCGCGGATGTCGGCGGTGAACCAAGCGCCGGCGATGGCGACGGTGGAAACGGCGGTGATGACGACGGTGGCAATGGCGTCGCGGCGAGTGGCGCGCAAAACTGGGGCATTCATGATGGACTCAGTCTAACGTGTCGGTGCCCTCTCGTCCTCAGCCAGCCCCAGCGAATGCGCCAGTTCCGGGGAGGAGGAGAACCACTGCGGGGGCTCGGGGAGATCGAAACCGAGCTCGTCGTTGATCGCCCGCCATTTGCCCAGTTCATCGTAGCCCACCAAAGTGACAGCGATGCCCGTGCGACCCGCGCGGCCGGTACGCCCGATGCGGTGCACGAAGCTCATGGGATCGTCCGGCACCTGGTAGTTGATGACGTGAGTGACGTCGTCCACGTCGATACCGCGGGCGGCGACGTCCGTGGCCACCAGCACGTTGACCGTGCCGCGGCGGAATGCCTCGAGCGCTTTGCTGCGCTGCTGTTGGTTGAGGTTGCCGTGAACCGCACCGGCCTTGATTCCGGCGCTACGCAGGTCGTCGGAAAGCTCGGCGGCGCTGCGCTTAGTGCGGGTGAAGATGATGGTGCGGCCGCGCCCAGGGGAGCTGAGCACCTTCTGGATCACGGGAAGCTTATCCATGCGGTGGCTTTGGAAGGTGATTTTCTTCGTGGAGGCGTGGGTGCTCGCGGTGCCGGGGTCGTCGGCGTGAATGTGCACGGGCTTGTTCATGAACGTGCGCGCCAGTGCGGCGATGGGCGCCGGCATGGTCGCGGAAAACAGTAGCGTTTGGATGGTCTGGTTGTCGCCGTCGGCGCCACTGTGCACGGCGTCAAAGATCTTCTCAATGTCCGGCAAGAAACCCATGTCCAGCATCTCGTCGGCCTCGTCCAAGACCACGATGGCCACCTGGTCCAGGCGCAGATAACCTTGGCGGTGCAGATCCAACAGGCGGCCCGGGGTGCCCACGATGACGTCCGCGCCGGAACGCAACTGCGCCACCTGAGCCTCGTAAGGGGTACCGCCGTAAATCGTGGTCACCCGGACGGGTAAGAATCGGGCCGCGACCTCAAAGTCCTCGGCCACTTGCACTGCGAGCTCGCGGGTGGGGACCACCACGAGCGCGCGTGGGGTGCCGTCCATTTCCGCGATGTCAGCGTCGTCGAATACCCGGTCCAACAGCGGCACGCCAAACGCCAGTGTCTTGCCCATTCCGGTGCGGGCCTGGCCGATGAGGTCACGGCCGCGCAGCGCCAACGGCAAAGTGAGCTCCTGAATGGCAAAGGTATTGGTGATGCCGTGGGTGCGGAGGCCGTCGCAAATCTCCGCCGCCACTCCGAGCTCCGCGAACGTCGGCGTCACCGCAGCGGTCTTCTCCCGACCCTCCGGGCGGGATCCCGCGCGCTTTCCCGCGGACGTGGGCGTGGACTTATGGGCAGCAGATTTGGCAACAGACACGCGTTAGATCCTATCGTTTTTGCAGGGGTGATGTGAGGCGGATGGGAGGTCCTGTGTCCACCGGCCCAGCCGGTGGCGACGGCGGGGCTATCATGGAGCGTTGTGCCGCCCGCGCGCATTACGCGAAAGGCACACGCGTACACGAACATAAAAGAGAAAGAGACTGTGAATAATGGATATCAAGTTTGGTTTTGCAGATACTGCCCGTGAGCTGCAGCTCACCGTATCCAACGAGGGTGCAGATCAGGACCAGCTGCTGGCGCAGATTAACGAGGGCTTGAGCCAGGGCGGAGTGCTGGAGATGGAAGACGAGAAGGGGCGTAAGTACCTCATCCGCACCGAGCGTGTGGTCTACGTTGAGGTCGGTGCCGTGCGTTCTCACGGCGTTGGCTTCATGGGGTAACCTCATAACCCATGAGTCCACAGCACCGCCCGCCCCGCACAAGCTTTGCGGTTCCCCGAAACCATTCCGGTTCGGAGGCACTGCGTCGTTTTGCGGAAGAATACGGCTGGTGGCGCGTAGTGGCTATTCCGCTGTTGGCGGTGCTCACCGTGTGGTTGTTGGTGGACATCGCGCGTAGCGATGACATTATCCCGACGGGCACGTCCGCCGCGGCGACTTCTGCGGCGGAAGCCGGGGATGTCGGGGAGGGCACGCCTGACGACGGCGCGGGGGACCAACCCGCCCACGAAGTGACGGGCCCTGACCCCAACAACACCAACGGCGGCGAGTCCAGCGTTTCCGCGGCTGCGGCGAAAGAGCTGCCGGCAGGTGGGGCATACACGGAGAAGGGCGACGGAACCTATCGCGCCGTCGGCACGCCCGGCCAGGAAGTAGGCAAGGGCGCCGAGAAGACCGTGCGCTACGCCATCGAAATTGAAAATGGTGTGGACACCTCCGCCTACGGCGGCGACGACGCCTTCGCTAAGATCGTCGACGCCACGCTGGCGGACCCCCGCGGCTGGATCGAAGACGAGCGCTACAAGTTCGTACATGTCAGCTCTGAGGACAACCCGGACACCACTTTCCAGCTCACCTCCGTGGGCACCACCGCGGAACTGTGCGGTTCGCAGATTGACATGGAAACCTCGTGCCATACCGGTATCACTGGCAAGTCCACCGTGATCATCAACGAGTCCCGGTGGGTCCGCGGCGCGCATCCCTTCGAAGGCGACGTGGGAAATTACCGGCAGTACCTGGTCAACCACGAGTTCGGCCACGCCATCGGCTACAGCGAACACCAGCCGTGTACCCACAACGGTGGACTGGCCCCGGTGATGATGCAGCAGACGCTGTCGCTGTCCAACCGCGAGTTGAAGCAGCTCTCGCCCGAAGAGGTTTATCCTGATAACAGCGATGTGTGCGAGCCGAACCCGTGGCCATACCCCAACCCGCAGACAACTGACGTGGCCCAACCCAAGCAGGCGCGATAGTAACCGCATAGTGGAGGAAAACATGACGCAATCCGGTGCGACGGAGGTCTACCCGCCCCAGCATGTGATGAATACGTTCACCACCTCGGCCTCGGTAGCATTGCGCTCGGCCACACCGAAGCAACTCGGGCCAGCCTGGGATAATGGTTGGTTGGTCGGGGAAACCGTATTTAGCCATACTGGGGACTTTGGCACTTTCTCCGCGCGGGTGCGCGACAAGCTTACCGACAAATTCAACGTCGAGGGTGCGCGTGTGGCCAAGCCGCTGCGCTCGACAGACGGGCGCTACAACGTGGCTGGGTGGATTGCCTCGGCGTATTCTGCAGGATCTCCCGCCAAGCGAGTGGATGAGACCGCGCTCGTAGCCCTTCGGCTTGAAGAGGCTTTAGAAAAAGCGGAGGTTGCCCTCCCCAATGCCGGGACCGCGCAGCAGCGCGAGGACGTCTTTGCCCAAGCCGAGAAGATGGCCTGGGCAGAGACCGGCGAGGCCTATCGGGCCTTGGACCTTAGCCCAGGGGAGCTGACCCTGGGACATGCTGATCTGCTGGCATCCGTTCTTTACAACGGTGCGCAGGCTCCTGTCATCACCTCGATCGTTCCTACCGCCGCGCTGCGCCCCCGCGGCTACACAGCCGCATTGGTAGTGGTGGACGGGCTCATCCAGGAAGCAGTGGACGAGGGAATCTGTTCCCGCTTCGGGCATATCAAGCACTTCGATCAGCTGCTGTTGCGGGCGGCGGCGTACCGGCGCTACGTCAATAACCTGCACCCTCATTCCAAGACGAACGTCCGTTCGAGGATCGAGCACGTAGAAAACCTCCTCATGTCTCGGGTAAATGGCAATATGTAGTGCATGAGCGATCGCCTGCACTCACCCTCTCACTTACATCCTCAATCTTCTTCGGAAAGCTCCACCTCCACGCACCCGTTGTTGGCCGGCACGAGCCCTGATGTTCGGTTGCTCCAACATGCCAGTGTGGACTTCCACGAACCTGCCGTGAGCTCACTCCCACAGGCAGGGCAGTGGTTCATTGAAGGCAGCGCCGGTACCGGCGTCACCACCTTGTTGGCCGATATTGCCGTTGACCGGGTACGGGAAGGAGCGGACCCTTCCGGCGTACTCATCATTGCCCCAGATAAGGAATCCGGGTCCCGGATTCGCGCACACCTCGCTGCACGCCTCGGTGCGACAGGATCCGCCGCACATTCCGTATCGGAGGAACGCGAGCCGGAAGATAACGAGGCAGCGCATCCCGAGTATTCCTCGACCGAGACAATGGTGCGTTCCGTGCACTCGCTTGCTTTTGCGTTGCTCCGTTTGCAGCGCGACGCCGAGGTCCGGATGTTGACTGGCGCGGAACAAGACGCGATCATCCGGCAGCTGCTCCGTGGCCACGCCGATGACGTGGAACGAGGGGCGCCACTGGTCATCCCTTGGCCGGAGGAGATCCGCCCGGCGCTCGGTTACGTGGGTTTTGCCCGCGCTGTGCGCGACTTCTTGTTGCGCGCGGTCGAACGTCGCCTCGGCCCTACGGAGCTGATCGAATACGGTGAGCTGCACCGCCGCCCAATGTGGGTGGCCGCCGGCCACTTCTTGAGGGAGTACGAACAGATCACCCGCCTTGCCGGCACGGAGCAGTATTCCGCGCCGGAGCTGATGAACTTGGTGCTGGAAAGCGATGTGGACCAGCTCATTGCTGGCCGTTGGCACACCGTGTTGGTTGACGATGCGCAGCTGCTTGACCCCATGGCGGGAGCACTCGTGGAGAAGCTCTTGGCCCACGCTGAGCTCGGTGTCGTGGCTGGTGACCGCGATAAGGCGGTCTTTGGATTCCGTGGCGCAAACGAAAAATTCTTCCTCGCTCGCGAGAAAACAGTTGATGCGGATAACCGCATCGTGTTGACCAAGCAGCAGCGCTTCGCCCCGGACGCCTCGCGTCGGGTTGTGGTGGCCGATAGTCCTCAAGTGCACTGGGATGTCGTGGCAGATGCGGTTCGCCGACGCCACCTCATTGACGATGTGGCGTGGCGTGACATCGCAGTAGTAGTGCGCGATAGCGCGCTCATCGGGCGTATCCGACGTGCTCTCTTGGCCTCCGGGGTGCCTGTGACCATCAACCCTACGGATGTCGTTTTGTCTGAACAGCGCATCGTGGCCAACCTGTTGCTGGCTCTGCGTGCGGTGGGCAACGGCATTTCCACGCTGAGTTACTCAGAGGTTGAGGACCTCATCACGGGGCCCGTGGGTGGCGCGGATCCCGTGAGCCTGCGCCGCTTACTGCGCGGCTTGCGCCGCTGGGCGCCTGATGAGCGTGCAGCGGAGACCTTGCGCTACGTGCTGGAGAATGAGGTTGCGGAGTTGGACGCGATACTCACCGAGCGCGAGTTAGCCGTGCTAGAACGCGTGAAGGCGGTGCTGCGCGCCGGGCGGAAAGCCGTGGCGGCGCAGGAGCCGAATGAGAATATTTTGTGGGCGGTGTGGGAAGCGACGAAGCTATCTACTCGCCTGCAGACCGCCGCGTTGCGCGGCGGTGCCACAGGTTCTCAGGCGGACCGCGACCTCGATGCCGTGATGGCGCTCTTCGATGTATTCGGCGACCTCGCCGAACGCCGCGCGGAATACAGCCTGCAGGCTTGCATTGACTTCGTCCTCACGCAGGAGCTGCCCACGGGTGTGCGCGACCGGCGCCTTTCACCGCCCGACGCGGTGGCGGTAGTCACCGCGCATGGTGCAGTCGGCCGCGAATGGGACACCGTGATCGTGGCAGGCGTGCAAGAAGATTCCTGGCCCTCGTTGGGGGAAACCGGTTCCTTGTTCGGGCAGGAAGATCTCGTCGACCTCATCGACGAAGGGATTGACCCAGACGTCCCTGTCTCGCACACCGCCGCACGTCTCAAAGAAGAGCGCCGACTCTTCCACGTCGCGTGTACTCGGCACCGCAGCGCGTTGGTGGTTACCGCCACCGACTCGGAAGATGGCGAGGACGTGATGGAACCGTCCCGATTCCTCAGCGAAGCAGCGGAAGCATGGGGAATGTCCATCGAGCAGGCGACCGCGGCGGACGCGACTAGAACAACTGGCGCTGCTGGTGGCACTACAATCGCCGTCGGCGACCAGAACGAAGAGGAGCCTTCGGCGCTGACCGTGAGCTTGCTGTCAGCGCCGGCGTTTGTGGGCCGGCTGCGGCGCATTGTGGGCTCGGCGAAAGCCACCGAAGTGGAACGGAAGCAGGCCGCGCGTCAACTCGCCCGCATGGCCACGGCAGGGGTTCCCGGAGCAGACCCGGACAGCTGGTGGGCGGCGCGTGAGACAGTGGGCGAACGGCCGCGTCGCGAACGCGCGGCTTTGTCGCCCTCGCGCATCGAAAGCTTCATGAAGTGTCCGGTACAGGCTGTGCTGCGGAACGCGGACGAGGAAGAGGAACGGTCCCTGGCATTGGACCAGGGCAACCTGGCGCACTTCTACTTCGAGGCTTTGGGCCGTGGCGTCGATGAGGAATGGGCGCGTTTGGAAGTTCTTGACGCATTCCGCGTGGTGCAGACGTCACCGCACTGGAAGCGCCAGACGGAGCTCGACGCGTTCCAAGACATCTTGGACAAGACCTACCGCTTCCATCAGGTGTATGCGAACGCAGAGGACCTCCTGGGACTGGAGGTGGGCATTGACGTCGAGGTTGCCCCTGGCGTAAGAATCACCGGCCGCGCGGACGCGCTCCAACGCGTCGGCGACAAGGTCCGCATCGTTGACCTGAAGACCGGCAAGTCCGTCCCGACGCACAAGGCAATTGGGGAATATGTGCAGTTGCAGGCCTACCAACTCGCACTGCGTCACGGCCAACTAGCTGCGGGCAACGACGTCGATTCCGGCCAAAACTCCGGGCAGATTCCCGGCCAACTCAAGGTCGTGGACGGCCCGGGCATCGAGTTGGAAGACGCCACACTCATGCTGGTGAATACTAAGACTCAAAAATTGGACACGCGAGTCCAGGCCGCCATGGATGAAGAAAGTCTGGACGCCTTCGCGCGGAAGCTTCCACCGCTGGTGGAACAGTCTGCCGCGCCTAAACTCCTGGCCATTGAAAACAAGGACTGTGACCGGTGCCCGGTTCGCACCATGTGCCCACTGCGCAACGAAGGGACGTTGACCACCGATGCCTAAGACACACATTAGCCCCCAGCTTCTGTCCGCGGTTTTAGGACAAAAGCACAGCCCCACCCCGCAGCAGGCCGATATCATCGGCGCGGCACCCGGCCCCATGCTGGTCGTCGCCGGCGCAGGCGCAGGCAAGACTGAGACCATGGCGGCACGCGTGGTGTGGCTCGTAGCCAACGGTTACGCGAAGCCAGAAGAGATTCTGGGGCTCACCTTTACCCGCAAGGCCGCTCAGGAGCTGGGCAAGCGCATCAAGGCTCGGCTGAGCACGCTCGCCGGTTCGCCCAAACTCAAGGACCACGATCCCGAAGGAACCATTGCGGCGTCTCTCGAAGTGATTGCCCCGCACGTGTCCACCTATGACGCATACGCGGCTGAGCTCATCCGGGAATACGGACTTCTCATCCCGGCGGAGCCCTCCACCACACACTACTCCGAGGGGCAAATGTTCGCCCTTGTGAACGAGGTGGTCAAGGATTACACCGGCCCCCTCACGTCCTCGACGTCCGTGGAGGACACCACCACAAAGGTGATGTCCTTGCTTGCGGAGATGGACAACAACCTTCTGAACATGGCGGAGGTCTACGAGCAGGCGAACGCCTTTGAAATGAACATGCACGCCGTGCCGCAAGATCCCGGTAGGGAAGCGGACTACTTCACCAAGGATGCCCTGAAGTGGTTGGGTACCAATGACGTGCGCCGCGAGTTACTGCCCTTGGTAGAGGAAACCAAGAAGCGCATGCGTGAACAAGACGCCACCACCTTTGCCGAGCAGATGTCGTGGGCCGCGCGGATGGCTATGGCCCATCCGGTTGTCGGAACGGCGCAGCGCAGCCGCTACAAGGTGGTCATGCTGGACGAATACCAGGACACTTCGCCGCCGCAGCGCATCTTGCTGCGCAGCCTTTTTGGCAACGGCAAGGGGCAACATACAGCCGCGGACACGGCAGAAGGAGCGGCGGCGAACCTCACGGTGACCGCGGTGGGCGACCCGATGCAGTCCATTTATGGTTGGCGCGGGGCCACCACGGAAAACCTGCGTGCCTTCGTGGATGACTTTCCCCAGGCGAACGGCCAGTCCGCTGTGAAGAAGGAACTGACCACCTCCTGGCGTAATCCCGCCGGTGTGTTGCGCATGGCCAATATCGTCGGTGACGCCGCGATGGGAACCGGTAACGACCGCCCCGTGAAGGCGCTGCAGCCGCGGGAGGGCGCGGGCGAAGGCGCGGTGAAGCTGGGCTACTTTTCCACTCCGGAGGAAGAGCTCGACTATGTAGGCGACCTCCTGGCGCAGCGCTATGCGGTGGAAGGGGACGCCTTGAAGGCCGCGGTGCTGTGCCGCAAGAGCAAGCACGTCCCGGGCATCGTAGAGGCCCTGTCTGAGCGCGGTGTTCCCTTCGAAGTCACGAGCCTGGCCGGGCTGTTGAACCTGCCGGAAATTCAGGATCTCGTGGCGCTGGCGCGGATGCTGGTGCGCCCTCAAGACACGATGGCGGCGCTGCGGGTTCTGTCCGGGCCTATCGTTGGGCTGTCCGTCGCGGACTTGGAAGCCCTGTTGCGTCGTGTACGCAACCTCGCTGGAACCCCGAGTTCGGCCGATGGGACACAAGGAGCGGACGCACCAACACGCCACGCGTCCCAGGAACCATCCCACGGTGATTTTGACGCGCAAGCGCATCTGCGCGCGCAGCTGGACAAGTTGCGAGAGTCACAGCCGGACATGGTCTTCGGCCTCGCGGATGCCGTTGCGGACTTGGGTGAGCGTTCGCGCTATAGCCCCGAGGGGCTGCAGCGCCTGGAGGAGCTGGCTGCGAAGCTGCGCCACCTGCGCTCGTACAGCCTGCACAAGTCGCTGGTGGATATCTTCACCGACATCGAGCTGATGTTCGGCGTGCGCACTGAGGTGATGGCGCGCGGCGACGCCGCCGGCACTGCACACCTTAACCGCTTCCTCGACGTCGTGGCTGACTACGGGACAGGCTCCTTGGACGGGCTGTTGTCCTACCTAGAGCTGCAGCAGATTTATGACCGCGGGATGAATAAGGGGAAAGTGCCACCGACGCCCGGTGCCGTGCAGATCTCCACCATCCACAGTGCGAAGGGCCTAGAATGGCACACCGTGGTCATGCCGCACCAGACCGCGGCGGAATACGCCCCCCGGGTGTCCACCTTCCTGACCAACCCGCAGCTTCTCATTGACGATGACTTCATGGTTTTGGAGGAGGCGGAAACCCGGAAGCGCATTAGCGGACTGGTCAAGCAGTATATGGCGGAGAAACGGGAGTTCGAAGCACAGGAATCCGAGCGCCTGTTTTATGTCGGTGTGACCCGCGCTGAGCAAGAGCTGGTGGTCACCGCCAGCGTGGAAAGCGACAAGACTGAACCGTACAAGCACCTTGCGGCGATGGCACAGGCGGCGCCGGACTACGTGACGATGTGGCATGGTACGACCGATGCCGCCACTGAATCCAGCGCAGACTCGGCAGCGTCGGGAACGGAGACTGAGGCCGCCGCCCAAGAATCCGAGCCACGGACAGCGTTGTTCCCAGCGCTCCATCCACGCCCGGAGGCCGTTCGCGGTGCTGAGCTGGTGAAGGCGGCAATGGCGGAGCTTCCGGCGGCGTCGGCAGGCGAAACCTTCGACTTCTGGGAAGCTGAGGCTACCGCGCTCATTGAGGAGCAACGTGCTTCACAGGCTGCGGTCGTGTACGTGGACATGCCGCGCGAGATGACCGCCAGCGATGTGGTGGCATTTACCCAGGATGCAGGGGAATTTGCCCGGCGACGTCGTCGCCCTGTGCCGTTCAAGCCCAGCCGCTACGCCAAGCGCGGCACGGCCTTCCACGCGTGGCTTGAAGAACGCTTTGGCTCCCAGGCGCTGTTGAGTGAAGACGAGTTGCCGGGTATGCGGGACTTCTTTGCACCAGATTCGGCCACTGCCGACGAGGCAACCGGTGTAAACCCCGAAGCTGCCGAGGAAGAGCTTGTTCGCCTCCAGGAAGCTTTCCTTGCCAGCGAGTGGGCCGAGCGGACGCCTACCTATGTGGAGCAGGCATTTGAGTTTGCCCTCGCTGGGGTAGTGCTGCGCGGACGCATGGACGCGGTCTTTGACAACGGCGACCACTGGCTCGTGGTGGACTGGAAGACGGGTCGCCGGCCACGGGGACAAGAATTTGTTGCCGCGCAGCAGCAGTTGGCCGTGTATGCGGAAGGCTGGCGCCGCATCGCCGAGGACGGTAAGCCGGTGCGCGCGGCCTTCCACTATGTCGCTAGTGGTGAAACGGTGTACCTGGACGCAGACCCTGGGTCGGACAGTAGCGGTGGCAGCAGCGAATCGGTCGCGTTGGCCCAATTGTTGACCTCGTCTGTGTCAGCGGCGGGGGAGCAGCCGGTGCGGGAATCGGCGGAACGGAGCAGGAAGCGCTAATATTTCCCGACGACGTTGCAATACTTTGGTCAATGACCTTGATCAACAAAATGAAGGAGGTGAACCGGTGTCGAAAAAGAAGATGCGCGCCAAGCTCAAGGACGCATTCCGGCCCAGCGTGGAGTTGTCCTCGTTGCCCGACCACGCGCTGATTGATGTCATCAACATGCCGAAGTCGGAGGAGCCGTCGCCGTGGCGGCTCATTCTTAACCGAATTGTGTGGGCCTTTGGACTCATCATCTTCGTTTCGCTCGTGGTGTACCTGGATCGTGATGGGTACTCAGAACCGCTGACGTTCTTGGACTCGATGTACTACGCCACGGTCACACTGTCCACCACCGGTTACGGCGACATCACCCCGGTGACCCCGTGGGCCCGGTTCATCAACGTCGTGCTGTTGACCCCGGCCCGCCTCGCCTTCCTGGTTATCTTGGTCGGTACCACCCTGAGCGTGCTGACCGAACAGTCCCGCAAGACTTTCCATATTCAGCACTGGAGGAAAACCGTGCGCAACCACACCGTTGTTATTGGCTATGGCACCAAGGGCGCAGGCGCCGTGTCTGCGCTTCTGGCCGACGGCGTCCCGGCATCCCAGATCGCCGTCATTGATACCAACCGCGCCGCCCTGGCCAATGCGGAGCACAAAGGCCTGGTCACCGTGTACGGTTCCGGCGCCAAGCAGGACGTGCTGAAGATCGCCGGCGTGGCCCGCGCCGCGTCTGTGGTGGTCACCCCGTCCACCGATGACACCGCAGTGCTGGTCACCCTGTCCGTGCGCGAGCTCGCGCCGAAGGCCAAGGTCGTGGCCTCCGTGCGTGAGTCCGAGAACCGCCACCTGCTCTTGCAGTCTGGCGCGGACTCCGTGGTGACCTCGGCCGAGACCGCCGGCCGCCTCCTGGGCCTGGCCACCGTCACTCCGACCGTGGTGGAGATGATGGAGGATCTGCTGTCGCCCAATGAGGGCTTCTCCGTGGCCGAACGCGCCATCAAGGAATTCGAGGTGGGCTCCAATCCGCGCCACCTCAAGGACATCGTCCTCGCTGTCCTGCGTAACGGCGAGCTCTTCCGCGTGGATACGCCGGAGGCCAGCTCGCTCAAGCCGGGCGATCACTTGCTCTACATCAAGCACATCACCGAGGATTCGCCTGAGCCGGCGATGGAGGAAGACTAAGCCGCGCCGTGTCACAAACCATCGATCTGAGCGTTCTGGACGAAGACCAACTCGTTGCCGCCACCGCCCCGCGTGGGCCGGTGTGCATCCTGGCGGGTGCGGGCACGGGTAAGACCCGCACCATCACCTATCGCATCGCGCACCTCATCAACGAAGGCTTTGTGGTTCCCAACCGAGTCCTGGCGGTGACGTTTACCTCGCGGGCGGCTGGCGAGATGCGGGACCGGCTCAGCCAGATGGGGATGCCCGGCGTCCAGGCGCATACGTTCCACGCCGCGGCGCTGCGGCAGTTGAAGTTCTTCTGGCCCCAGGTATATGGCCAGCAGGAGTGGCAGTTGGTCACCAACAAATTCCCGCTGGTTTCCCGCGCGGTCAACCAGGCGGGGATCAATCCCACCAAGGACAATATTCGGGACGTGGCCTCGGAAATTGAGTGGGCGAAGGCCTCATTGCTCACCGCGGATTCTTACCCGGAGGCCGCCACCAAACTCAAACGCACTCCTCCCGTGGACGCCGGTCAGGTGGCGGATGCTTACCGCCTGTACGAGGAGATGAAGAACAATTCTTCGGTCATCGGCCTGGACTTCGACGATCTCCTCGTCCACGTGGCTGCCGCGTTGGAAAACGCGCCGCACGTGGCCAGCCAGTTCCGCAACCAGTACCGCAGCTTCGTCGTGGACGAGTACCAGGACGTCACCCCGCTGCAACAGCGCGTCCTTGAGGCGTGGCTGGGGGATCGCGATGACCTCACGGTGGTCGGCGATGCCAACCAGACCATCTATTCCTTCACCGGTGCGTCGCCGTCCTACCTGCTGAACTTCTCGCGGCGCTTTAGCCACGCGACCGTCGTCAAGCTGCAGCGCGACTACCGTTCCACGCCGCAGGTGACACAGTTGGCCAACGACGTGATCGGTCAGGCCCAAGGTCGTGCGGCGGGCACTCGCCTGGAGCTGCAGGGCATGCGCCCGCCTGGCCCCGCGCCGGTGTTTAAGTCCTTCGAGGACGAGGAGGCCGAGGCCCGCGCCGTGGCCGGCCGCGTCCTGGATCTCATCCAGGAAGGCGTCCCGGCGTCCGAGATCGCGATCTTGTACCGCATCAACGTCCAATCCCAGGTCTTCGAGCAGGCGCTTGCCGACGCCGGGGTGGTGTACCAGGTGCGCGGTGGCGAGGGCTTCTTCGAGCGTGCCGACGTCCGCGAGGGGATCGCCAAGCTGGTGGCCGCGGTGCGCGCCGGGGCCGAGGGGGAGCCCGTGGCCATCGCCCGGGAGTATTTCGCCCCGTTGGGGCTGTCGGCCTCCGAACCACAGGGCGCGCAGGCCCGCGAGCGTTGGCAGGCGTTGAACGCTTTGCTGGACGTCATCAAGCTCATCGCGGAGAACAAGCCCGGTATCGATCTGCCCGGCGTGTTGGAGGACCTGCGGCAGCGCGCAGACAACAAGCAAGTGCCCACCATGGAAGGCGTCACGTTGGCCACGCTGCACGCCGCGAAGGGCCTGGAGTGGGACGCCGTGTTCTTGGTGGGTCTCACCGAGAAGATGCTGCCCATCTCCCACGCCATCAAGGCGGGCGACGAGCAGATCGAAGAGGAGCGCCGCCTGTTCTACGTGGGCGTGACGCGCGCCCGCGAACACCTGCAGCTCAGCTGGCCTTTGGCCAAGACCCCGGGGTCGCGTCCGAACCGGCAGCGCACCCGCTTCCTGGACAACGTGGTTCCCGATGGGCCGGCCGGGGCGGGCGTGGAAGTCGTGCCCGATCGCACGCGGCGCCCTAAGACGTGCCGTGTCTGTACGTCACCGCTGCACAATTCCACGGAAAAGGTTCTCGGCCGCCACGAGGACTGCGACGGCGGCATGGACGAAGAGTTATTCCAGGCGCTGCGGGCGTGGCGACGCCGCGTGTCCAAGGAGCAGGACATCCGGCCGTATATGGTGTTCTCGGACGCGGTGTTGGTCGCCATCGCGGAACGCCGGCCCAAGGACGCGGCGGAGCTTCTCGACGTCCCCGGGGTGGGACGGATGAAGCTGGACAATTACGGTCCGGCGGTCCTCGACATCGTCAACGGCTAAGGCGGCTCGGGCTGCTCAGCATGGATCTGGCGTCTCCACACCGTCGAGCTGGCTAATGGTCTGCGCCAGCCGGTAGGAGGCATTCCGCACCCCGCGTGCGCGCTCCTGCAACGCGACGTTCGAGAGGTAGTTCTTGCGCCCGCGGGAGGCAAAGCACCATGGGCAGCGCGGGTGTTGCCCCACGCTGTCTCGGCGCACACTGTGTTCGGCGTAAGGATCGATGGTCAGCATGGTGCCTACCGCAAGCGCCGTACCCAGTGAGGCTGTCGCGCCGTCGCGTTGCAGGCCTGTGTAAGGCCGGGGTAGCCCCACGAGCTCGCGGGCACACGCCACCGCCTGGGCAGCGGTCATGGCCAAGACTGCGGGATCGTGGTGGGGGATCTCGGCGTCGGGGTTGCTGAGCGTTGAGGTTTGCCGCATCACTGCGTGCCAACGCGGCTCCGCGTCCACGTGGTGCAACGCCACGCATAGCAAGCAGGGCCCGTGAGCGTCGCGCCGCAGCGGTCCGATCCGCCCCTGGTTATCCACGATGTCCACACTCACACTCGTGCCGTGGCGGGGCAGGAGCCAGCGCGAGAGCGGTCCGGCATCGCCGAGCATTCCCACCGCTATGACGGGGGTGGCGGCCTCGGCTTGTGCGAGGAAGTGCGGAACGGAGTCATCCGCGGCCGGGCGCAGGGGCGTGATGCCTGCGGACTTGAGCATAGTGTTCACGGTATTGGCTAGCGTCCCGCTGCCAAGGAGAAGGAGTTCCGGGGGCGGCGGGGTGTCCGGTTGTGGTGGGAGGCAGCGCAGCGCCCCGGCGTGGAGCAGCTCCGCGATGAGGTTGCGGGCGTGTGCGGGTCGCAGCTGGGCGTCGCCGAGTGCAGGCGTGCACAGTGACTGCACTGCCGCGCTGCGTGGCATGGGGCGGTGGAAGTTACGCAGCGCTGGGACCAAGGCGTGGGCGTCTGCGGATTCGATGAGGACGGCCCGCGTGGTATCCGCGCCGAGGCTTACCGACGTGGCGGTGCGCCGGTAGATTCCGATGCCCGGCGCCCACTGCACGCGTTCCTCGAGTGCAGTTTCTGGTGCGACAGAAGACGTTGCTGTCTCGTCGTGGACAATAGTCATGGTTCTTCCTCCCCGAATTAGTTCTGGTCGCCAGCGTCCCAGTGCGGGACTAGCGACGCCGCGGTGCCTTCCCCCGAAGGGCACCGCCCAGCTGTATAAGCTCTAATGTCTACAGCTTAAAGTACGCTGCCGAAGCATGCCGAACTTAACAATGACAATGATGGAAAGCGCAGCAGATATGTCCGCAATGCCAGTAAAAGTTATCCGTTCTGAACGTCGCATTAAGTCCTATGCCGCCCGCGTCGAGGACGGCGTGTTAGTGGTGCGCATCCCTGCGTATTTTGATGACATTCAGGAGCGGGATGCGGTGGCCGATATGCGGGCGAAACTCGCGAAGCGGATGAGTAAGGCGCGCTTGTCGGACGAGGACTTGAACGCCCGCGCGGAAGAGCTCAACAAGCAGTACTTGGAGGGTAAAGCACGGCTGGGATCGATTCGTTGGGTGACCAACCAGAACCACCGCTGGGGCTCGTGCACCCTATCCACCGGCGATATTCGAATCACCCATCGCCTGCAGGAGGTCCCCGGCTACGTGCTGGACTCGGTCATTATCCACGAGCTGGTGCACACGTTTGTCTCCGGCCATTCGAAGCAGTTCTGGGAGTGGGCGGATCGCGCCCCGCAGGCCGAGCGTGCCAAGGGATTCCTCGAGGGATTGAGCTTTGGCACGCGGCGCGAGCAGGGTTAGGACGCGAGTGAGACGGGGTCGGCCGGGCTACTTGGTGTCATCGCCCTTCTCCGCGGAGCCGTCTCCGGTGTCGTTGCCTTTGCCGTCGTCGTTGCGGAGCATCTCCTCGAGCTTCGCAAATTCCTGGTCGAAGTCATCCGACGGGGCGTCATCCAGCAGGGAGTCAATGAAGGACGCGGGGTTGTCCAGGTGCTCCGCGGTGGGCAGAAAGTCCGGGTGATCCCAGACCTTGTCGCGGCGCTCCATGCCCACGGCGGTGGTGGAGCGGCGCCACAGGTCGGCGGCCTCGCTGACCTTAGGCGCACCCAGCTCGATGCCCACGACGTTGGAGAATGCCTTCTCCGCGGAGCCGCCGGTGGCACGGCGGCGACGCCACGCCTCGTTGAGCGCGGCAGTGGACGGCACGCGGTCGCCCATCGCGTCCGCTACCACCACGTCAACCCAGCCCTCAACCAGCGCGAGGAGGGTCTCCAGGCGGGAGGCGGCGCCGGCGTTGCGGGAGGTAATGCGCGGGGACAGGTCCATGCCCTGCAGCTTGGAGATCGCGTCCTGCATCGCCGCCGGATCGCCGGATTCCAGGTTGAGGTCGCGGGTGGCTTCCTCAATGTGGGAGGTATCGATTTCCAGGCCCAAGGCATATTCCTCCACCGAGGACACCAGACGCTCCACGAGCCACGGCACGTGCTTAAACAGACGCTGGCGCGCGGCCTCGCGGGCGGCAATGTACACCAGCACCTCCTGCGGCGGCACGGAAACGTCCTTGGAGATGGAGCTAATCGCGCCCGGCAGCAGGGCAGTGGTACCCGCCGGGGTCACCGGCAGGCCAAAGTCGGTGCCGCTGAGGGACTGCTTGGCTAAATCGCCCAGCGCATGGCCGAGCTGCATGCCGAAGTTCATAGACGGCATCTGGCCCATAGCGGACACCATGGGGCCCATCATCTCCCGGGCTTCCTCCGGCATGGAGGCCAGCTGTGCCTCATTCATGTGCTTGGCCACTGGGGATACTAAACGTCGCCACATCGGCAGGGTAGTGGTGAGCCACTCCTCTGGGGAGACTGCCTTCGCCACCGAGTTGGAGGCGGGGAGGTCGGTGGCATCTTCTAGCCACATCTCGACTAAGCGCACCGCGTCGTCAACGGCGCGGGCGTCGTCGCTGCTGACCTTGCCTGCGTTGCCGATCTGTTGGCGGCCGATGCGTTCTGCTAATTCGTAATTAACCGGCTCGTCGCTCTGGCTATTCATGGAGCTACCCATGCCCGAGAGCATCTGCCCGAACTGGTTAAGCATGTCGCCTAAGCCGCCGGACCCGCCAAAACCAAACGCCCCGAACGGGTTGTTGGGGTCGTTGCGGTTGTTGTCGTTATCGTCATCATCGTTGTTGTTATGGGGGAAAGAAAATCCAAATCCGCTACTCATACTCTTCAATCTACCGGCGCGGGTTGCGGGAATTCCATCCTGACTACAACGCTGAGAGCGAACACGGTAGTCTCTCAAAGATGAAGAAATCCGCCTCTAGCCGTCGCTTGGCCACCCTCACCTTGGGTGCGGTTCCGGTTGTACTCCTTGGTGGGCTCATCAGCATCGATCGCATTCCGGGCACCGATATTTCTCTCACCGTGCCCTATGCCGCCGAGGGGCCCGGCCCCACCGTCGACACGCTGTCGGAGGTGGAAGGCAAGCAGGTCGTGGACGTGCAGGCGCCGCAGGTAGACGACCCCGCGGGGCAGTTGAACATGACCACCGTGTCTGTGCGTTCCCGCATGACGCTGTCCCAGGCGCTGTCCCGGTGGTTGCTCACCGACGACACCCTGGTCCCCATCGAGCAGGTCATCCCGCCGAATCACTCGCCGGAAGAGGTGGAGGAGGCCAACGCGGCGCTGTTTCTGCAGTCCGAGTCCGCCGCCACGCTCGCGGCGATGGACTACCTGGACAAGCCCGTCAAGGTCGTCGTCGCGCAGGTGCTTGACGACGGCGCGGCCAAGGATGCCGTCGCCCTCGAGGACGTCATCCGGGCCATCGACGGCCAAGAGGTGACCAAGCCCCAACAGGTGCAGAACATTATCCGCTCCAAGAAGCCGGGTGACGAGGTCACGCTCGAGGTCGAAAACAGGTCCGGGGACAAACGTGAGGAAAAGGTCATCCTGGGCGAGCACCCGCGTGACAAGAAGATCCCCATGCTGGGTATTTCCATGACCTCGGCCCCGGAGGACGACATCAAGGTCTCCTATAACCTGCAGGACATTGGTGGCCCCTCGGCAGGCATGATGTTCACCCTCGCGGTCGTCGACAAGCTCGAGGAAGGCGATCTCACCGGTGGGAAGTTCGTCGCAGGAACCGGCACCATCGACGAGGACGGCAAGGTCGGCGAGATCGGTGGCATCGTGCACAAGGTGCGTGCCGCTAAGGACGCCGGCGCTGAGTTATTCCTCGCCCCGGACGGCAACTGCGCGGAGGCCACGAGCCGGGAT
Organism: Corynebacterium incognita; assembly: GCF_014217255.1. NCBI lineage: Bacteria > Bacillati > Actinomycetota > Actinomycetes > Mycobacteriales > Corynebacteriaceae > Corynebacterium > Corynebacterium incognitum. The sequence continues at coordinate 1,819,613 of NZ_CP059404.1, forward strand.
TACGGTGACATGACCATCGCCAAGGTCGCCACGCTTGACGACGCCGTCAAGGCCATGGAGGACTTCGCCGCCGGGCGCCCCGTGGCTACCTGTGACTAGTCGCGCTTCGGCTCTTTGTCGGAGGGTTGCGCCAGGCCGAGGGACTCGATCTTGTCCTCCGGGTCCTCCTGGTCGGTGGAGATCATGTGCTGCATGACCTGGCCCTTGTCGTTATCCACGACGGTCACCACAGCGGTGGAACCAAGCGTGGACCATCCCACGACGCGGCTGCCGGTATCTTCCACCACGTGGGAGCTGCGCAGCTCGGTGAGCAGCTGGGTGGTCTGCGAGGCCTTCGCGGAGGACTCGAAGAACTGGAACTGGCCCACTTCGCTGCCGGAGCAGTTATAGCTGTTCTTGATGCCGATGGAATCGCAGGACTCAAACTGCGCAAACAGTTTCTCTGGGGCCAGCGACTTAAACTGCGCGTAGGCATCTTTCACGCCGGGGGACAGCTTCTTGCCCGTCACCGGGCCTTTTTCGCTTTCCGACGCCCCTGCGGAGGCCGATTCAGATTCCGTGGCGGACTCCGATTCTGCGGCGCTTGTTTCGGCGTCGGTCGCGCCCTCGGGGTCTTCAGGAGTGGCGCTAGCCGGGGCGTCCGACGGTGCCTCTGGGGACGCGGGGGCGCTTACCTCGCTGGTTTCTTTGTTGCTGGACGGGAGTGAGTCGCACGCCGCGGCCAGCGGGACCACGGCGGTCACCACAGCGGTGGCGCACAGGGCGCGGAAACGAATATGACGGCGCACGATCTCTCTTCCTTTACTGATAGCTACCTTGAGCAGCGCTCCACTGAGCGCCGCTGCTAGCCCTTAAAGTCTAACTTAAAGCTCTTCCGGATCCTGCTCGAGGCCATAGCGGATCGCGGCGATAAGCCCCGGGGCGACCTCCGGGCCACCGCGCAGCTCGATGTCGTCTTCGGCGAAGGGCCCTTTGGCTGCGAGCTCGTCCTCCGTCGGGCGCAGTTGCAGCAGGGTCTGCTCGATGCCGTCTTCGCGCAGCGCGCCGGAGAATAGTCGCGCCGGGCGCGGGGAAGGATCCTCGCTCGCGGAATCCTTGAAGGTGATCTCCTGGGCCAGGATGGCGCCTTCGACCGCCCGTGGCCAGACGGTGCGGGCCACATAATCGGCGAGCTCCTCCGAGCCCGCAGGAAGGTTGTCCGGAAGGTTGTCTTGGACCACGAGGGTGAGTGGGGCGGCATCGCCCGCGGCGTCGTGAAATTCGGGGTCGAAGTCGGCGCCGACTTCGTTGGCGAGCAACGCTGTGGGCACCAGTGCGAAGAGGGTGGGAGGGGCGTCCCAGCCCTCGGCGTGAATGAATTCCACCGCCTCCATCATGGCCTTGTTTAACGCCTGCTGTGTTAACTCGGTCATAGTTGTGTGCCCAAATCCTTTTTCGTCATAGACTCGTGGTGCTTTATGCTAAAAGCCTATACCGCCGTACACAATCCACTACGTAAAGGAGCTGGAATTGGCTTCCGGCCTGTCCCAACCTGCACCTATTAAAAAGCCACCGCGGATACTTACCTGGCTGGTAGCTATCCTCGCGATCCTCTTCTTCGTGGGGCCCCTGCTGGTGGGGGTCTATACCGATTGGAGGTGGTTCGGTGCGCTGGACTATCGCGGCGTGTTCAACACGACGATCATCGCCCGCTTCATCCTCTTCTTCGTGGTCGGGTTGATCGCCGCGGCGATCACCGCGCTGGCGGGCCGCGCCACGTGGCAAGGGCGACCGCGGGATCGAGAGTTCGACGATATTAATTCACCGGTGTACCACTACCGCCGTGCCATCGAGCGCACTGTGGGCTCGGTTCTGAAATACCTCCCCATCCTGGTGGGCGTGGTAGCCGGCATGATGGGGCAGAGCGCCTGGCGTACGGTGCTGTTGTTTATCAACGGCAAGGACTTCGGGGAAACCGACGCACAGTTTGGCAAGGACCTGGGCTTCTACGCGTTTGACCTGCCGTTCTGGCAGCTGGTCATTAGCATCTTTACACTGCTCACCGCGCTGGCGTTCGTCATCGCCCTCGTCGGCCACTACGTGCTGGGTGGCATCCGCATCGGCAACAAGGTGGCGGGCGTCGAGGGCGGCATCAGCCGCTCGGCCCGCATTCAGCTGGCCGTGACCGCTGGCATCTGGATGCTCCTGCAGGTGGCCGGTTACTGGTTTGAGCGCTATAGCCTGCTGTTTAACCGCCACGACATTTTCACCGGCGCCAGCTTCACTGACATCAATGCATACCTACCCGCGAAGATTATCCTTCTGGTCATCGGCGTCGTAGTGGCCGCCGCGCTGTTCGCCTCCGTGGTGCTCAAGGATCTGCGCATCCCGGGCATTGCCGTCGTACTCATGGTGGGTTCCTCCCTGGTCATTGGTAACGCGTGGCCGCTCATCATCGAGCAGTTCTCGGTGCAGCCCAACCGCCAGGCCAAGGAATCCGAGTACATCGCCCGCAACATTGATGCCACTCGCTACGCATTCGGGCTGGGTGAAGACAAAGTGACCTACGAGGAGAACTGGGGCACCGGCGGGGAAAAGAAAGACGCCGCCAAGGCCGCCGCCAGCGACGAGGCGACAATCTCCAACATTCGCCTGCTGGACCCAGAAATTATCTCGCCCACGTTCACCCAGATGCAGCAGCTGCGCAACTTCTACGGCTTCCCCAGCAACCTCGCGGTGGACCGCTACGAGGTAGACGGTGAGGTCCGCGACTACGTGGTGGCCGCCCGCGAGCTGGACCCCAACGCCCTGCAGGACAACCAGAGCTCCTGGATTAACCGCCACACCGTCTATACTCACGGCAACGGCATCGTGGCCGCGCAGGCCAACAAGGTGGATGAGGTCGCCCGTGACGCCGGCTCCACCCGCGGTGGCTACCCGGTCTTCACGGTCTCCGATCTGCAGTCGCAGAACAAGGCCAAGGAGGACAAGGACGCCAAGGAACTCGGCATCAAGGTGGATGAGCCGCGCGTGTACTACGGTCCGGTCATCGCCTCGGCGAAGGATGGACTCGACTACGCGATTGTCGGCGACACCGGCATCGGTCCGGTGGAATACGACACCGATACCCAAACCACCACCTACAGCGGCAAGGGTGGCGTGACCATCGGCAACGTGTTTGATCGCACCGCCTATGCACTCAAGTATCAGGAGATGAACTTCCTGCTGTCCGACCGTGTGGGCGAGAACTCCAAGGTGCTCTACGACCGCGACCCGCGCGAGCGCGTGGAGCAGGTGGCCCCGTGGCTGACCACGGACTCCACCACCTACCCGGCCGTCATTGACGGGCGCATCAAGTGGATTGTCGACGGCTACACCACCTTGAGCAAGATGCCGTACGCCGAAAACGCCTCGCTGACCGATGCCACCCAGGACGCCCTGAACCCAGACGGCACCACCCAGCGCCTCATCAACGATGAGGTGGGCTATATCCGTAACTCAGTTAAGGCCACCGTGGACGCCTACGATGGCTCGGTGGAGCTCTACGAGTTCGACAAGAGTGACCCGGTTCTCAAGGCCTGGCAGGACGTGTTCCCGGACGTCGTGAAGCCGGAATCAGAGATCTCTGACCAACTCCGCGAGCACCTGCGCTACCCGCAGGATCTGTTTAAGGTCCAGCGTAAGCTGTTGGCGCGCTATCACGTGTCTGACCCGAACGTCTTCTTCAACAACGACGCTTTCTGGTCCGTCCCGGAGGATCCGACCGCAGACGATTCCAAGCAGTCCCTGGACCAGCCGCCGTACTACGTGATGGCGGCCGACCCGAAGACCGGCAAGCCATCGTTCCAGATCACCACCCCGTACCGCGGCCTGGAGCGTCAGTTCCTCTCCGCGCACATGTCGGTGAGCTCCGATCCGGACAACTACGGCGACATCACGGTCCGGGTGCTGCCCACCAACACTCAGACCCAGGGCCCGAAGCAGGCTCAGGACGTCATGATGTCTTCGGACCAGGTGGCGCGTGACCGTCGCCTGTGGGAGGGCACTAACAAGCTGTTCAACGGTAACCTGCTCACCCTCCCGCTGGAGGACGGCAACGTGCTGTACGTGGAGCCTATCTACTCGCAACGCAATAACCAGGAATCGGCGTTCCCGAAGCTTCTGCGCGTGCTCGTGTCCTACCGCGGCTCGGTGGGCTACGCGCCTACCATCTCCGAGGCGCTGTCCCAGGTGGGCATTGATCCCAAGGCTGCCCAGGACATCGAGGAAGTCGACGGTTCTACGCCTGACGACGCCGAGGAGTCCAGCGACAAGTCCGACACCAAGGGCGACTCCAAGGACAAGAAGCCCGACGAGGGCAAGGACGGCAGCGCCCCGGCCTCCGGCTCCGGCAAGGAGGGGGAGGCTATCGACGCCATCAACGATGCCCTCAAGGGCATCGAGGAGGCCCGCGACGGCTCACACGAGGAGTACGGCCGCGCCCTCGACGAGCTTGATAAGGCAGTTAAGGAATACCAAAAGATGGGCAACTAAAAAGCCTCAAACATCGTCGCCTGCGCACCTCGGATTCTCCACGTGCGCAGGCGATTTGGGTTAGCGCAAAGGCGTCTGTATAGTAATCCAATGTCGCTGACACGGGAAGTTAAATTCCCGGTGACGCGCAGATGAATGCAAGTTCATCCGTCGCGGGGTGGAGCAGCTCGGTAGCTCGCTGGGCTCATAACCCAGAGGTCGTTGGTTCGAATCCAGCCCCCGCTACTAAGATAAGGCCCCTACCAGTGGAAACGCTGGTAGGGGCCTTCTTCATTTTGGGCCTATGCGACAAAAAGTGTGTCCGGGGTTGTTACCCCGTGTCGGGGTTAGGTGCCTGCCCATCCTTGTTGGATGCCGAGGTTGTGTTCGTAGGTGGTTGGGATGAAGTGCCCTCCATCGAGTACGACCATCAGGGGTGGCTGTAGAGGCTTAAGGAGTTGCTCATAGTCTGCTGTTGTTTCGTTTCGTGCCCACACCCAGTTGAGGACACAGTCGCGTGTGGCAGCGATGAGCAGGCAGCCGGCGCCTGTATAGGTTCCGTCGATAAAGACTTGGTCGTAGATGCGGAAGTTGTCGCATTCATGTGGGATGTCGATGAACCAGAACGTACGGAATCTGCGTTCAAGGCTTCGTTTGCTGATGCCTTTCGCGTCGGCTACTTCTTGCATGGATTGTTTGCTGCAGATGCAGTCGATGAATGCGGTGAAGTCTGAACTTAGCCGGTTATCGGGGCAACGTTGTGTGGTGGAGGCACGGCAACTTTTGTCTTTGCAGCGCCAGCGTACGGTGCCTTTTGAGGTGGCTCCGTTGCGTTTTGTTGGTCCGTGGCAAACCGGGCAGCGAGGTCGGTTTTTGCTCATCCTTTAAGGCAAACGCATTTACTACCACGCGATGGCTACAAGGGTGGGGATTGAACGCTTCTGAGGCGTTTATAGGGGGTTGGGGTCCTATAAAACCGCTATTTTTGCCTATCTAGCTGGGCAAAGAACCCCAACCCGGACACACTTTTTGTCGCATAGGCCTCATTTTGTGATCGGATCGCCATTTGGTGCACTAGCTGGTGCACTAGGGTCAAAATCCTGCACCAAACGGAACTGCGACGCTCCAACGACGCGGCGCAGGTTTTCGGTGCATTGCTTAGTGATTGCTAGGACGGCAGCAACGAAGGAACGCCACGGGAGTCGGCAGTTCGAGGAAAGCAACTGCGAACTGCTGTGCAAGTCTCACAACCGCGCCAAAGGTAACGCTTAACCAGCGGCGACGCGGGGATCTAACAATGCTGCGTCGCTAGCGCTCACACCCAGCGAGCGAGCATCAGGCTGCGCTAGCGACGCTCAGCACGCTTCAGGTGCGGTGGTGCCGTGGCAGGGCGCGACCGGCAGAGCCGGACTGACTACGGGATTGCCCACGTACACCCCGTATTCGTGCAAAGGAGCACTGCCATGTCCACTCATTCCCACACGCTTGCATCCCACGGCGAGATCCTCGCGAACCTCCCCGGCATCCTCGGGTTCTACCCGAACAACTCGTTGATCCTCGCGTTCTTCGTCGACGACGAGGGCGTCGACACCGTCCGCCTCGGCCCGGTCGCGCGGTTCGACCTGGACGAAGCTGTTGCAAAGCTCACCGAGAGCCGCGAGCGGTTCGCAGCGTGGGTCCACCACCTCGAACTCGACGCTGTTATCGCGTACATGATCAGCGACGACATTGCACAGCCGATCTTCGACGAGACGGCCACGTACCTCACCAGCGGGGCAGTGCACCTACCGCCGCTGCTCGGGGTGGTGCAGGTGCCTGAGATCGTCACCGGGGCTGCGTGGTGGTCTGTGTACCAGCATCCGCTCATCGACGAGCCGCGCCACGGCGTTGTCGGCGAGGTCGCCGCATCGGCGGCGCTGCGGCAGATGCTAGAGCACACCGGCGAGCTGCCGGAGCCGAGCAAAGACGACATCGAGGCACGGTTGAACAGCACCGATCACGGCATCGACGCTGCCGAGCACGCCGACATCATCGAAGACGCGCTGGCGTATATCCCGCCCATGTTCTCCGACGTGCTGCAGCGTGAATACGAGCAGGCGGCGGCAGGAATAACCCAGCCGAGCACGCGCGCTGTTCGATCGGCGCTGAAATGCTTCACTACAAAGCGCTTGCGAGACGCGCTGCTCGCGGCGCTGCTCGATGACCCGCAGGCGGGCCTACGGTTCGCGGAGCAGGTTATGCGTGCTGTCCCGACCAGCTGGCCAGGGATGCGCGCGCAGCTCACCACCACTGTTGCCGTGCTTGCGCACGCCACAGGCCAGCCGGGGCTAGCTGGCGTGGCTGCGCAGCGAGCCACCGAGATCGGGCCAGACGAGAACTTCCCGTCGTTGGTCGCGAAGCTGACAGACATCGGCCAAGGCGAGCGGATGGTTGAACTCGTCCGCGAGGGCGCCGAGAAGACCCGCACGATCTTGTTCACCGAGTAGCACCACACACCCCGTTGCAGCGATGCAACGGGGTTTCTTTTTCTCGCGGGGCCGTGGCCTGCAGAGATGCACACCTAGCGGGGCGGGGGAGAACCCCCTAGACAGCAGAGCTGTCTCCAACAGACGGATTGACCATCAATCCGAACAAGGAGGCACGTGATGCGCGACATCACCCACACCGACCTGGAACTGCTCTACCAGCTCGCCGACGGCATCGACGGCGAGGACGCCGATCCGGGCGCAGCACAAGAACTGCGCGACCTAGAGGCGGCAGGCACACCGCTGCCTTGGGCAGTGCTGTAACGACAGCGCAACCACCCCGCAGCAGCAAAGCAGCTGCTTAAGTGCCCAAATTGCACGGCAAATCACACCCACTCAGGTAAGGAGAACCAACATGTCCAACCCCTTCAACAACGGCACCATCGTCGGCAACGCAGCTCGCGCACCGAAGCTGTTCGAGCACGCAAACGGCGGCGCGACGGTGAAACTCAGCGTCTACGCGCGCAACACCTTCAAGAACAAGGCCACCGGCAAGGTCGAGTCCGAGATCGTGGAGCTGACCGGCTACGTCCAGGATGCCGCGAACTCCGGTGTGTTTGGCTGCATCGGCTCCGGCGACCGCATCGCGGTGAGCTACTCGCTGAAGACCGACGTTTACACCGACAAGGACGGTGTGAAGCACTACCCGCTGGTCGCCCGTATCGACACCGTGCAGCTGATCGACTCCAAGAAAGAGTCCGCTGCGCGAGCAGCCCGTCGCGGAGGCGAGGCGGCGAACGCCGCCCTGGCTGGCGCTGACGCCGACAACGACGAAGCACCGTTCTAACAACGACACCCCGCAGGGAAACCTGCGGGGTTATTTTTTCAACTATTTCACGGTGTTGATCCAGCTCTTTCACGGCCTTACCCAACTGAACAAAACCCAACAGCCCTAGCATCAGCTTGGCGATCGGGGTGGAGTCTTTTGAGTAGGTCTGTCCCTCCTTGAGGAACTTCACCGACACTCCTTTGCTGACTAGCTCGTCAACAATGGCGTACAGATCCGTCAGTGAACGCGCGCACCGATCCATCGACGTGACGACAAGCTGATCTCCTGCACGGACATATCGCATTGCTTCATCAAGTCCAGGGCGCTCACGCGATCCACCACTGGCCTTATCCGTGTAATAGGTGAAGACCTTCTCTGCTTTGAGTTGTTCAATCTGACGATCAAGGTTCTGATCTTTCGAACTCACCCGGGCATAGCCCACCTTTTGTCCTGAGATCGCCCCCCAACTGTTCAGTGATCTCCAGAGGCAGTGACGGTTCTGTTCCGTTAGTCATGGAACTAACCCTAGCGAACAGGAAGTTTTGTCATTCACAAATTGTTCGCTTGGGGTGTACCCCAGGTGCCCCTACCAGCGCCCGCAGTTGAAGGCTTCACCTACCAAATGGTAAAGTTAGCTATATGCGAACCAGTCAGCGCTCCGAGATCCTGGAAGCTGCCCTCCGCGTCATGAACGCAGCGGAGGGTGGCGACATTACCCTTGACGCAGTGACCCACGAGGCCGGGCTCACCAAACCGGGATTGCTATATCACTTCCGCAACCGCGACGTACTGCTCGCCGCGATCGTCGACCACGCTGCGGCCAACGTCGAGAACGACATGACTGCCACCCTTGGCAAGCCCCTCGAGAACGCCAACGCCACCGAGCGGCTCCTGAGCTACGTTCACGTCGCCGCCCACGGGGCCGCCAAGCGCGCCGAGTTCATCATCTGGGGCCAAGCGACGTATCGGCCCGAACTCACCGAACCGTGGACTACGCGGATGGGCCGCTGGCTCGAACTCCCGGACGATCTCGACGCCGCCACCCGAGCCAGGCTGACCACCGCCCGACTCGCCGCCGACGGACTCTGGGGCGCCCAGGCCACAGGTGTGTCCACCCTCCACGGCGCGGATCTCGAAGCCGTCGTCTCCAGCATTCGCTCCCTGATCGAAGGAACAACCCCATGAAGCAGTGGTTCCTGCTCGCTGGCGCCATCACTACCGAAGTGGCGGCGACGCTGTCTCTCAAGGCGGCGCTCAATCACCCATCCTGGTACATCGTGGTTGCTGCCGGATACATCGGCACTTTCGTCTTCCTCACCTTCTGCCTGCGCGAAGGAATGCAGATCGGCGTCGCCTATGGCATCTGGGGAGCCAGCGGGGTCGTGCTCGCCGCCGTGCTATCCGCCGCGATTTTCGGTGAACCTCTGACCGCTGTGATGGGTCTTGGAATGGTTGCGATCATCAGCGGTGTCCTCACCGTCGAACTCGGCTCCCAGAAAGCTCAGCAAACCGCAGCCCAGGAAGCAGGAGTCAACTCATGAGATGGATCTTCCTCGCAGGCGCCATCTTGTCCGAAGTCGTCGCGACCATGTCGCTACGAGCCTCCGACGGTGGCCGGGTGAAGAGATGGTTCATCGGCGTCATCGCGGGGTATCTCGTGGCGTTCGTCGCCTTAAGTCTCGCCTTGGCCGACGGCATGGCCCTTGGCGTCGCCTACGGCATCTGGGCAGCATCCGGCGTAGCTCTCACCGCGATCCTCGCCCGGGTCATCTTCCACGAACCCCTCACCCGAACCATGGCCCTCGGCATCCTCCTCATCGCCGTCGGAGTTCTCACCGTTGAACTCGGCGCCAACTTGGCGAACTGACGCATTTCCGCAGGTAAACCAGGCAGATTGGTGTGCTGCACCACGAGGCGCACAGACAAAGGCTCCCCAATGAGCGCCTGTGGGCCTAGCGTTGTGGATGTGATCACCTGTGTCGTCCACTACACCATCGACCCCGACCAGATCGCAGCCTTTGAACAGTTCGCCCGCGCTTGGATGCGGCATGTCGACGAACACGGCGGCACCCACCACGGGTACTACCTACCCGCGGAAGGTGTGAGTGACCGTGCGGAATCCCTGTTCAGCTTCCCCAGCCTGGCTGCCTACGAGCAGTACCGCACCTTGTTCGGCACCCACTCGGACTTCATCGCCGCTGACCGGATTCGAGACGAGTCCGAGTGCGTCCTGCGGTACGAGCGCACCTTCATGCGGCCGCTCCTACCCCAGGGACACTGAAAGGGACTCCGGCAGCACGCTCGGCACAACCCACAACGCCGCAGGTCAGCGCGTACAGATGGGTGTACCCCAAAAGCCTCATGTCTCAATTATGCCTCACAAACCCCTACCGAGCACCACCCTGCGACAACTTAGGGCGAGAAGCTTTAGTGAGACGGGGAGGAGGCCAATTGCCCCATGAAAAGGTCTCACATTCCAGTTCCTGCCGGGTGTCTCATAAAACTTTAGGTTTTCAGGACGCTCCGCGACCGCTAGTGGGCCATATAAGTGAGTCGGGTGTGGTCATCGACAGCGCCATGGACGTGGTCGAACCCGATCGGGTCTTCCGGTCGCGGATCGGTCGTGGACTCGCCAACCGCCGCTGTCGGGGATGCGGCTGAGTTTCTTCACATCGATATGGATGAGCTTGCCTGGCCACCAGCAACGCTCTCGCATGCGTGGTCAAGCGGGCGTTACCGTTGGGCATAGAGGCCTCCTGGCAGTGAAGAACTAGACAGCTCCACTAAGCCAGGAGGCCTAGCTATTTCACAAGACCGAAAGTGCCACCAACGTCACGGTCGAGTACAACTAGTGGGTGTCACTGTGGCTTTCCGAAGTCCACCACACTGACGTTCCCGTCATTGCGGGGGCGGTACAGAGGGCTCCTGACGGATTGCCCGAAGTCCTCTGCACGAATTGACTTCCGGCCTGATGCCGCTGTACCAACCTGTCCTGATAGGCGGGCGCCTCGTTTGCCAGAAGATGGGCAAGGTTCCCTCTCCCCCTTGCTTTTTGGGAGTCCTCGGCCAGCTACGGGATCGTGCCTGGCCGGTCCTCGGTCGAGTTGTTGTCCGGAGTTGGTGTGCAGCAGTCGGGTTCCCCGCTTTGCCCGGGGCCCTCGCCTGTGGGCGGCGTTCCCTGTCTGATGCGCAGTCTCCTGCGCCGGTTGAGGGCGGCCAATGCCGATGCGAGCACCACGGCTGCGGCGAGGGCTGCGATCAGGGTGCTGTTGTCGCTGATCCAGGCACTGGCGGCGGCTGACCATACGGCGAGGCTGTTGGCCTGTGCGGTTCCGCCGGTGGCGGCGGGATACCAATACCAGCTGAGGTAGGCGCCGGTTATGGTGAGGATGAAGGCGGCGATGCGGTTGCTGTGCTTGGCCAGGCCGGTGATTCTTCGCCCGAGGGCGGCCCCGGCGATGGCCGTGCCTGCCGAAACGAGCATCAGGACAGTGGCCGAGCCTGCGGCGTAGGCGGCGAAGACCGCGAGCAGCCCGGCGTAGCTGGCGACGGCCTGGGCTTGGGCGATCACGGCCAGGAGCACCCCGAGGGTGCAGCCGAGGGATGCTGCGGCGTATCCGATCCCGAAGGCCACCATGCGCCCGGTTTTGTGACCTGCCCCTGCGGCTTCTTGTGTGCGGGGTTTCGTGGCCCAGGCCGGCAGACGGAGCCGTGGTGTGAGTCCGGTGAGCATGGCCAGGCCCAGCAGGAGAAGGATCACCCCGGTGGCCATTCCCAGCCAGGGCGCTGCGCTGATCAGGGTCCTGGCGCCCGCGCTGACGATCAGCCCGAAGGCTGCCAGGGTCCCGGCGAAGCCGAGGCTGAGCGCGAGCCCGGCCCGGAGCCCGTGGGCCAGACGCAGCGCGAGCGGGCGCGTCCGGGCGTCCCCGATGGTCTGGGCTATCCAGGCGGGCAGGAGGGCGAAACCGCAGGGATTGACCGGGGCAATCATTCCAGCGGCGAAGGCCAGGGCAAGCAGGGCTGTCATTGGGCACCGGCCTTGGTGAGTTCTTCTTGGATCTTTTCCGCAGACGGGTCGGTGGCCCGGAAGGTAACGTCGCCCTTCGCGTCGACCACCACCAGGGTGCTTATGGAGGTGACCTTGTACCGGGTGGTCAGTGTGGCCTCGGTGTCGATGACGGCAGGGAGCTCAGGGGCCTTGATGTAATCGCGGAATCCGTTGATGGTCTCCTTCGGTTCTCTGGGGTCCACGTCCACCAGGAGGTAGTCGGCCGAGCTTCCCAGGGCCGTGGAGGCCTTGTTCAGGGAATCGGCCCCTTCCACACACTCACCGCATCCGGCAGAGAAGAAGAACAGTGCTGCGGGCTTACCGTCCGGGATGGTCCGGGTAGTGCCGTCAATGTCGGAGACCGTAACAGCAACGGCACCGGCCGCGTCGGGCGACGAACCGCCTGGCGCGGCCGACGGGCCGCTCGGTGAGCTGGCGCAGGCAGTTGTCAGTGCCATGACCGCTGCCAGAAACAGGGCGGAGGCGAGGTGCCTGGGCCGGGGAACGGACAGAGAACGGCGGGATCTCGGGTATGTCATGGTGTCTGGTGGTTCCTTCCAGGAATGGGGATGGGGACTCAGGCGGTGCCGTGGTCGGTGCGGTGGTGCTCGGGGGATGCGGGAGGGCAGCAGTCGTCGGTCCTGCGGCGTTTTCGCTGCCTGGTGACGGCGATGATCCCGGCCAGGAGCACCGTGGCGGCCGCGAGTAACACGAGGGGATTTGAGAAGAATCCGGCGATCGCGCCGAGGGCTCCGGCGGCGATGAGGATGGGTCCTGCGCAGCACAGGATCATGGCCGCTGCTATGCCGATTCCTGCGACCAGTGTGTGGTATCGCCCGGGGCGACCGGTCTGCCGGACGGGTTGATGGCCGGTGTCTGGCTGTTCTGGGTGCTGGGTCATGTCATGTCCTTTTAAAGCTCAGCAGCAGGAGTCCTGCGCCGCGGGGGCCCGCGTGGCGGCCGCGGCGAGGAGGGCGGAGGCCATGGCGGCACCGGCCCGGTGTGCCGCCTCGATGTCCAGGACTTCGCCGTCGGGATGGGAATCCAACCACGGCTGGGCGTCCTCGCGGGAGGCGAAGTAGTGGACCTGGTTGCAGAACGATGACCGCACCGGCCCCGTGCCCGGGTGGCTGATGATGGACACGACGGCGGTGGCCGGCTGCACGGAGGTCACCGTGCCGTCCGCGCCCGTCATCACCCGGATGAGGGTCCCGCTACCCGGGGAGGTCGACTCAATGGTTGCGGCCTTCCCGATCAGGGCCGGGAAGAAGAGGGTGTCCAGGGCGCACCAGGTGTAGAGCTGTTCCCCGGCCAGGGTGAAGCGATGCGGGGTGGGCCGCATCGTCAGGGCCAGGCCGATGATGCGGCCCTCGTCGTCGTACTCGGTGTCCGGGACGGCGGCCAGTCCCTGCCGGACCGTGTCTTCGCTCCGGCCACTGGCGGTGGCCAGTTCGGCGACCGTGACGGGCTCGCCCTCGGCCAGGAGCCGCAGCAGCGGCACGAACAATTCCGGGTCTATTCCGGAGCGCGCGGGGGACAACAGATAGGTGAGGGCCTGGTCGGTGGCGGTCATCGCATTCCTTTGCTTCGGTAGTGGGGGCTGCAGCTCAGGCGCAGCAGGAGAGCTTGGAGACGTCGGTGTTGAAGGCCTTGGCGGCGATCCTGATGCCCTCGGCCATCGTCAGGTAGGGGCTCCAGGCGGCGGCGACCTGCGCGGTGGTCATGCCCGCTTCGAGGATGTAGACGCCGGCGGCGGCGATCTCCCCGGCGTCCTTGGCCACCGCGGAGAGGCCCAGGATCCGTCCGGTGTCGCGGTCCGCGACAACCTTGATGAAGCCGCGGGTGTCGCGGTTGACCACGGCTCGCGGCACGTACTCCAGGGGGAGGACCCGGCACTCGCAGCTGATCCCGGCGGCGACAGCTTCCTTTTCCGTCATCCCGACCGCCCCGATGGCGGGACTGGTGAAGGTGACACGGGGCAGGTGCCGGTAGTCGACCTCGGCCAGGGCATCGGTGAACGCATTGTCCACGGCCAGGGCGCCGTGGGCCGCTGCGACGTAAACGAACTCCCGATGGCCGGTCGCGTCCCCGGCGGCCCAAACCCGCGGGTTGGACGTGGCCAGGCGGGAATCGACCACGATCTCGCCGGATGCGCCGGTCTTCACCCCGACGGCGTCAAGGTCCAGTCCCTCGGTCACCGGGCGGCGGCCCAGTGCCACGAGGATGTGGGAAGCGCGGAACACCTCCTCGTCCCCGGCCACGTTTGCCGTCACCGAGACCCCGTCCGGGCCGGAGGCCACGGAGTCGGCCATGGCCCGCCGGACCACCCGGATCCCCGCGTCGGCGAACACCCCCGCCAACGCCTTGGATGCCTCCGGTTCCTCCTGCGAGGCCAACCGGGAACGGACCAGCATGGTCACCCGGGAGCCCAGCCGGGAGAAAAGCTGTGCCATCTCCAGGGCAACATAGCCTCCGCCCAGGATCAGCATTGATTCGGGCACCTCGTCCAGTTCCATCGCCGTCGTCGAGGTCAGGTACCCGGCCTCGGCCAGTCCGGGAACGGGGGGCACGTAGGGTGCGGAGCCAGTGGCCACGAGGTAGTGCCCGGCCTCGATCGTTCTCACTGCACCATCCGGGGAGATCACCCGGAGCAGCGGTGCGTCCTGGGTTCCGGTGAACGACGCGTCCCCCGAGATCATCGTCCACCCGTAGTCCGCGGCCAGATCGACGTACTTCTCCGTGCGCATGCTTTCAACCAGCGCGGCCTTGCCCTGAATCAGGGCCGGCATGTCCACCGGGCCCGCCGAGGCCGCCACCCCAGGGAAGCGGGACGAATCCAACGCCACGTGGCGGGCCTCCGCGGCAGCCAGGAGCGCCTTCGACGGGACGCAGCCCGTGTTCACGCATGTCCCGCCCACGGTGCCGCGCTCCACCATCACGACGCGCTTGCCCAGCCCGGTGGCCCGGATCGCGGCCGCAAACGCTCCGCCGCCGGAACCAATAATCGCCAGATCGAACTTTTCGTTTGTCATTCCAGATGTCTCTTCCCTGTGGTTCAAAAGTTCCTATGGAACCATTGTGAACCTTCCAGTACAATGGAAGGTCAAGTGTGGTGGCCATTGGAAGGGGAATCGGCGAACATGAGGATCGGACAGCTTGCGGAAGCAACCGGAACCACGACCAAGACCCTGCGGTTCTACGAGGGGTCGGGGCTGCTCCCTCCGGCCGAGCGATTGGCCTCCGGCTATCGGGACTACGCCGAGGATGCCGTGGGTCGGGTCGGATTCATCCACCGGGGCCAGGCCGCCGGGCTGACCCTCGCCCAGATCCGCCAGATCCTCGACATCCGCGACGGCGGCCAGGCGCCCTGCGAGCACGTGCGCGACCTGCTTGACGTGCGCCTCGCTGAGATCGAGCAGCAGATCGCGCAGCTCTCTGTGCTGCGCGACACTATCGCGGACCTCAGACAGGACGCCGCACACCCGGACCCTGAAACGTGCAGCACCGATCAAGTGTGTAGGTACTTGTAATCCAATTGGGCACACCTCCTTAGCAACCACGCTATGCGAGAGTTGCAGCTCGACGAGAGCCAGGATGACAGGATTAACCGCCAGGAGCTATCTATAAATAGGGACTATTTCTTACCTGGAAGTAACATTTTGGCGGTTGAGGATAATACCTTTGGTGCATTTTGAGCCAAAAGCTTCTTGGCCTCTGGACTGACAGTTGCCACCACAGCACTCGCAACCAAAACTGAGCCTATAAGGTGCTGTTGCAAAGTTGGGGCAGTAGAAAGACCGGCGTGAAATAATCAGAGCCATGGGCATCTTCTCCGGTCGGCATTTCCCCCGTGACATCATCCTGTGGGCAATGCGGTGGTACTGCCGCTACGGCGTGAGCTACCGCGACCTCGAAGAAATGATGACCGAGCGGGGTGTGCCAGTCGATCACACCACGATCTACCGCTGGGTGCAGAAATACGCCCCTGAGCTGGATAAGCAAACTCGCTGGTACCGGCAGGTACACGACTGGCAGGCCCGGTCCTGGCGGGTGGATGAGACCTATATCCGGGTCGGCGGCAGGTGGTGCTATCTCTACCGGGCTATTACCGCCGGTGGGCAGACCTTAGACTTCTACCTCTCACCAAAACGGAATGTGGCTGCGGCCAAGCGTTTCCTGGCCAAGACGCTGCGATCGAATACGACAGCCGGGTCCCCGCGGGTCATCAACACCGACAAGGCACCAGCTCTGGCCAAGGCAATATCCGAGCTGAAGGCGGAGGGAATCTGCCCTCAGACGGTGGAGCACCGTCAGGTGAAATACCTGAACAACGTTCTCGAGGGAGATCATGGCCGGTTGAAACGAATCCTGGGACCGAAGGGGGCGTTCAAAAATCGGACGTCTGCCTACCGGACGTTGAAAGGGATGGAAGCGATGCATTCATTGCGGAAAGGTCAGGGCACGATGTTTGCTTATGGGCCCCCAATCCGGACGCGGTGATCGTCAACCGGGTCTTCGAGACGGCCTGAGAACGCCGGCACGCAGCGGCCATCAGGAAATGAGAAACTGGGTCGTCTCGGCTCTCCGCCCAACTTTGCAACAGCACCTTCTAGACTTAGCCACCAGCCTCAAAGAACGGCTGGAAGGGGCGGATTCTAGGGGTCATTTTTCTTTGGCTAAACGCGGTTTTAGGCCGAATTTCGGCTCTCGACCACGAGCTCTAGGCCACGGGCTTCGTCCTCGTTTGAGAACCAGCCGGTGGCCTTGGTCGGGCTACGCCGCAAGCGGTGGCGCGTTGGGGAAAGCGTCGGTGCTAGTCTCATTGCGTCCGCGGGTGAAATTGGGTAGCCGAAAGTTTAATTGCTGGGATTCTGTAAACTCTGTGTGATTAGATTCACACGCCCCGACAGCGCTCCAAAAAGACCTTCCAGGCGTTATAGGAGCCACCGATAACGCCCGGTCGGGGCCGTTTGGAACGCTGCCGCTACGTCAGAGCCCGAAGGCTCCGCCGCTGACGAGGATCACGATACCGAGGCCGATGAGAACGATGGGAAAGAGGATGTGCTCAAAGCGTTCGAGCACTTCCGCGATCGGGGGGCGGGTTGCGACGAACCTTGCCAGGGCCACCAGGACCGCAACGAGCGCGAGGAAGACAACGCAGTAGGCGACTACTGCGAGAGGCTCCACGCTGAGGAATACAGGGGTGTAGACGCCGATATTGTCGCCACCGTTGGCAAAGGTGACGCCTGCGACCGTCCCCACGCCGACCTTCTTGCCGGCAACCTTGGCCTCGTCATCGTCGTCACCGTCTCCGCGCCAGGCCTCCCATGCGGCCCAGAGGCCGAGGCCCAGAGGGATGAGACCAAAGTATGGAATGGCTGCCGGGGGCAGAAATGCTCCGGCGCCGGTGGTCACAAGGATCGCGGCGACGAGGATGCCCGCGAATCCGAGGTACTGGCCGGCCAGAATGCGGGCGGTGGTGCCGCGCTGGCCTGCCCCTCGCGCGAAGAAGAGGGAGAGCACGATGATGTCGTCGATGTTGGTAGCTGCGAACAGGCCTATCGCCTGCAAGACCGAGGTGAGGATCATGCGTCCTCCCCAGCTGCGTAGCACCCGGGAAGCGTGCAGACGGGATCGATGCACGGGGCGTCTTCGTCTACTGCCAGGGTGGCATCGACCAGTGCTGTCAGTGCCTGTGCCAGGTGCGGATCGGCGATCTCGTATCGTGTCCGACGCCCCTCTGGCTCGGAGACGACAATCCCACAATCGCGCAAGCATGTCAGGTGGTTGGACACGTTCGGGCGTGTCAGGTCCAGATCTCGGGATAGTTCCGCCGGGTAGGCGGGATGGTCGAGCAGGGTCAAGATGATCCGGGATCGAGTGGGGTCGGCCAGTGCACGACCCAGGCGGTTCATTACGTCGAGACGCGAAGCAATAGTCAGCATGCGCTGAACTATACAGCGATCGCTGAACTAGTCAAGTTCCGGGTAGCGGTGCAGCTGTGTGCGCTGCTGAAGAGACAGTGAAAGTAGCAGAGATGGCGCAGATTCCGGCAAAGTTGCGAAAACAGCTGAACCACGCTCGTTTCTGATGATCGGCCCATGTGCGATTTGTGCCGCGCCGAAGGCAACCGAATTGGCTCGAAGTTCCGTAGCGTTGAAAGTTTCCGCTCGAACCATAAGTCACCGGAGGTGCTCACCTTTGACGAACTTGTCGAACGTTCACCGTGGAGCGTGGAGCTTGCCGAGAGGCAGGAAGAGTCGGAAGCGGAATTTCCTGACTTCCCGTTCTCAGGAGCGCTCCTGCTCACGTCAAAAATTTACTTCTGTTGTGTAACCCGAGGCGAAACTGCGTGTAACCGGGGTGTTGCCGCGGACCTAATACATCTGGTCAGGAAGTTTCATAAAAGCCCCTCGTCCGTCACGGGGCTTTCAAGAAACATCTTCAATCTTTCCACGAAACCCCCTGGCCGGCCGAAGGAAAACGGCGCTCAATAAAAGGAAACTCCCCTAGTGCTTCTCGTCGTTGGAAGCACTAGGGAAGAATCCATATCCGCAGTACGGGATATGCTCTTTGAAAAGCCATGCTGAGCTGCCTTCGTGAACATCACACCATCGAAATCCGGAGATGGAAACCACAGAAGTTTCCACTCCGGTTCTTTTTATTTTTCCTAGTCGCAGTTCTTCTGCTTAGTACGCAGCATATCCATGCTCATCAATCATGTACTGGGTAGCAGTATTTAATTCCTGCTGGGAAATATCCCGCAAACTCGGCCCCGCCGCTGACCCTCCCCAGTGGTCGTAGTAGCGGGGGTTGGGGTGGAGTTCGGATAGTCCTGCGAAGTGCTCATAGCACTAAGGCAACCACACCCACTCCCGCTACGAAAGGCCAACCACACTAACCTTGTGGACAACCCGCACAGGGCTAGTGTGGTTATCCACAGAAATCCACGTTGGTTGCAGTGTTCGATAGCGTTTAGGCGGGCATGTCGGTACGGGCCTCTAGGCTTGGGGCTATGGGCTTTTAGAAAACCTCCTCAACCGCTACGTCCCGCGCACACCGGGCAAGCCGGTCTTTGCGGTCATTGATACCGAAACCACCGGCTTTAACAAGCGTTACGACCGCATCATTGGACTTGCTGCCGTGCGCGCTGACGCATACTTCAATCCCGTTGACTCCTGGCACACATTGCTCACCCCTGACACCAACGCCGTGTTCACTACTCGGGGGACACCCCCGCCCACCTCGGCATTCAACCCTGCTGTGGGGGTTACTCGTAGCGAAGCGAGCTGAGCATCCCGGTTTCCATGTGATAGGCGTTATGGCAGTGAAATGCCCACTCACCGGGGTTGTCAGCGATCAGGTCGGCGATCATGGTTTCACCGTGGCGGAGGAGGACGGTGTCCTTGCGTAGTCCGCCGCTGCCGGGCAGCGCCCACGTGTGGCCGTGGATGTGCATGGGGTGGGGCATCATGGTCCTGTTGCGCATGACCATCCGCAGGCGCTGGCCCTCCTGCACGGTCGCGGAGGAGGATTGGCCGTCGGTGAGAATGCTCCATTCGTACGGCATCATCTGCCCGTCCAGGTCGATGCTGGCTTCTCGGTCTGGTGTGTCCTCGGGTAGGAGTGCACGGTCTGCTGGCTTCAGGGAGGACAGAAGCAGTCCGGTGGACGACAACTCGGGGAAGTCGACATCGGGGTGGGGGGCCTGGCCGCCGGCAGTACGGATGACGGCGAAGGCGCGGTCGTCCTTACCCACCGCCAAAGCCGTGAGCGGGAAGACGCCGTCGCCGAGGATGACCTCGACGTCGACACGCTCTCCCATCGACAGGTAGATCGATTCGGTCTCCCAGGGCTGGACAGGGAAGCCGTCGGTGTGGGTGACGGTCATGCGGTGACCACCGAGGGCCACCTTGAAGATGGTGTCACCGCCGGAGTTGATAAACCGCAGGCGGGCCTTGTCGCCCGGGCGAGCCTCGAAGGTCCGGTGAGCACGGGGGATACGTCCGTTGATGAGGTAGTGCGGATACATCACATCGCCGGCATCCCCGCCCAGTACCCGGTCCGGGGTGCCGTGCATCATCTGGCCGTGACCTCCCATTCCCATCCTCCCGTTATGGTCGCCCGAACCCATTCCGGTGAGCTTGTCGAGCTCATCGTCGGGAGTGCCCTGAATACCATCGACCCAGTCGTCGAGCACGATGGTCCACTCGACGTCCTGATCCTCTGCGTCGTCCGGGTCGCGGACGATCAGAGGGGCGTGGAGGCCGCGATCAAGCTGCAGGCCGGTGTGGGAATGGTAGAAGTAGGTGCCACCGTGGGGGACTTCAAAAACATAGGAGAAAGACTCGCCAGGTTCAATGGGGTCCTGGGTCATGCCGGGCACACCGTCGGCTGCGTTGTGGAGTGCGATGCCATGCCAGTGGATGGAGGTGCTTTCAGGCAGTTCATTGGTGATATCGACCTGGAGGACGTCGCCGGCGGTGGCCTCAATGGCCGCATTCCCGGTGTCAGAGACGTATCCCCACGTCTTGGCTTCGATGCCGCCGATATCCAGAGAGAGGGGCCGGGCGGTCAGTGTCCGGCGCACCGTCGGCTCACCGAGCGCAGTGGGGGTGGGAGTGGGGCGAAGGGAGGGACCTGGTGCCGAGGCAGCGGGTCCAGGGTCGCTGGTGCAGGCGGCCACGGTCCCGGTGCCGGCGAGGAAGAGCCCGCCGAGCAGAAACTGTCGTCGGGAAAACGCGTTCGTCATGATTTAACCGTCCTTGGTGCTAGATTTCAGTGGCACGGGAGACAGGCGCAGGTGAGGGCCCTGCTGAGCCATCACGTCAGGCGCAGGTGAGGGCCCTGCTGAGCCATCACGTCAGGCGCAGGTCTGTGACACAGGTGGCACCGTCGTCGGTGGTGGAAAACTCCGTGGTGCCGGTACGCCCCTGGTAGCTGACCTCAATCAGGCCGGTGGCATCATCGGGAAGCCAGAAGCCAATAAACCCGTTGTCGTAGGTGGTTGTCTCCTCGTCCACCAGCACCTCACCGGTCGCCTCATCGGTGATCGTGACCTGGATATCCTCATTGTCGAGTTCCCCCTGGCAGGTCGTGAGGCTGTGGTAGAAGCAGTCGTGGGTGGAGGTGAGATAGGGTGCGATCGAGACATACGTCTGATTGTCGGGAAGATCGACCACGACTTCCTGGTCATCGCTCGAGAGCAGCAGTTCATTGTTACGCACTGAGGCGATCAGATCCGTGGGACGCTCAGTGACCTTCTGCCGGTCGAGGTGATCAATGATCTCCACCGCGTCCATGGCGGCCAGGCCATGGGTAGTCAGGAATGTATCCTGGGACACCGTCCCGTCGGCGGTGGGTTCCGGGTCGGTGGCCGAACACCCCGTGAGGGTGAGGGCAAGGGCGGCGGCTGCGATCGCTGCTCGTTTCACGTCAATCTCCTTGGATCGTGGTAAGGCGGTGAGAAGACACCGCCTGAAGGTCGATGCCATACCTTTATCTAGCACGGGTGCCTGACGGACTAGAAATTAAAAACCCTGCTCACAGCCTTATAACAGGGCGAAAAGGGGGTGAATTCGGTGAGCTGGGTCACCACCGGGACACCGCCCCACAGCTGTGGACGATGCCCTTCTACCCGCCCCGGGTATTCGGTGCAGGCAGTGAAATCCCTGGTGGCGCCTGCTGAACCGGCCAGGGGAGGCGATGCCGCCGGCCCGGGGTGGGGCACAGGGGTGACGGTGGTCGAAGGGGGTTGTTTGAAGATTTGATGAAGATGTCCGCGCCGGGCACTGAGCGAGGGTGGTATTCCCTCCCGGCCGGAGCGATACTGGGGTCTATGGCTGACCGAACACCGACCACCGCCACGCCCCCGGGCCGGGTGCTGGTCGTCGATGATGAACAACCCCTGGCTCAGATGGTGGCCTCCTACCTCATCCGAGCCGGCTTCGATACCCGCCAGGCGCACACCGGCACCCAGGCCGTGGACGAGGCCCGTCGCTTTTCCCCCGATGTTGTGGTGCTGGATCTGGGGCTGCCCGAACTCGACGGCCTGGAGGTGTGCCGACGGATCCGCACCTTCTCGGACTGCTACATCCTCATGCTCACCGCGCGTGGCAGCGAGGACGACAAGATCAGCGGTTTGACCTTGGGGGCGGATGACTACATCACCAAACCTTTTAGCATCCGGGAACTGGTGACCCGGGTGCATGCGGTGCTGCGCCGCCCACGCACCAGCACCACCCCACCGCAGGTGACTACCCCCTTGATCGTTGGTGACCTCATCCTTGACCCCGTTGCCCATCAGGTGCGGGTGGGGGAGACGACCGTGGAGCTCACCCGCACGGAGTTCGAGCTGCTGGTTGCCCTGGCCCTGCGCCCCGGCCAGGTGCTGACCCGCCACGACCTGGTCACCGAGGTCTGGGACACCACCTGGGTCGGTGATGAACGCATCGTCGATGTCTACATCGGCAACTTGCGTCGCAAGCTCGGCACCGACACCCGGGGCCGGGGGTTTATCGACACCGTGCGTGGCGTGGGCTACCGGGTGGGGCAGCCATGAATCACGGACCCGGCCTGACCTTCCGCTTCCTGGCCGCCCAGGTGTTGGTGGTGGTGATTAGCCTGCTGGTGGCCGCGGCCGTGGCCACGATGGTGGGTCCGATCCTGTTCCATGATCATATGTTGATGACCGGCCGGGAGGACCCCTCGCTGGAGCTGTTCCATGCCGAGCAGGCCTACCGGGGCGCCAACCTGATCACCCTGGCCGTCGCCCTGCCCACCGCCTTGATCAGCGCCCTACTGGCCAGCCTGTGGTTATCGCGTCGTCTGCGAACCCCTTTGCAGGATCTCACCCGCGCGGCTACCAGCCTGACGGCCGGCAACTCCCATATCCGCGTGCCCGCCGGAGAAGCAGGCCCCGAGGTCACCACCCTGGCGCATGCTTTCAACACCATGGCCGACCGGCTGGAACACACCGAACAGGTCCGCCGCCAGATGCTCTCTGATCTGGCCCACGAAATGGGCACCCCCTTATCGGTGCTCACGGTCTACCTCGATGGTCTCCAGGACGGGGTCGTGGACTGGGATAATGCCACCCACGCGATCATGGCTGACCAACTCACCCGCCTGACCCGGTTGATGGAAGACATTGACGATGTCTCCCGGGCCCAGGAACAGCGGATCGATTTGGACCTGGCGGAGGAAGGGCTCGGGGATCTGCTCCATACCGCCGCTGCTGCCGCGAGGGAAGCTTATGCTGACAAAGGTGTCAATTTACAGGTCGAGACCATTACGGACACCACCCCGGTGCTCGTGGACCGGCAACGCTTCGGCCAGGTGATGAGCAATCTCCTGTCGAACGCGCTACGGCACACCCCGGCCGGCGGGCAGGTCCGGATCAGCGTCCACCGACAGTGGGCGTCCACCGCGCTCATCCACGTCGCCGATGACGGCGAGGGCATCCCACCTGACCAGCTCGGACACATCTTCGAACGCTTCTACCGGGGGGATGTCGCCCGCAGCCGGGACGACGGCGGGGCCGGTATCGGTCTGACCATCTCCAAGGCATTGATCGAGGCCCACGGCGGCACTCTCACCGCCACCTCCCCCGGATCCGGTCGCGGAGCGGTGTTTGCCCTCCGCCTCCCGCTGTCCCCTCCCGACAGCGAGGAGGCTGCTCGGTGACCACACCCTGCCCCGCGTGAGGGCCGTGTCCTTCACCCATTGAAAATATACCCCCGGGGGGTATATGCTAGCGAGCGTTACCGCATCCCACCGACCCATAGGAGCTTTCCCATGACCACCTCCTCGCCCCGCTTCTTGCCAATGGCCTCCCACGGCTGCAGCTGTTGCGGACCTGCCTCACATGTCGACACCGCCCCCATCCCTGCCGCCAGCGACTCGTCAGCAGGAGGGTCCTCCCCCAGCTACCAGGTCACCGGCCTGACCTGCGGGCACTGCGCGAAAGGCGTGACCCAGGCCCTTCAGGCCCTCCCCCAGGTCGACGACGTCCAGATTGATCTCGTTGCTGGTGGTGTTTCCACCGTCACGGTGACCGGTGTCGTACCTCCGGAGATGGTTCGCCGGGCCATCGAAGAGGCCGGCTACACCGTCTTATCCTGATCAGTTTTACCCATCATCTCGACCCCGACCGGGTTGAGCGGAAGGAACCTCATGAGCACTCCCCACCATTCCGGCGATCACCATGGTGATCACCCCGCTCCGGAAACAGACCACACCCACCACCCGGATCATGCCAGCCACGAACACCACGCAGATGCCGACACCCACGGCCAGGCGATGCCCCACGATCACCCGCACTCCGCCATGGACGAAGACCACCACGTTCATAGTCACGGCGAACACGCCGGACACAGCACCGCAATGTTTCGGGAACGCTTCTGGTGGTCGCTGATTCTGTCCATTCCCGTCGTTATTTTCAGCCCCATGGTCGCCCAGCTGCTCGGCTACCACCTCCCGGCATTCCCCGGATCCACCTGGATCCCCCCGGTGCTGGGCACGATCATCTTCGTCTACGGCGGAACGCCTTTCCTCAAGGGCGGATGGAACGAACTGAAATCCCGCCAGCCCGGGATGATGCTCCTGATCGCCATGGCCATCACCGTGGCGTTTGTCGCCTCCTGGGTCACCACTCTGGGGCTGGGCGGTTTTGACCTGGACTTCTGGTGGGAGCTGGCCCTGCTGGTGACCATCATGCTGCTGGGCCATTGGCTGGAGATGCGTGCCCTCGGGGCCGCGTCCTCCGCGCTTGACGCGCTTGCTGCCCTGCTGCCGGATGAGGCCGAGAAAGTCATCGACGGGACCACCCGCACCGTGGCCATCTCCGAGCTGGTCGTCGACGACGTCGTGCTGGTGAGGGCCGGTGCCCGGGTGCCGGCCGACGGAACTATCCTCGACGGAGCCGCCGAATTCGATGAGGCGATGATCACCGGCGAATCCCGTCCCGTCTTCCGCGACACCGGTGACAAGGTGGTCGCCGGTACTGTGGCCACCGACAACACCGTCCGCATCCGGGTGGAGGCTACCGGCGGGGACACCGCCCTGGCCGGGATCCAACGCTTGGTTGCCGACGCCCAGGAGTCCTCCTCCCGGGCCCAGGCCCTGGCGGATCGGGCGGCGGCGTTGTTGTTCTGGTTCGCGCTGATCTCCGCTCTGATCACCGCGGTGGTGTGGACCATCATCGGCAGCCCGGACGATGCCGTGGCGCGCACGGTCACGGTACTGGTCATCGCCTGCCCGCACGCCCTGGGCCTGGCGATTCCGCTGGTCATTGCGATCTCCACCGAGCGGGCCGCGAAATCCGGGGTGCTCATCAAGGACCGGATGGCGCTCGAGCGGATGCGCACCATCGACGTGATGCTCTTCGACAAAACCGGCACCCTGACCGAGGGGGTGCACGCGGTCACCGGTGTCGCGGCCGCCGTCGGCGTCACCGAGGGCGAGCTGCTGGCCCTGGCCGCCGCCGCGGAGGCCGACAGCGAGCACCCCGTGGCCCGCGCCATCGTGGCAGCCGCGGCCGCCCATCCCGAGGCCTCCCGTCGGCAAATCCGTGCAACTGGTTTCAGCGCCGCCTCCGGCCGGGGGGTCCGGGCCACTGTCGATGGCGCTGAGATCCTCGTGGGCGGGCCGAACATGCTGCGCGAGCTCAACCTCACCACCCCGGCCGAGCTCACCGACACCACCAGCGCCTGGACCGGGCGCGGGGCCGGTGTGCTCCATATTGTCCGCGGCGGTCAGATCATCGGTGCGGTAGCCGTCGAGGACAAGATCCGCCCCGAATCCCGCGCCGCCGTGAAAGCCCTGCAGGACCGCGGGGTGAAGGTCGCGATGATCACCGGTGACGCGCAGCAGGTGGCCCAGGCGGTTGGCAAGGACCTGGGGATCGATGAGGTCTTCGCCGAGGTCCTGCCCCAGGACAAGGACACCAAGGTCACCCAGTTACAGGAGCGTGGCCTGAGCGTGGCCATGGTCGGCGACGGTGTCAACGACGCCCCCGCTCTGACCCGCGCGGAGGTCGGTATCGCCATCGGAGCCGGCACGGATGTGGCCATGGAATCCGCCGGAGTAGTCCTGGCCAGTGATGACCCGCGGGCAGTGCTGTCGATGATTGAACTCTCGCAGGCCAGCTACCGCAAGATGATCCAGAACCTCATCTGGGCCTCTGGCTACAACATCCTCGCCGTACCGCTGGCCGCCGGCGTGCTCGCCCCGATCGGGTTCGTGCTGTCCCCGGCCATGGGCGCGATCTTGATGTCTGCCTCGACCATCGTGGTGGCCCTGAACGCCCAGCTGCTACGCCGGATCGACCTGGACCCGGCCCACCTGGCTCCGGCCGAGTCCGAGGAGGGACACACCACGCCTACTCCGGCATCCACCGCCGTCCGCTGACTTTCAATCCTTTATCGACTCCCCCATACACAACCTCCGAAAGGGAACCCCATGAAGCGCACCATCACCATCGCCGCTCTCGCCTTGACCTCCACCCTGGTTTTGTCCGCCTGCGCAGATAACACTGAGGGAGAAAACACCGACACCACGACCATCGCCACTACGTCCGCCCCCGACACCACCGAAACGACCGGGGCCACCACGGATCCTGAGACAGAGACGGGGGCGGCCGGAGAGGTCTCCGCCGAGCACAATGACGCGGACATCATGTTCGCGCAGATGATGATCCCGCATCACCAACAGGCCGTGGAGATGAGTGAAATCCTCCTGGCCAAGGACGATATCCCGGCCGAGGTCATCGAGTTCGCCCAGGGTGTTATCGATGCCCAGGGCCCGGAGATCGACCGGATGAATACCATGCTCGAGACCTGGGAAGAAGATCCGGTCACCGGTGATAAGGGTGAGATGGACCATGGCGGGATGAGTGGAATGATGAGCGAGGAGGACATGACAGCCCTCGAGGACGCCAAGGGCACCGAGGCGGGTTAAGTAGCAAAAAGTGTGTCTCTCGGCGTGTCGTCGGTAGACACACTTCTTTTATCGGAGGGGGCCTTTTCTGATGCCGATGTTGTGTTGGTATTCGTCTCCGATAGCCTTGTCATAGAGGGCTGGGCGTCCGGTTTCGTTATCGGCGGCGTTGAGGTCTTCTGGTTCTAGATCGGTAACTTTGGCGAGTTGATCTAGTCCAAAATTGCACTGCCTGGCGATCTGTAGTGGGTCGTCAGGCAGTTGTGTTTTAGCATTGAGCCACCATTCCAGCATTTTGCGTTGCCGTTCTCCGCTTCGCCCTCGGTGCATTCTTGCTAAGAGCTTCAGTTGGGAGTTGATGCCGCCTTCCAGGCTATTTGTGGTTGATGCCCACGAAGTATCTGTCGATTCTGATGAGGGTTCGAGGTAGGTAAATAGGTATCCTTGTTTGCTGAGATGAAGTAGTGAGTTGTAGGCCTTGCGGACTCTGACGTGGGTGTATTCCCAGGTTCGGGTAGCCGTGCGTCGTTCTTTCGGTAGGGGTGTCTTTTCGTTGAGGAACGATTTGTAGACTTCGCCGAATTCATGCAGGTTGATCACCCATTCAGCGGCTTGTTCGGTGTTGGTTATCTGAGTCAGTTTTAACGCTAGGGCGTAGATGGTGTGCCCGGCTGGGGTGCGTGGTCGGCTGGTGGTGTACCGGCGGACAACACGTTGAGCATGGACAAGGCAGCGTTGAATTCGAGTGGTGGGCCAGCATGATTTGATCGCACTGTAGGCTCCTTGACCGCCGTCTAGAACAACGCATAACGGTGGCGCTAAGTGCTTGAGTAATTGGGTGTATGCGTAGGTTGATTCGCTTGTGGCCCAATGCCAGCACAGGACGTGGCTGCGTGTAGAAGCTATCAGAAGGCATCCGGCGGAAGTGTAGGTGCCGTCGATAAAAACTTGATCGTAAATGCGATGCGGGTCTGGGGTATTGGGCACATCGATGTACCAAAAGGTTCTGAACCTGCGGTCTAAGGTCCATCTACTGACTCCACGGCGTGCAGCGATGTCAGCGAGCGTTTGGTGGCCGGTGACGTAGCTGTAGAAGTCGTTGAAGGCAGTGGCTTGGTGGATATCGGTGCGTTTTCGGGTGTGGGATTGTCGGCAGTTGGGGTTGGTGCATCGCCATCGTGTTGTACCGGCGGTCGTTGTGCCGTTTTTCTTCATTGGCCCTGCACAACCAGGGCACCGGGGTCTGTTTGTGGTCACTGACTAAGCAAACAGCACACCTGTACCACACGTTCGTGTCAGATCCCGATATTGAAGCAGAATCGGCTTGGAATAACACCTTGAAAGCTATTCCAAGCCGATTTTGAGAGCCTAACCAGCAACAACCGTCAAAAGCAGACACACTTTTTGCTACTTAACCCGGCATCTTGCTTGTCTGCAACGTTGTGGTGCCGCAGGACGCCCTCCTAGAACAAATTGCGTCCGCGCTGGCGCAGGCGGATGACCGGGTTGCGTTGCGGTGCGCCGAGAGCAATGAGCGAGTCGGACAACACACTGGCTACCTCGAGGTCGCGGTCAGTTGGTGGTTGTTCGCTGACTCGAACCTTCGGGCGCCAGGCATTGTCCGGATTCGGCGCCCCGAGCTCCATGAGGCGTTGTCGCTTGACGTCGATGAAATAACCGCGGGTTGCCATGTACCTGTCGCGGCTGCCGTCGAACTCGTCGCGGCGCCAACCGTCGTCGGCCACTCGGTACACATAAGGGCACCAGCCATAGCGGGACGGAACGATGTAGCGGGTATCGGTGCTGACCCGCCAGTGCCCACGTGCGGAGCTCCACACTTGGTCATAGCCGTCCACAAGGCTCATGCCGAGCCGAAGACGTTGGTATCGGTCCTCGTCCACCGGCACGTCGCTGACCTTGGTGTCGAGCGACGTGAGGTCGGACGCGTCCGTGACGTGGGCCCCGAGCCACGCTTCCTGCGGATCCGTGTGCGGTCCCGTCGGGTCCTGGTGGTAGGAGGCAGGAATGGCCTGTTCGGCGTCTGCGGCCAAGCGCTGACGGACCGCATAGCCCCACAGGCGGGGAGGCCCCATTTTGAACAGGACTACTGTCTCTGACGGCAAGAGATCGTGGACTTCCGAACGCGTTGTGAAATCATGAGCGAAGATGCGCTGCAACAGATTGTCGGCGATCTGCGATTCCAACTGCTGGTCGGGGGACGGGATCGCACACAGCTCGGGGAGTTTGGCGCGCAGCATCAATTCCAAAACGTCCGAAAGGTCGTACAGGTGCGGCAGAGTGTTCCTCTGCCCGTCGACGAACGCAGGATGCTTTGAGTAGCCGAGTTCGTGGGCGAGCGTGCGAACAATGTCAGGCGAGATGCTCACGCGGTTGTGTGTTCCCGCGAGTTCAGCGGCGTTGAGCGCACGGGTGGGGCGAAGGCTGGTGGAATCTTCCATCAGTGTCCTTTCGAAATTGTTGCACGGTGGGTCGCTCGGGGGTGGTCAGCTTAATCCTAAGCTGCAGCCAACTTTTCGAGGTCGGGGAGCAGGTGGCGTTTGTGGTGCGTCCAGCCTGCGCAGATGTTCGCTCCGACGGTTCCGGACGCTAATCAGATGCGTGGAAATAAGCGAAATGGTGTCATGTATAGATTCAAATCTAACATAGTTAAATTTTTTCGTACAGTTCTGTAGAGGGGAGATAGAAAAATGCGGTAATGTTCGTGGCGCAAAGCTGGCAAACTATCTGCTCTGCTGGGCAGACACGGTACGAGAGGGGACATTGGCTATTGAACGGTTCAGAACAATGGGGACAGCCTGACACGGAGTTCCCGGAAAATAGTTCCCCGGCGGAGGGACAGTGGGGTCAGCCAGACGCAGCGGTGTCCGGCGATGCGCACCGAAATCAGTCAGCAAGCTTTGTCCTGCAACCCAAGCATCTGGCCATTGCCAGTGGTGCACTGCTGGCAGTCATCGTTTTGGTGGCGGGTGCCTTATTCATCGGTCGGGCAGCTAATCAACCACCCTCGCATTGCCAGCCAAAGGCGCTGGAAAAGAATCACGGGGACTTCTTGGACATTGACAAGGTGCACTTCTGCGAAGACCAGTGGATGGTTTCCGACGTCGAAATTGAGGGAAAAATAGAACCGTTGCCCTACTTCTGGAACGGCGAAGGTTGGGAAATCTACGAACGCGCCATCGAAAGCGGGTTCTTTGTTGATTATTGCTACGAAGAAGAAAAAATGCGCGAGGACAAGGTTCCTTCGAAGGTCATCGAGGTGGTGAAGACATGCTAGGGCCAGGCGGGACGCCATCCAACGACGACCAGTGGGGCGGCGCGGATTATTCAGCGTCCGCGGTAGGTGCGGAGCCGGCCCAGGCCAAATCGGGCGTCGGCAAAATCATTGCGCTACTGGCTGCCGCCATCGTTGTGCTTGCCGCGGCCGGTGCGGGTGTCTGGGCGCTCACCAAGGACGAGGATGCCGCGGGAGTCGCCACGATCGCGAACGAGGCGGAGACAGCAGCATCGCAGCCGTCCTCGAGCAGCGCACCTACGACCACTGACAAGAAGGTAGTTGAGGAAGCCGAGACTTCCGACGAGGCTGTACCGACCACAAAGGAAAAGGTCACCGCAGAATCCCCACAACTCGGAGACTGCGATCCGAATTCAGCCGGGCAGGATGGCAACCGGTATGTAAGCCTCTATTGCGATGGCCGCTGGCACTTCCTTGGAAAATCCCAGTCTGGTGTCTTTTCCTTGGCCCACTGGAGTGATGGCAGCTGGTCCGGGTATCGGTATGACGGCAAACAAGGATGGCCCTTGACAATCTATTGCTATGACGAAGACAAGTTGGCCAATGCTGGTGCGCCGCAGGAGTTGATCGGCAAGCTTCGCGGGTATCAAATGATTTGCGGAGACGAAGGTTCGCAGGAGGATAGCAATCATTCTGCGGATTCGTCGGACTCTGACAATAACTCGAAGACCGAGGACCACCATTCTGGAGACTGGCTGCCCGTCCCGAGTTGTGCGGGCGAATACGTGCTCATCGTGGACTCGGTGCTCGTGTACCCCGGTGATAATCCGCAAGACCTCGTCCAGGCCAGCCTTGACGCGCATCCAGGGTCGACATCGACGTACCCCGGGGTGTGCGGCGCCTTCCGAGCTAAGGCCGAGGGGGCGAACGTGTATCCCGTCTATATCGAATACGGCACAAACCTTTCCGGCGTTTGTGCGGCGGAGGCCCGCGGGGAAGGATTTGCCCGCAAACTCACCCAGGCAGCCGATTATTCCTCTCCTTGCTAGAGACAACCTAACCCATCAAGAAAGGTACTTCTGAATGAACCGCTACGACATTTATTCGGACCTCGGCATCGACCGTTCTGAGTCCTCGGCCGACATCGTGAACAAGATTGATCAGCGTCTTGCCACGACTCAGCCTGATGACCGAGCAAACTTGGACAAGCTGCGGACGGCACGTGAGCTGTTCGCTGATGATTCGCGCCGCGCGAGCTATGACAAAGCGCTCGACGATCCGAACGGCTCCGAGATCGGCATCCGGGAATTCCGTCAGTTTGCCAGCGGTAACTCCCCGCAGCCGGCGCAGACTGCGTTCGCGACGAACACTGGCGCTGCGAGTTCTCGTCCGCAGCAAAGCTCAACCCCGGCAATCAACCAGCAGCCGACGAACAACGCGCCGGGGGCGTCGACAGGCATCTCGATTGATCTTCGCACCCTCGCGGCCGCGCCCGGGCGCACGCGTAATGAATCGTTGATGTGGCTCATCGGATGGGGCATCATCTTCTTGGTGTGGACCTTCAACCTGCTGACGTTGTTGTTTGGCGGTGGCGGATCGTCGAGCTCGGACCTCTTTGCAGAGGCTGAGTCAGCGATGAATGATGGCCTTCGTTCCGTGGCTATTGTGGTGTTCACGCTCTTCTTCCTTATTCTTTTGCAGTTCGTGTGGAATCTTCGGGTGTACGTGGGAAGGAGGATCGGCCTGTGAAGCGACGCGTACGATGCCTCACCGGGGTAGTCGTTCCCATCCTGTTTCTGACAGCCTGTGGTGTGAACGATGCGCCGGAGGCGTGGACGCCGCCGGAGGAGCACGATACCGCGGCAGCCAGTGAGGACACGCAGGTCGATCAAGTGACTGAGCAGACGGAACAGGAAGAGACGACTGCTGAGTTGCCTTCAACGACCACTGCTTCGCCCACCACCACGGCTACCGCCACCTCGACCACCAGCCGTCCGTCGAGTACGAAGAAGGACTCAGTTCATGACGGCAGCAAGAGCGGTGGCGCGAGCTGCGGCACGTTAACCGCTGACCAGGCCGTACGCAATAATCTGCATCGGCTTACCCCGGCCAAGTGGGATTGGACCGCGGAGTGGGCTGACTTGAGCGGATATGACCCGTGTGCGTCCCTGTCGTGGGCGGTTGTCACCATCGAACACGGCACCTCGACCTCGCCGTATCAGATAATGCTGTTCCACAAGGGCGAGTACTTAGGTACCGGCACGTTGGACGCGTACGCGTTCAAACCGAGCGTCACGCGCACTAGCGATACCCGAATCGACGTCACCTATTACTACTCCACTTCCCCCGGTGGCGGCGGCATTAACCGAGCGGAAACCTACGCCTCGTTCACCTGGGACGAGGTCGCGCAGAAGGTCACTATGGGAGGAAACGTCCCACCGACCTAAAGAGCTCAGCGCAAGGACCAGTAAAGGACTTGCGCTACCACCACAACTCAGCCCCGACTTTGACACGTTTGGTGCCGCAGCGCGCCGCGTATGCCCGTAACGTGTCAAAGTCGGGGTCTTGCCGTCGGGAGTGAACCTAGCCCAGTACGGCCAGCGCGTGTGTAATGAACATACCCAGCAGGCCAATCTTCCACCACTGACCTCCCGTGAAGGCTGCAGTAATTTGGCTGCCCGCGTTGGTGCCGGCCTGGGCCAGGAAAAGCAGGAGGCCGAGCTCCGCCAACACTGCGTTGGCGGAATGAGGAAGCGCCGTGATCATCGAACCGATGCGACCCATCCCTCCCATCACGAGCGCGACCAAGAGGACGCCCGCGGCCGCGCCCAGGTTGAAGGAACCGCCGCCGTGCAGCGGAACGGCAACATGGCCGACGAAGATGCCTGTGGACAGCCCTAGACCCAAAGCCACTGGGTTGATGTCGGTGAGTCCCTTGGAGGAGTCGCTGAGGTAGGCGGAGATTTCCTGCAGCTTCTGCGCGGGACCGACCACGAGGATGCGGTGGCCCAGTTCCAGTGCCTCTGTAGCCGTCCTCGCGGCGGACGGTAGACCCAGTGCTACCCCCGTTTGGAAGCGAATTGCAGGACAAACGTAACGGATTAGTTGCGTCGCGGTGGTTTGGCTTTGGAGGGGGTTGATTCGTGAGAAAGTGAAGGCGAGAACGTACTGGAATTCTCACGAGAAAGAGGCTGATACATGCTAAAAATGTCGCACCTAAAGAAGGTTCTGGTGGCCTCTGCTTTTGCAGGTGCGTGTGCGTTTGGTGCTCCGCAGGCGTCCGCTGCGGAGCAAGCCGTGGATACTACTGTTGGCACAGTTGGACAGGCCACGGCACATCACAAGGTGAAGGCGTCCTTTGACTCAGCCGCCCTCGTCGAGGGGGTGCGCAAGGACTTGAAGCAGTGGGGGATTCACACTCCACAGGTGGACAAGTCAGTGACTGATTCTGTGGACGCGGCCGTCGCGAAGGCGGATGCGCAGGTGCAGTCGGCGGTGAAGCAGGCGGGCTACGCCGAGACGCAGGCGGCGCCGATTGGAAAGCAGAAGGAGGCAGACGTTTGGCACACTACGCACGTGAAGCCGGAGCCTGCCACCAACCCGAACCCGATCGGCTTGCAACAGAGTGCTGCGTCCGACGCGGAGTCGAACCCTGATGCGCCGCAGAACTTCACACCGAAGTCCACGGACCCGAACTACCGCTGGCGCAATGACGTTGTGTCAAAGACCCTGGCGGGCAAACCCCAGGCCAACTACGTGCTGCACCGCGTGCCGGGCGTATGGTTCGATTCGCCCCGGACCCCGGAAAAATCCAACAAGGTGATGAGCCAGGGCAAGTCGTTGTATGGCCCGGGCACGCCCATTTACGTGGGCAAGGACACCATGTGCACCATGGCCGTGGCTGGCTACGACAACGCGGGTCGCAAGGTGGGGCTCACCGCCGGGCACTGCGGCAAGGAAGGCGACCAGGTCTCGTCTGCCGATTCCTGGCAGGTAGGGCCTACCGGTACGATCGTGTCGCGAAATAAGAAGCTGGACTATTCCGTCGTGGAGCTGGGCTCCAAGGCGGAGGTAACTCGCTCCTACAACGGCGTGATGGTGAACCAGATTGCCAAGCGCGGTCCGCGTTCCGGTGACGTCGCCTGCAAGCGCGGCGTCGCCACCGGCACGACCTGCGGCGTGACCTACACCAGCGGCAAGTCCATCCAGGTCAACCACGTGTGCGCCACGGTGGGCGACTCCGGTGCGCCGCTGTTGGTCCGCGGGCGCCTGGTGGGTTTTGTCTCCCGTGGTTTGCTGCCGCAGCAGATTAACCCTTCCTGCAAGACGCCGCTGCAGGGCGCGCTGCACTCGCCTACGGTGGGCACAAACATGGGGGCCGTCATGGCGGACCTGGACCGCCGTGGTGGTGTGGGTGCGGGCTTCCGCTTGCCGCGGAGTTAAGGAACTCACGCTCCATCAATGCTTAACAGCGTGCTCCTGGGATTGTCCCGGGGGCACGCTGTTGTGCGTTTGCGTCTCGACGCCCCAACTTTGACGCGTTAGGGCCCACACCGGGCCGGATTGGCGCCAACTATGTCAAAGTCGGGGACTGAAGAAATGCGAGGAGCTGGGCGGCGTGCGCCCTAGTTTTCAGCTGCTCCGCGCGGGTTCGCAGCGTTGGGCGCGCCGGGTTGGGCCACGAACTGGGAGGTGGTGGGGTTCTCGTCCGGGTGGATCTGATCCATGGTGCGCAGCACCGTGGCGTGCAGGTGGCCGTTGGTGGCCACCGCCGAGCCGCCCAGCGGGCCGCGCACTCCCGCGAGATTGGTGAACGCGCCGCCGGCTTCCTTCACGATGATGGCAGGGGCCGCCAAGTCCCACGGCGAGGCCTCGGCTTCCATGGCGATGTCCACAGCGCCCTCCGCGACGAGGCAGTAGTTCCAGAAATCGCCATAGCCGCGCAGGCGCCACACGTCGCCGGCGAGGTCGAGCAGGTTGTTGTACAGGCCCGCCTTCTTCCACGACTGCAGGGAACCCACGGCCAGAGACGCGTCGGCGGTGTCCTTGACCGTGGAGACGTGCAGGCGCTTGGGCTGGCCACCGAACACGCGGTGCGCGCCGGAGCCCTTGGAGGCGTACCAGCGGCGCCGCAGCGCCGGAGCGGAGACAACGCCGGCGACAGGCTCGCCGTCGATAAGCAAGGTGATGATCGTGGCCCACACGGGAACGCCCCGGTAGAAGCTCTTGGTGCCGTCGATGGGGTCGATGAGCCACTGCCGACCCTCCGGCTTGAGGGTGCCGCCATATTCCTCACCCACCACCTTGTCGTGGGGGCGGGCGTGGGCGAGCTCGTGCCGCAGCATTTTCTCGATGGCGAGGTCGGCGTCCGTGACCGGCGATTCGTCGGCCTTGTTCTTGATGCACAGATCGGCGGCCTCGAAGCGCTGCATGGCGATGTTGTCGGCGCGGCCTGCCAACTCGAGCGCGAGGCCGAGGTCCTCGCGGTACTTGCTGATATTGCCCACAGTGACAGCTTCCTTTGGATTTCTTTTAGATGCTTCTAATCAGCCGAAAGCGCGGCTTCGATCTCGGAGACCACCTGCGCGTTTCCAGCGACGCACCAGGTTACACCACCGGCGTCGATTTTCTTAGCCACGCCCCCCGCGGCCTCCACCAGGGCCTTGCCGGGCAGCCAGTCCCAGTCTGCCACCGAGTGCTGCATCCAGGCGCCCCAGCTGCCGTCGGCGATGGTGGAAAGGTCGATGGAACCAGCGCCCAGCATCCGCACGGTGGCGAACTGATTGGCCACCGCCAGCCAGGCCTCGCGCACGGACTCGTTGCACATGTCGCGCGGGTGTAGGTAGCTCACCAGGGACGTGGCTGCGGCCGCGCAGTCCTTCTTTACTGCTACGTCTGCGCCGTCGCGGGTAGTGGCAAAGTCCTTGCCGCCGAACCACGTGTAACCCATGGCCGGGCGGTGCACGGCGCCGAGGATGATCTCATCGGGGTTGGCTGGGTCGCCGTTGACCAGCGCGAGGGCGGAGCACCAGTAGTCCGATCCGGAGGAGAAGTTGTAGGTGCCGTCCACCGGGTCAATGACCCAATAGCGACCGGAGACGGACTCGCGCGCGGCGCCTTCCTCTCCCAGCTGGCCGTCGTTCGGGCGGATGGTAGCCAGTGCGGTCGCCACAAAGCGCTCCGCTGCCTTATCCGCTTCGGTAACCACGTCGGACACAGAGGACTTCTGATCGATGCTGGTCAGCCCCTGCTCCCGAATTCGCCAGGCCAGGCGGCCGGCGTTGTAGACCAGTGCCTGGGCGAGGTGCGCGTCAGTGTCATCGACGTGCGCCACGATGAAGGTTTTGGCAATCGCGTCAATCATTTCTTCCAGGGTGGGTTGTCCTGGTTGGTTCTGCTCCGCATTGGTGGCCTCATTCATGGCCACCATTGTCACCCGAAACTAGGCCTAATGCGAATCCTGAGTAGACTAAGTGCCCATGAAGCCAGAGATTTCCGCAGCATTGGACGAGCTTTCTGCCACCTTGACCACCATTGAGAAGGTCATGGACCCAGAGGCGCTCGCGGCTGAGGCCCGCGAATTAGAGGACAAGGCCGCGGATCCATCGTTGTGGGATGACCCAGATTACGCGCAGCAGGTGACCTCCGCGCTCTCGGCTGCGCAGGCGAAGCTGCGAAAGCTGGAGTCCTTGCGCACCCGGCTTGACGACGTCCCGGTGATGTACGAGCTCGCAGAGGAAGAGGCCGGGGAGGCCGACGCCGTGGAGATGGCCACGGCGGAGCTAGATGAGCTGCGTGGGATCATCGAGGCGCTCGAGGTCACCACGATGCTGTCGGGTGAGTACGACGAACGCGAGGCCGTGATCAATATCCGTTCGGGAGCCGGCGGCGTGGACGCGGCGGACTGGGCGGAGATGCTCATGCGCATGTACATCCGCTGGGCGGAGAAGAACGGCCACAAAGTAGACGTCTACGACATCTCCTACGCGGAAGAAGCTGGCATCAAGTCCGCTACCTTCGTGGTGCACGGCGAGTACATGTATGGCACCTTGTCTGTGGAGCAGGGGGCGCACCGCCTCGTGCGTATCTCCCCGTTTGATAACCAGGGGCGTCGCCAGACTTCCTTCGCTGAGGTGGAGGTGCTGCCGGTGGTGGAGACCACCGACCACATTGACGTACCCGATTCCGATATTCGCGTGGACGTGTACCGGTCTTCCGGCCCGGGTGGTCAGTCCGTGAACACCACGGACTCCGCGGTGCGCATCACCCACCTGCCCACGGGCATCGTGGTGACGTGTCAGAACGAGAAGTCCCAGATTCAGAACAAAGCCTCCGCGCTGCGCGTGCTGCAGGCTAAGTTGCTGGAGCGCAAGCGCCAGGAGGAGCGTGCGGAAATGGACGCCCTCGGCGCGGGCGGTAACGCTTCCTGGGGTAACCAGATGCGCTCGTATGTGTTGCACCCGTACCAGATGGTCAAGGACTTGCGCACAAACTTTGAGGTGGGCGATCCGCAGAAGGTGCTCGACGGCGATCTGGACGGTTTCCTCGAGGCCGGCATCCGCTGGCGCATGGAGGAAACCTCCGCCGATTCCACTAGTGCTTAAGGCGCCGGGTATTCCATCGGCGAACCGGGGCCCAGTGGGATGCCCAGCAGGTACCAGACCACGAAGAACAAGAACCAGCCGATGAGCATAGCCATGGAATACGGCAGGGACAGCGACATCAGGGTGCCCACGCCGGCCGGCTTGTAGTAGCGCTGCAGGAACGTCAGCGCCAGGGCGAAGTACGGCGACATCGGGGTAATGATGTTGGTCGGAGAGTCGCCGATACGGAAGAGCATCTGAGATACCTCGGGTGAGACGCCGACGTACATCATCATGGGGACGATTACCGGGGCCATCAGCGCCCACTGCGCCGAACCGGAGGTAATGAATAGGTTCAAGAGGGCCACCAGTGCCACGAAGGCTGCGAAGAGGAGCAGCGGCGGCAGGTTCCAGCTCTGCAGTAGCTCCGCGCCACGGATGGCGGTCCAGGAGCCGAGGTTCGACCACTTGAACCAGGCAAGGAACTGGGCGACGGCGAAGAACAACACCATCATTGGGATCATGGTGGCCAGGCCCTTGCCCATGAAGTCCGGGATATCCGCAGCGGAGGTAATGGATTTCACGGTGACCCCGTAGACCACGCCGGCGACGAGGAACAGCAAGGCAATCGGCACAGCGATGGATTTCAGCAGTGGGGACTCCATGACGCTGCCGTCCGGGCCCGCCAGCGGGGAGCCGGGGACGAGCATGAGGGCGAAGTAGCCGGCGAGGAACACCAGTGTCGCAATGCCCGTGTATACCAGCCCTTTCGTTTCGGTGGCGCTGAGCTCCAGTGTGTCCTCGGCGGCGTCCTCACCGTCGTGCTCGGGGCCGTCAAAGGCCACTTCGTCGTAGTTGATCTGGTCGTGGTCCACGAGCTCGTGGGCCTTCTTCGTGATGAACAGCTCGGTGACCGCGGTGATGATGAGGGAGAGGACGATGGCAGAGGGGATCACCAAGAAGATGTTGGCCACCGGCGAGACCTCGTAGGCCGGATCAACAAGCTGGGCCGCGGACGTCGAGATGCCCGCCAGCAACAGGTCCGTGATGTTGAGGACCAGCGAGGCGTTAAAGCCTGCCGACGACGCGGCGAAGGCCACCATCGCGCCCACGATGGGCGAGCGGCCTACCGCGTGGAAAGCCATGGCGCCCAGCGGGATGAGGATGACGTAAATAGCGTCCGAGGCGACCGAGCCGGTCACGCCCGCCAGAGCCACGGCGAAGGTGAGCGTGCGCGGGCCCACCTTGGAGACCATGGCGCGCACCAAGGCGGCCAACATGCCGGATTGTTCGGCCACCGCCACACCCAGCATGACGGCGATGATAACGCCCAGTGGGGGGAAAGAGGTGAAGTTGGTGACCGCTTCGGTCACCATCTGCGACAGGCCCTCTGTGGACAACAGGTTGGTGACCTCAATGGTCTCACCGGACTGTGGATCCGTGGCGGACATGCCCAACATGCTGCCAATCCAGCTGGCCACGGCCGTGAAACCGGCGAGAATGACAAATAGCCAGAACGGATCTGGCAGCATGTTGCCGAGTCTTTCGACGGTGCCAAGGAACCCACCGGTTCCCGAGCCCTTTACGCTCTTTTCTGCGCTTGCCTTCTCCTCAACGCTGGCTGCGCTGGTATTAGTATTCTTTGTACGGGTCATGGTGGGCCCTTTTCGTCGAATGCAGTTACCTGAATCACGTTAACAGGGTTAGCGGCGTTGGCGCACATCTTAAATTTCGGTGGGGGAACCCTGTACGCTATTTAATCTGTGACAGAAGTTCGCTAGGGTGGTCAAAGTGATTACCTTTGACCGCGTAACCAAGGTGTACCCAACGTCCACCCGCCCCGCCCTGGACAACCTTTCGCTAGAGATCGAGCAGGGCGAGTTCGTCTTCCTCATTGGCCCTTCGGGCTCGGGTAAATCCTCCTTCCTGCAGATGCTCGTCCGCGAGGAAAACGTCACCTCGGGCGATATCCACTTTGATCGCTTCCACGTCAACGCGCTCAAGGGTAAGGAAATCAACCGACTGCGACAGTCCATCGGCTACGTTTTCCAAGACTTCCGCTTGCTGCCCAAGCTCAACGTGTACGACAACGTAGCCTTCGCCCTCGAAGTCATCGGCAAGAAGCCCCGCTATATCCAAAAGCACGTCCCGCAGGTCCTGGAAATGGTGGGTCTTGATGCCAAGGCCAACCGTCTGCCCGCGGAACTCTCCGGCGGCGAGCAGCAGCGCGTGGCCATCGCCCGGGCCTTCGCCAACCGCCCCCTGCTCGTGCTTGCCGACGAGCCCACCGGCAACCTAGACCCCGCCACCGCGGCGGACATTATGACGCTCTTGGCTAAAATCAACCGCCTGGGTTCCACCGTCATCATGTCCACGCACAACGCGAAAGCAGTCGATGACATGCGCCGCCGTGTTATCGAACTCAAGCTGGGCAAGCTGGTGCGCGACGAGGCCCACGGCGTCTACGGCGAGGCGCGCTAGGGAAGGGTGGCATAGAAATGAATCTCAAGTTTGTAGTCCGCGAAGCCTTCCGCGGCTTGGGTCGTAACCTCACCATGACCATCGCGCTGGTCATCACCACGGCCATCTCCATCGCCCTGGTAGTCTCCGGAATCCTGGTCACGGACATGGCTAAAGACACCAAGGACATCTACCTCGACCGCGTCAAGGTGATGGTGCAGTTCGACGACGCCACCTCCGCCAACGACAAAGACTGTTCCACTCCAGCCTGTGCGGACTTAAAGGGGCAACTGGAGGCAGACGGCAACGTCGAATCCGTAGAGTTCCGCAACCGCGAACAGACCTACGAGCGCTTCGTGGAGCTGTTCCAAGAAACCGACCCCATCCTGGTGGAGGAGACCTCCCCGGACGCGCTACCGGCGGAGCTACACATCAAGCTCAAGGATCCTTCCGACGTCACGCCGTTCGAGGGGATCGAGGAACTCCCACAGGTCACCGCCGTCGTGGATCAGGCCGAGGACGTGCGCGGCGCCACCGGAAACCTCGATTCCATCCGCAACACCACCTTCCTTATTGCCGCCGCCCAGGCCCTCGCCGCGTTGCTGCTTATTGCGAACATGGTGCAGATCGCCGCGTTCAACCGCCGCGAGGAGATGTCGATCATGCGCATGGTCGGCGCCTCGCGCTGGACCACGCAGGCCCCCTTCGTCATCGAAGCCGTCCTGGCCACGCTGGCGGGCGTGCTCATCGCGGGCGCGGGCATCTTCGCTGCGAAGCGCTACGTCATCGACTCCGCGTTGGGCGGGCTATACCAGGCGCAGCTGCTCGCACCGATCACCAACGAAACGATCTGGGTGGTCTGGCCACTCGTCGGCGTCGCGGCCCTCGTGGTGTCCGCCATTGCCGCAGGCATCACGCTGCGTTCCTACGTCCGCAAGTAACCCGCAGGAACATTCCCGGCGGCCGCTTCGCACTCCGCGAGTGGTCGCCGTTTTTCGTTTTGGCCACCGCGCCCACTAGGATCGGAGTAATCATGGCTAAGAAGGGCAAGAAGAAAAAGGAAGCGATTCGCGACGGCAATGCGACCCTCGCGACTAATCGCCGTGCCCGGCATGACTACAAGATCCTAGAGACCATCGAGTGCGGCATGGTGCTCGTTGGCACGGAGATCAAGTCCATGCGCGAGGGCAAGATTTCCCTCACCGATGCCTTCGCCACCATCGACAACGGCGAGATCTGGCTGCGCAACCTCCACATCCCGGAGTATGCCATGGGGCACTGGACCAACCACAGCCCCAAGCGCACCCGCAAGCTGCTCCTGCACCGCCGTGAAATTGACCGCCTTATGGGCCAGGTCCGCGACGGCAACAAAACGCTCATCCCGCTCAAGGTCTACCTCAAGGACGGCCGCGCCAAACTGGAGCTCGCCCTGGCGCAGGGTAAGGAGCTGCACGACAAGCGCGAGGACATCAAGCGCCGCGACCAGGACCGGGAGATCACCCGCGAGCTGGGCCGCCGCGTCAAGGGCATCAACGCCTAAGGTGGGGCGCATGATTACATGCGTCAAGGTTCATGATTTTTTGCGTAGCGACGTCCCGTCGGACCAGGCACCGCAGCCTCGCGTCTTGGTCGACCGTCTGTGGCCTCGCGGCGTGGCCAAGCGGGACCTCAAGCCCGAACACTGGCTCAAGGACGTCGCCCCATCCTCGGAGCTGCGCACGTGGTTTGACCACGATCCCGAGCGCTTCGCGGAGTTCCGCCGCCGCTACGTCGCAGAGCTCGACTCCGCGGAGCAGGGCGACGGTGACGCAAGGGACGTCGACAAGCTCTTGGAACTCGCCCGCAGCAACGAGTCAGTGACCCTGCTCTTTGCCGCCAAGGACCGCGAAGTCAACCATGCGGTGGTGCTCCAGGAGTGGGTGGAAGGAAACTTGCGGGAATAGCCGCGAGTGCACTAGCGTTGAACGAACTGTAGAGAAAGCACAAACCCGCTCTACAGGTATGGGGTTGATATGGTTTCGACTTCGTACACTAAGCCAGGGGAAGCGTGCCGGTGAAGGCTAACGACCACCGTGAGCGTCGATAGCAACTTTTAAACGCAGAGAAGAACTCTCAGCGTGACTACGCCCTCGCTGCCTAAATCCAGCGACGCGTGTCTGTCAGCCTAGGTTGCGTTCCTGGCCTAGAACCTGGCATCGACTAAGGAACTTGCCGTCCGGGCGCGCCGTCAGGGCCGGACGGGACTCACACTGACGGCTGGGCTCATCATCCGGAACGTGTTCGTCCGAGCCGGAGAGCCGAGTAGAGATCCCGCGCGAACTGCGCACGGAGAAGCCCTGGCAAGGTGACGAAGGACCCGGGTTCAATTCCCGGCAGCTCCACCGGTTGGCCCCAGTGAGACTACGGTCTTCGCTGGGGCCTTTCTCTATGCCAGGGTCAATTTTTAGGCTTAAACGACAGAAAGTGTGTCTGGCTCGGCGTGTCGCGTGGGGGTTAGATTTGGCCTTTCTGGATGCCGATTGAGTGGGTGTAGTCGGTGTCGATAGCGTTGTCGTAGAGGGCTGGTCGTCCTGTTTCGTGGTCGGCTTGGTTCTCGTGTTGGGTCAGGGTGGAAACTTTGGCGAGTTGGTCCTGGCCCCAGTTGGACTGCCTGGCGATTCGTGCTGGATCGTCGGGCAGTTCGGTTTTTAAGTAGAGCCACCAATCCAGCATCCGGCGTTGTCGTTCGCCTGATCTTCCGCGGTGTGTTCTGGCAAGTAGTTTGATTTGGGAGTTGATGCCGCCTTCAAGGCTGTTGGTGGTGGATTTAATCCGGTTTTTCTCCAGCACACCTTCTGGTGGGGTGAGGTAGACAAACAGCAGGTCGGAGCGCCAGAGGTGGTTGAGGCTGTTGTAGGCCTTGCGCACGTTGTGATGTGTCCACGTGCGGGTCCATGTACCTGTTTTAGGGTCTTTGACCGTGGTTTTCTCGTCCATCCAGGAACGGTAGATCGTGGAGAATTCGTGCAGTTGCGCACCCCATGCTGCTGCTTGGTCCAGGGTGGTGATCCGGGTCAGTTTCAGCGCCAGTCGGTAGATGGTGCGCCCAGCATCAGTGCGGGGACGTGAGGTGGTGTAGCGGCGTACCACGCGTTGGGCGTGCACGAGGCAACGCTGGATTTTCGTGGTGGGCCAGCACTTTTTGATCGCGCTAAACGCTCCCTGGCCGCCATCGATAACGGCGATAAGTGGGGCTTCGATGCGCTCGAGAAGTCGTTGGTAGTCGCGCGTGGTTTCGTGTTTGCACCAGTGCCAGGCGATGACATGGTCGATAGTGGCGGCAATGATTAAACAGCCGCCGGCGGTATATGTGCCGTCTAGAAACACCTGGTCGTAGACCCGCCCGATGTGTCCGATGGTTGGATCGGGTACGTCAACGAGCCAGAAGGGTTCGAAGCGGCGTTGCAGTGTGCGCGGCGAGCATCCCACACGGCTGGCAATGGTATCGAGGCTGGCGCCAGTGGTCAGGTGGTCAATGAAGGCGGTAAAACCCGTGGAATTGGTGATGTCGATCCGGCGCTTCACACGCGACGCGCCGCAGTGTTTGCATCGCCACCTGGTAGTTCCTTTGCTGGTGGTGCCGTTGCGTTTCATCTCACCGCCGCAGTGGCAGCGTGGTTGGTTCTTTGACATTGTGACACCACACCACGCCGCATGTAGCACATCACTGCTGCCACACCGTGGATTTACCGTCCCGGAGCCAGATATATGCTCCCGGAGCATATACTTCTCTGAAACCTAGAGGTCAACCACTACAAATCACCGAATCCAGACACACTTTCTGTCGTTTAACCCAATTTTTAGGCCTCAACCAGGGGGTATCCCCAACTTTGACGCGTTTCGCCTCGCAACCTGGGCGCACAGCCGCAAACGTGTCAAAGTTGGGGGAGTACTTCGCGAATGAATTAAGTTGATTCCTTTTCGCAACGCGACGGTGGGGCTTTATAGGAATCTCCTGCCAATTTTGCCGCCTGTGCCCATGGCGCCACCAAAGATGGTTGTATATCTTCCATGACATCGAATACTTCACAGCTGACGTTGCACTGGTTCCTGCCAACCTACGGCGACTCGCGCGGCATTATGGCCGGCGGTCTGGGTACGCAGAACATGCATGGGGAGCGGGAGGCCACCATGGACTACCTCACCCAGGTTGTGGAGGCCGCGGAGCATAACGGCTTCGAGTCCGTGCTCACCCCGTCGGGGCTGTGGTGTGAAGACGCCTGGCTCATTGCGTCCGGCCTGGCCGCGCGCACCAAGCGGTTGAAGTTCCTCATCGCGGTGCGCCCAGGTTTGGTGAGCCCCACGATGATCGGCCAGCAGGGCCAGACCTTCCAGAAGCTCTTCGACAACCGCTTGCTCATCAACGTCGTGA
The DNA here is from genome assembly GCF_014217255.1 of Corynebacterium incognita. Lineage (NCBI taxonomy): Bacteria > Bacillati > Actinomycetota > Actinomycetes > Mycobacteriales > Corynebacteriaceae > Corynebacterium > Corynebacterium incognitum. Next base: position 1,864,090 of record NZ_CP059404.1, read on the forward strand.
TTGGCGGCGAGGATTACGAGCAACGTGCCTTCGGCGATCACCTGAGCAAGAAAGAGCGCTACGCCCGCGGGAGCGAAGCCCTGACGGTCACCGATCACCTATGGAAGAACCCGGAGCCGATCACATTTCAGGGTGAGTACATCAACATTGAGGGTGCACAGCTGAAAGAGCTGCCCGAGGTGGCGCCGCCGGTGATGATTTCCGGCTCCTCGCCCGAGGGGATTGAGTGTTCCGCGCAGCACGGCGACGTGTACCTCACCTGGGGAGAGCCACCCGCACCGGCGGGGGAGAAGATCGCCAAGGTGCGCGACCGTGCGACGGAGCTCGGCCGGGAGCTGGGCTACGGCCTGCGCGTGCACATCATCGCGCGTCCGACCGAGGAAGAAGCTTGGTGCGAGGCGCAGCGCCTGGTGGACGCACTGGACGTCGACAAGGTGCGTGCCATGCAGGAGTCCCTGGCGCGTTCCCAGTCTGAGGGGCAGCGCCGCATGCAGGAGCTGCATGGTATGGGTTCGGACTTCCGCGACGGCATCGACGCCCGCGAGCTGGAGATCTACCCCAACCTGTGGGCGGGCATCGGTCTGGTGCGTTCCGGCACGGGTACCGCGCTCGTGGGATCCTACGAGCAGGTAGCGCAGCGAATGAAGGAGTACATGGACTTGGGCTTCGACAACTTTGTCCTGTCCGGCTACCCGCACCTGGAGGAGACCTATCAGGTGGGCGAGGGGGTGGTCCCGGAACTGCAGAAACTGGGCATTACCGTCGCCAATCATGAGCATCATGGCGCAGCAGAAGGAGAAGACAACAACGCAGCCAACTAGCTCATGAATAAAAGGTAAATCCCTATGTCCCCAGATTCCGTTTCCACGACAGCCACCATTGATTCCGCCCAGCTGCGCCGCGTGCTGGGTGCCGCACCGACCTCCGTTATTGCGGTGGCCGGGCTCGACGGGGAGGAGCCCGTCGGTATGATTGTCGGCTCCTTCGTGGGCATTAGCTTGGAGCCGCCGATCGCGGGCGTGTGCATCCAGCTCAGCTCGTCCACGTGGCCACGACTGCGCGAGCTTCCGCGCCTGGGGCTGTCGGTGCTCAGCGACGTTAACCGCGCGCAGGTGCGCCAGCTCGCCGGCCCTGCGTCGCAGCGTTTTGCTGGTGTGGGCTGGGAGGAGCGCTCCGGCGCCGTGCTTATCGACGGCGCGTGCGCCCAGCTCACCGCCACCGTTGCGGAGGAGCAGATCATCGGAGACCACTACTTCGCGGTGCTCAGCTTGGACAGTGTGGCGTTGCCAGCCGCATCGGAACAAGAGTCCGAGCTGCGGCCGTTGGTGTTCCACGCGTCGGAGCTGAAGGTGCCGGTCGCGAATTAACGCACAACTTCGTTGCGTAAATAGGGTCGCGCGGGGGTAGTGGGGCGCAGAGGGTGCGTCGCACCACACCGGCGCGACCTTGCTTTTTGGGCCACTGAAAGTCCGTTTCGCGGTGGAACTACCCCCATCGTTGTAAGGTTAGGGTGCACTTAGTTAGGGTTACCTATAGCGCTCCGGCAGCGGGGCACTTGCCCACGAAACCGTCATCTATCTTGAGTTGAAATAAGGATTATTCAGTGAAAAAGCTTCGCGCTTCTCTCGTCGCCTCCGTCGCGGCAGCCAGCCTGATCCTGACCGGCTGCTCCTCCTCCGAGGGCTCTTCCGAGTCTTCCTCGCAGGCGGCTTCCTCTAAGAAGATCACCATCGAGGACAACCGTGGCTCCGTCGAGGTGCCGGTCAACCCAGAGAAGGTTGCCATCACGGACAACACCGCAATGCGCACCCTCGCCGAGTGGGACGTCAAGGCCGTCGCCATGCCGCTGCGCCTGGCACCGGGCAACGTGGCGGACAAGTACAACGCCGACACCGTGTCCGCTGACCTGGGTATGCACCGCGAGCCGAACCTCGAGGCCATCGTCGCCGCGGAGCCAGAGGTTGTCATTAACGGCAACCGCTTCGAGCAGCACTACGACGCCATCAAGGACCTGGTCCCTGACGCCGCCATGGTGGAGCTGACCCCGCGTGATGACAAGCCACTGGATGAGGAGCTCATCCGCGAGACTGAAGAGTTGGGCAAGATCTTCGGCAAGGAGAAGGAAGCCGACAAGCTCGTTGAGGACTTCAAGAAGGCCGTCGAGCGCGCCAAGGAAGCCTACGACGACGAGGACAAGGTTATGGCCGTCAACGTTTCCGGCGGCGACATCGGATACGTCGCCCCAGGCCAGGGCGTCGTCTACGGCAAGCTTTTCGAGCTGCTGGGCATGAAGCCAGCACTCGAGGTGGACAACGCCTCCGATGATCACCAGGGCGACGACATCTCCGTGGAGGCCATCGCCAAGGCTGACCCGGACTTCTTCCTGGTGCTGGACCGCGACGCCGCAGTGGACGCGGACAACCCGGAGTACAAGCCAGCTAAAGACATCATCGAATCCAACGCTGCACTCAAGAACGTGGAGGGCATTAAGGACGGCAACGTCGTCTACGCCGACAACCACATGTACAAGGATGGCGGCATCATCGCCTACACGGACTTGCTGAACTCGATGGCCGATGCTTTCGAGAAGGCTGACTAATCTTCCACGGCGCAGTGTGAGAGTGCATGTGTGGTGTCTGCGCCGTGGAACCACAGTGGACAAATAACGTACACGTGGACGGAGCCGGAAGGTACGACGGGTAACATCCCTGTTGTCCTTCCGGCTTCCGGGCGTGTACGCACCAACCAAAAGGCAGCGATGAGTAGTACAACAACCGCAACCAGAGCCAAGGCCGCGCGGCCGAAGCGCTTCGACGCCAGGTTCTTCCTAGCCCTCATCGTGGTGCTGGCGCTGCTGGTGGCCTCTCTCCTGACGGGCGAATATGACATCTTCCGCGACGAGTTCGGCCTCGAGATGTTTAATATGACCCGCGTGCCCCGCACCATCGCACTGGTCCTGGCTGGTGCCGCCATGGCGATGAGCGGTCTGGTCATGCAGCTGCTGACCCAGAACCGCTTTGTGGAACCAACCACTACCGGCACCACCGAGTGGGCGGGTTTGGGCCTGTTGTTCGCCATGGTTTTCTTCCCTGACGCCACGGTGCTGCAGCGCATGTTGAGCGCGGTCGTTTTCTCCTTCGTGGGCACGATGATTTTCTTCCAGTTCCTGCGCCGGGTCACGCTGCGGAGCTCGCTCATCGTTCCCATCATCGGCATCATGCTCGGCGCCGTCGTCGGCTCAGTATCCACGTTCTTTGCCCTGCTTGCCGACGCCCTGCAATCGCTCGGCATCTGGTTCATGGGCTCGTTCACCTCCGTCATCGCGGGGCAGTATGAGGTGCTCTGGGTGGTCCTCCTCATGCTGGTCGCGGTGTATTTCTACGCGGATAAGCTCACCGTCGCGGGGCTGGGTGAGGACGTGGCCACGAACGTCGGTCTCAACTACGACCGCATCATTCTGATCGGCACCGGCCTTATCTCGATTGCCACCGGCGTGGTCACGGTGGTCGTCGGCTCGCTGCCGTTTTTGGGGCTCATTGTCCCGAACATCGTGGCCATGTTCCGCGGCGACGACCTGCGTTCGAACCTGCCGTGGGTATGTTTGCTGGGCGTCGGCATCGTTACCGCCTGCGACCTGCTGGGCCGCATCATTATTGCGCCGTTTGAGATCCCCGTCTCCGTCATTTTGGGTCTCGTTGGCGCCGTGGTCTTCATCGTCTTGATTGTGAGGCAGAGCAAGAATGGCAAGTAACGCGACGTCGACAAGCCGCCGCCACGTCGGTGCCTTCCAATCCTCCCGCGCCCAGAAGCGCTACTGGATCATCCTGGGCGTCCTTATCGTGTTGGCTCTGGGATTCGGTTTGCTCCACTTGGCATGGGATAACCCGATGCCCTTCGGGACCCGTGGGTTCTGGCTCATCGCCGAACGCCGCGCTAACGCGCTCATCGCCATCGTGGTGGTCGCGCTGTGCCAGGCCATGGCCACGGTGTCTTTCCATACGGTGACGAACAACCGGATTATTACCCCATCCATCATGGGCTTCGAATCGCTGTACGTGGCCATCAATACCGCGGCGATCTTCTTCCTCGGCTCGTCCGGCTTCCTAGAAACCCAATCCTTGGTTGCCTTCGTGCTGAAGATGCTGGTGATGGTCGGGCTGTCGCTGGTGCTCTACTCGTGGCTGCTGACCGGCGAAAATAACAGCATGCACGCCATGCTGCTTGTCGGCGTGGTCATTGGCGGCGGCCTCGGCTCGCTGTCAACCTTCATGCAGCGCATGCTTACCCCGAGCGAGTTCGACATCCTCACCGCGCGCCTATTCGGCTCGGTGCACAATGCCAACCCGGACTTTTTCCCCATCGCCATCCCGGTGTGCCTGGTGGTCTCCGCGTTGCTGTACCTCAACTCCCGCAAGCTCAACGTCATTTCGCTGGGCCGCGACGCCGCTACGAACCTCGGCATCAACCACAAGGTTCAGGCCATCTATACGCTGGTGCTGGTGTCCATGCTCATGGCTGTGACCACTGCACTGGTGGGACCCATGACCTTCCTCGGGTTCCTCGTGGCGACGCTCGCGTATCAGTTCGCCGAGACCTACGATCACCGCTTCATCTTCCCCGTGGCGATCCTCACGGGTTTCGTCATCCTCACCGGCGCCTATTTCCTCATGAACCACGTCTTCTATGCCCAAGGCGTAGTGTCGATCATCATCGAGATGGTCGGCGGCTCGGTATTCCTCTTCGTCATCATGAAGAAGGGGCGCCTGTAGCGCCATACCCCGAAGCATGAACCAACCGCAATAGAACACATAGAGAGAGCACGCACAATGATCACACTGTCTGGCGTAGAAAAGGCCTACAACAGTGAAGTAGGCATCGGCCCGGTCAACTTGGAGATCCCCGCTGGCGGCATCACCGCGCTGGTGGGACCTAACGGTGCCGGTAAGTCCACGCTGCTCACCATGATCGGACGCCTGCTGGGTATGGACGCCGGCGAGATCCATGTGGCGGACATGGACGTGTCCACCACCAAGTCCCGTGATCTGGCGAAGATCATCTCCGTCCTGCGTCAGGAGAACCACTTCGTGACCAAGCTGACCGTGCGCCAGCTGGTCGGCTTCGGCCGTTTCCCGTACTCCCAGGGGCGCCTGACCCCTGAGGACGAGGAGATCATCTCCAAGTACATTGACTTCCTTCACCTCGGCCCGCTGGAGGACCGCTACCTGGATCAACTCTCCGGCGGCCAGCGCCAGCGCGCGTACGTAGCGATGGTGCTGTGCCAGGAAACTGACTATGTGCTTCTCGACGAACCGTTGAACAACCTCGACATCGCCCACTCGGTGGAGATGATGAAGCACCTGCAGGACGCCGCTCGCGAGTTCGGCCGCACCATCATCGTGGTGCTGCACGACATTAACTTCGCTGCCCGGTACGCGGACTACATCTGCGCGGTCAAGGACGGCAAGATGGTTGCCTTTGGCAAGCCAGAGGAAATCATGAAAGACGAAATCCTCACGCCCATCTTCAACACCGACATCAAGGTCATCGAAGGTCCCGACGGTTTACTTGCCTGCTACCACTAAAACGCGCGAAAGCGCGCAAAAACCACCTCAAGAATACAACATGATGTAACGCAAGAAACCGCCTCTCTCCTGCGAATATCGAGCAGGGGAGAGGCGGATTTTGTATTTTGATGCGTCATGTCCTAAAGTAGTTCAAGTCGCCACGGAGCGGGTTAACAAAATAAAGCGTTAATGTTAACCGTGTGTGAACGTTGTCTGAGAACTCAATAGTGTGCCAATGTACTTTTTTATTTTTTGTGTTGTTGCGCATGGTGTGTTGGTGGTTGTGGTGTGTGCCGGGTGGCGCTTTTTTATGAGGGCGTTACTGTAAACATTTAAGTGTTTCATTGGCTGCATTGTGATTTACTGATTTGCATTTGTGTGTGATGATGTTTCTGGCCCTTTTTGCCCCGTCGGGTGGGGGTCAGTTTTTGTAGTAATTTTTTTGTCAGCTACATGGGCATTCTGCGGCTTTTGGTTGTGGGTGTTTGTGTGGTTTGTCTTATTTTGGTTAGGTTTGGGCTTTTCACGAGCCTTTTTGTGGAGAGTTTGATCCTGGCTCAGGACGAACGCTGGCGGCGTGCTTAACACATGCAAGTCGAACGGAAAGGCCTTGCTTGCAAGGTACTCGAGTGGCGAACGGGTGAGTAACACGTGGGTGATCTGCCCTGCACTTCGGGATAAGCCTGGGAAACTGGGTCTAATACCGGATAGGACCATCGTTTAGTGTCGGTGGTGGAAAGTTTTTTCGGTGTAGGATGAGCCCGCGGCCTATCAGCTTGTTGGTGGGGTAATGGCCTACCAAGGCGTCGACGGGTAGCCGGCCTGAGAGGGTGGACGGCCACATTGGGACTGAGATACGGCCCAGACTCCTACGGGAGGCAGCAGTGGGGAATATTGCACAATGGGCGGAAGCCTGATGCAGCGACGCCGCGTGGGGGATGAAGGCCTTCGGGTTGTAAACTCCTTTCGCTAGGGACGAAGCTTTTGTGACGGTACCTAGATAAGAAGCACCGGCTAACTACGTGCCAGCAGCCGCGGTAATACGTAGGGTGCGAGCGTTGTCCGGAATTACTGGGCGTAAAGAGCTCGTAGGTGGTTTGTCGCGTCGTCTGTGAAATTCCGGGGCTTAACTCCGGGCGTGCAGGCGATACGGGCTAACTTGAGTACTGTAGGGGTAACTGGAATTCCTGGTGTAGCGGTGAAATGCGCAGATATCAGGAGGAACACCGATGGCGAAGGCAGGTTACTGGGCAGTTACTGACGCTGAGGAGCGAAAGCATGGGTAGCGAACAGGATTAGATACCCTGGTAGTCCATGCCGTAAACGGTGGGCGCTAGGTGTGAGGGACTTCCACGTCTTTCGTGCCGTAGCTAACGCATTAAGCGCCCCGCCTGGGGAGTACGGCCGCAAGGCTAAAACTCAAAGGAATTGACGGGGGCCCGCACAAGCGGCGGAGCATGTGGATTAATTCGATGCAACGCGAAGAACCTTACCTGGGCTTGACATACATCAGATTGCCGTAGAGATACGGTTTCCCTTGTGGTTGGTGTACAGGTGGTGCATGGTTGTCGTCAGCTCGTGTCGTGAGATGTTGGGTTAAGTCCCGCAACGAGCGCAACCCTTGTCTTATGTTGCCAGCATTTAGTTGGGGACTCATGAGAGACTGCCGGGGTTAACTCGGAGGAAGGTGGGGATGACGTCAAATCATCATGCCCCTTATGTCCAGGGCTTCACACATGCTACAATGGTCGGTACAACGCGCAGCTACATCGTGAGGTGGTGCGAATCGCTGAAAGCCGGCCTTAGTTCGGATTGGGGTCTGCAACTCGACCCCATGAAGTCGGAGTCGCTAGTAATCGCAGATCAGCTACGCTGCGGTGAATACGTTCCCGGGCCTTGTACACACCGCCCGTCACGTCATGAAAGTTGGTAACACCCGAAGCCAGTGGCTCAAACTCGTTAGGGAGCTGTCGAAGGTGGGATCGGCGATTGGGACGAAGTCGTAACAAGGTACCCGTACCGGAAGGTGCGGGTGGATCACCTCCTTTCTAAGGAGCATTATTATTTTTTATTCCTGGCATGTTGTGTACACGGTTGTGTGCGGGGGTGTCAGGTGTGGTGGTTGAGTGCCCGTGTGTGGTGCTGCTGCCGTTATGTAAATCGGGTGGACGCATACCCGGTGCCTATTGTGGGGCGCTGTAGAAGCAACTTTTTACCTGCGTGCTGTTGTGCAACGTTTTTGATGCAAAAGATAGAAGTTTTGAGTGTGTTGGCATGCTGTTGGGTGTCTGGGACATGCGTTTGTGTGTTCTGGTTGCCGCATCATTGAAGGTGGGCTGCTTGTGGGTGGTCTGGTTTTTTGGTGGTGTGGGTGTTGTGTGAGAACTGTATAGTGGACGCGAGCATTACAAACACATATGTACTGGTTCTTTTGTGGATTGGTGGGTGTGTGTTTGGTTTTGTTTTGTAGTGTGTTTTGTTTGTTTTTTTAATCAAGTGTGTTTATCTTGTGTGTTTGTTGTTAAGGGCGCATGGTGGATGCCTTGGCATGCTAAGCCGATGAAGGACGTGGAAGGCTGCGTTAAGCCTCGGGGAGTTGTCAATTAAGCGTTGATCCGAGGATGTCCGAATGGGGAAACCTAATCATCTTTGTGGGTGGTTACCTGCATCTGAATTCATAGGGTGTAGGGGGTAATGCGGGGAAGTGAAACATCTCAGTACCCGTGGGAGAAGAAAATAAATTTAATGATTCTGCTAGTAGCGGCGAGCGAACGTGGATGAGGCTAAACCGTGTGTGTGTGATACCGGACAGGGGTTGCGCATGCGGTGTTGTGGGGTTGTTGCGTGCATCATCTGTTCGTGGTGCGTGTGGTGTGTTGTGTTAGGTGAACTGGCTTGGAATGGTCGACCGGAGTGGGTGAGAGTCCCGTAGCTGAAGGCATGGCAGGCTGCATTGTGATTGTCCCCGAGTAGCAGCGGGCTCGTGGAATCTGCTGTGAATCTGCCGGGACCACCCGGTAAGCCTAAATACTTAGTGTGACCGATAGTGAATTTAGTACCGTGAGGGAATGGTGAAAAGTACCCCGGGAGGGGAGTGAAATAGTTCCTGAAACCATGTGCTTACAATCCGTCAGAGCACCTGTTGTGTGTGATGGCGTGCCTTTTGAAGAATGAGCCTGCGAGTCAGCGGCATGTCGCGAGGTTAACCCGTGTGGGGTAGCCGTAGGGAAACCGAATCCTAATGAGGGTGTTGTCAGTGGCATGTTCTGGACCCGAAGCGGGGTGATCTACCCATGGCCAGTGTGAAGCGATGGTAAGACGTCGTGGAGGCGCGAACCCACGTAGGTTGAAAACTGCGGGGATGAGTTGTGGGTAGGGGTGAAAGGCCAATCAAACTCCGTGATAGCTGGTTCTCCCCGAAATGCATTTAGGTGCAGCGTTGTATGAGCTTGTTGGAGGTAGAGCTACTGGTTGGTTGAGCGGGACTATCATCTTAGCAATGTCAGCCAAACTCCGAATGCCAGCAATTTGTGTTATACAGCAGTGAGACTGTGGGGGATAAGCTTCATAGTCGAGAGGGAAACAACCCAGATCGCCGGTTAAGGCCCCTAAGGGTGTGCTAAGTGGAAAAGGATGTGGGATCGCGAAGACAGCCAGGAGGTTGGCTTAGAAGCAGCCATCCTTGAAAGAGTGCGTAATAGCTCACTGGTCGAGTGGTTCTGCGCCGACAATGTAGTGGGGCTCAAGCACACCGCCGAAGCCGCGGCAACAATTTTATTGTTGGGTAGGGGAGCGTCGTGCATGATGTGAAGCAGTATCGTAAGGCGCTGTGGATTGTGTGCGAGTGAGAATGCAGGCATGAGTAACGAATTGGAAGGTGAGAATCCTTCCCGCCGGATGACTAAGGGTTCCTGGGTCAAGTTCGTCTTCCCAGGGTGAGTCGGGACCTAAGGCGAGGCCGACAGGCGTAGTCGATGGACAACCAGTTGATATTCTGGTACCCGTATTATCGCGCCCATGGTAAAGCATTGATACTAACTACCCACAAACCACACCTGATCACCTTCGGGTGTGTGGTGTGGTGCGTGCGTAGGGCCTGATATGTGGTCCAAGTGATGGGGTGACGCAGTGGGGTAGCCAAGCCGCTTAATGGATTGTTGGTGTAAGCGTGTAGCTGATGGCATAGGTAAATCCGTGCTTGTTAGGTAAGACGTGATGCGTAGCCCTAATGGGGTGAAGTTGGTGATCCCGTGCTGTCGAGAAAAGCCTCTAGCGATGTGGTGATACGGCCCGTACCCTAAACCGACACAGGTAGTCAGGTTGAAAATACTAAGGCGTTCGGGTGAACTGTGGTTAAGGAATTCGGCAAAATGCCCCCGTAACTTCGGGAGAAGGGGGACCACATACTGTCAACACCTTTTCGGTGGGCAGCGGTGTGTGGTCGCAGAGAATAGAGGGAAGCGACTGTTTATCAAAAACACAGGTCCATGCGAAGACGTTGAAGTTGATGTATATGGACTGACGCCTGCCCGGTGCTGGAAGGTTAAGAGGACCTGTTAGCCAGTAATGGCGAAGCGGAGAATTTAAGCCCCAGTAAACGGCGGTGGTAACTATAACCATCCTAAGGTAGCGAAATTCCTTGTCGGGTAAGTTCCGACCTGCACGAATGGCGTAACGACTTCTCTGCTGTCTCAACCACAGGCCCGGTGAAATTGCACTACGAGTAAAGATGCTCGTTACGCGCGGCAGGACGAAAAGACCCCGGGACCTTCACTATAGCTTGGTATTGGTGTTCGGTTCGGTTTGTGTAGGATAGGTGGGAGACTATGAAGCTATCACGCCAGTGGTGGTGGAGTCGCAAGTTGAAATACCACTCTGATCGGATTGGATACCTGAACCTTGGCCCATGATCTGGGTTGGGGACAGTGCCTGGTGGGTAGTTTAACTGGGGCGGTTGCCTCCCAAAATGTAACGGAGGCGCCCAAAGGTTCCCTCAGCCTGGTTGGCAATCAGGTGTTGAGTGTAAGTGCACAAGGGAGCTTGACTGTGAGAGAGACATCTCAAGCAGGGACGAAAGTCGGGACTAGTGATCCGGCACCAACGTGTGGAAGTGGTGTCGCTCAACGGATAAAAGGTACCCCGGGGATAACAGGCTGATCTTCCCCAAGAGTCCATATCGACGGGATGGTTTGGCACCTCGATGTCGGCTCGTCGCATCCTGGGGCTGGAGTAGGTCCCAAGGGTTGGGCTGTTCGCCCATTAAAGCGGCACGCGAGCTGGGTTCAGAACGTCGTGAGACAGTTCGGTCTCTATCCGCCGCGCGCGTTGAAACTTGAAGAAAGCTGTCCCTAGTACGAGAGGACCGGGACGGACGTACCTCTGGTGTGCCAGTTGTTCCGCCAGGAGCATTGCTGGTTGGCTACGTACGGAAGGGATAACCGCTGAAAGCATCTAAGCGGGAAGCCTGTTTTAAGATGAGGTTTCTTTTGAGGTCCCCTAAAGACTATGGGGTTGATAGGCCAGACCTGGAAGCAGCGTAAGCTGTTAAGGCTACTGGTACTAATAGACCAAAACAAACACCAAACAACACTTGGTGAAACAAAAAACAACAAAAACATGACAAAACTTGTCGCACGCGTCCACTATGCAGTATTTGACACAACACCACCAGAAACACACCCATAGTGTGTGTCCTGAAGGTTTGTCGGTGGCAATAGTAGCAGGGAAACGCCCGGCCCCATTCCGAACCCGGAAGCTAAGCCTGCTCACGCTGATGGTACTGCACCCGGGAGGGTGTGGGAGAGTAAGTAACCGCCGACACCAAACATAAAAACAATAATTCAATAACCCATCAAGGCAACGAGCCGGCGACACCACACCACGGTGACACCGGCTCGTTGCCTTCTTTTTCGTGATCCCACACCCCGCCAAGCCAGGGGTGGATTGTGCAAAAACTGCGAGAACACCATTTACCGCGCCGTGTTTTTGCCACTTCTCGCAGTATTGACCGGAGCCCGGGGACGGGACTTGGTTAAGTTTGAATTAACTCCGAGAAAACTGAGGGAGTTTGAAAGGCCATAATAAGCGCCTCCAGCCGGGATGTCGCGGCTGGAGGCGTCTCATAGGCACTGATTCGAGTCCCGCTAGTTCGCGTTAAAGGAGTAGCTTCCTGTCAATCTGTTGTGAATGACGACAGAGTAATCTTCACCCTTCGCTTCAGCACCGCTCACAAGTCGTTCGAGCTGTTCGGCGTTGTAATACCTGGTAAGGCCCAGCTGAAGGAGGAGAAGAAAGAAGAGACCCAGTACGGCAATAGCAAGGACCACGTGTCCTCCTTGCGTAAGAGGTTTAACCTTGAGCGACTTTACTTCTGACATTCGAACCTATAACCTCCTGCCTTTTGCGCAGCGCCTGAGTCGGTGGTGCCTTCTACACCTGCTGAGTCTTGGGAACTTACAACTGGCGTGCCACCTTCGTCGTAGCACCTATTCACCAGCTGCATCTTTTCTTCGTGAGTGGTGTACATCGCGTAGAAAGTTAGTCCGCCACCCGCGATAATTCCAAGAATTGCCGCACCACCCCAGATGATTTCGGGGGCAATGCGGTTCGAGACGTCGGAGTCGCCCTGGTTCCGTGTTTCTTCGGGATCGAGACCGTTGTCCTTCAAGACCTCATTTACCGTCTCATCAGGCAAGGTTTTGAGGCCGGTTTCTACCTTGTTTAGGGTTGCATCGGAAACTCGAGTGTGATCGACCTTGGATCGATCGATTCGGATCTCATCGGACGACGGGTCGTAGATCGTTGCGTTCGCCAACACCAGGGGGCCGTGGATCTCCGGGTTTGGCTCATCTGCCTGTGCTGCGGGGACTACGCCAGTTGCGATCAACGCCATTGTGGTGGCTCCTGCAAGTGATTTTCGGAATGTCAACGAGGCGAGCATTTACATTCCTTTCTTATTCAGTGGTGTTCGCCGAGTTGGAGGGGCGCTCTGTTTCGCGTCAATTGTGAGGGTAACACCGAATGTTTGGTACTTGAATCGGGTTTAAGTATCAATTCTATTAACCTCATTTCCATCTATTGATAACCAGCGGTTCGGGGACGGGAAGCGGCGGGCGCTAGACTGGGGCCGTGAAGATCTTCAAATTCGACGTCGATGAGTCCTTTGCCAAAGCCAACAACGAGCTCCTGCGGGACTCGTCGCGCCTGCGCACCAGCGGGTTGCTGCTGGGGCTGATTCTGGTGGCCGCCGGCGTGGCGGCCTACTTCCTTGTGAGCAATGGCGCCTGGGCCTTCATCGTCGGCGTTGGCCTGGTCATCATGGGCGTTCTCTCGGCCGTGATTGGTGTCTTCGCCGCGAAGAAGGTGGGCACCGCGCAGGAGCTGTATGACTCCTATCCGCTGGCGCCGGCTGTCGTGGCCGAGGTCAACGAGCGCGACATGGTGCTCATGGCCCTGGTGAATACCAACGTGGACCCGTCGCTGGCGCCGCGCTGGGGCGTGTGCCTGCGCACGGTGACGAAGATCCCGGGCGTCGACAAGCGCGCGGTGGGCACGAAGGTCCCCGTCGCCGCGGTGTCCGGCCATCGTTCGACCTCCGACCAGGAACACTGGCAGCAGATCACCCCAATGCCGATTGCGTGGGGCACCCCGGATCAGGAAGTGGTCAAAATCGCCCGCAAGGCCATCCCGGAGGATCAGTGGAACCGCCTAGACCGGGCGCGCAAGCGCCTGTCCGAGGTGAAGCAGACCCGCTACGACCTGCTGGTGCTCTAGCCCAGCTGGTCTAGGTCCTCTAGGTCCGCCGCATCGATGATGCGGTAGGCATAGCCCTGTTCCGCCAAGAAGCGCTGCCGGTGCGCGGCATATTCGGCGTCGAGGGAATCGCGGGTGACAATCGTGTAGAAGTACGCGCTGTTGTCCCCGGACTTCGGCCGCAGGAGCCGGCCTAGGCGCTGCGCCTCCTCCTGGCGGGAGCCGAAGGAACCAGAAACCTGGATAGCTACCGCGGCCTCCGGGAGGTCGATGGAGAAATTAGCCACCTTGGACACCACCAGGGTGGCTATTTCCTTGTTACGGAACTGCTGGAACAGCTTTTCCCGCTGCGCGTTGGAGGTCTTGCCATGGATGACCGGGGCGTCGATACTTTCCCCGATGTCTTCGAGTTGGTCCAGGTAGGCGCCTATGATCAGAGCCTGCTGGCCCGGGTGCTTGTCAAGGAGCTTATCGACGGCCGCGTATTTCTGCTCCGCAGACGCCGCCAGGCGGTAACGGTCGCGCTGATCTGCGGTGGCGTAGGCCATGCGCTCAGCCTGCGTCATGGTGGTGCGCACCTCCACGCACTCGGCGGTGGCGATGAAGCCCTGGACCTCCAGGTCCTTCCACGGGGCGTCGTAACGCTTGGGTCCGATGAGGGAGAATACGTCTCCCTCCATGCCGTCCTCGCGCACCAGGGTGGCGGTAAGCCCGAGGCGGCGGCGGGATTGCAGGTCGCTGGTCATACGGAAGACCGGCGCGGGCAGTAGGTGGACCTCGTCGTAGATGATGAGGCCCCAGTCGCGGGAATCGAACAGTTCGAGCGCGCGGTATTCGCCCTTCGTCTTGCGGGTAACCACTTGGTAGGTGGCGATGGTGACCGGCTTGATTTCTTTCTTCTCGCCGGAGTATTCGCCAATCTCGTTGTCGGTGAGCGTGGTGCGGCGCAGCAGTTCGTTGCGCCACTGGCGCCCCGCCACGGTGTTGGTGACCAGGATGAGTGTGGTGGTCTGCGCCTTGGCCATGGACGCCGCGCCGACGAGGGTTTTGCCCGCGCCGCAGGGCAGGACCACCACGCCGGAGCCGCCCTCCCAGAAGGCGTCCGTGGCGTAAACCTGGTAGTCGCGCAGCGCCCAGTCGTCTTGGCTCAGCGCGATGGGGTGGGATTCGCCGTCGACGTACCCGGCCAGGTCCTCGGCGGGCCAGCCCACCTTGAGCAGTTCTTGTTTCAGCCTGCCGCGCTCGGAGGGCGGGACGGAGAAAGTCTCGGCATCAATGCGGGCGCCGAGCATGGCGCCGACCTTCTTGTGGCGCGCCAACTCCTCGAGGATGGCGGGCTCGTGCGACTCGAGCACCAGGCCGTGGGCCGGGTGCTTGAGCAGGCGGACGCGGCCGTAGCGGGACATGGTCTCCGCGACGTCGATAAGCAGGGCCTGGGGCACCGGGAACCGGGAATAGGTCTCCAAAACATCGACGACCTGTTCGGCGTCGTGCCCGGCGGCACGGGCGTTCCACAGCGCGAGGGGCGTGATCCGGTAGGTGTGGACGTGTTCCGGGGCGCGCTCGAGCTCCGCAAAGGGGGCGAGCGCCAGGCGTGCCAGGCCCGCCTGTGGGTGGTCGACTTCCAGCAGGACTGTCTTGTCCGACTGAACGATGAGGGGGCCGTCACCCAGTGCCATGCGCGCGCCTTTCTGGAGGGGAACAACGACCCTCCATTATGGCACGGGCCGCTGCTCACGCAGCGACCCGGGGAGCTCGGTTTAAGCGCGGGTGAAGGCCTGGCGCCAGGTCAGCTTGCGCCCGTTGTTCAGGATCGCGTTGCGGTAAATGCGCGCCACGAACCACAGCACGGCCACCGTGACCACGGCGAACAGCGCGTAGGACAATAACACCATGCCCAAAGACATGTTGCCGGCAGCAAACTGTAGCGGCGCCACACCCGCGGAGAACGGCGGGACCCACGCCATCACCTGCATCCACGTGGCGTCGATGTTCATATAGCCGAACATCGGGACATAGATGGTGGCCATGACCAGGATGAGAATGGGTGCCTGCGTGGACTGGAGGTCCTCCGTGCGCTGGACCATCGCGCCCGCAGCGGCGTAGAGCGAGCCAAAGAAGGCCAGGCCCAAAATCATGGACAGCAGCAACAACGGGACCACGGTCCAGTCAAACTCGAAGCCGTCCAACAGACCGGAGAAGAACAGGGCGGCGCCGGCGATGCCGATGATGAGGAAACTGGCTAAAAGCCCGAAGACGGTGTTGCCGATGAGCTTGCCTGCCAGGAAGTCCAGCGGACGCACGCTGGAGAGCACGATCTCCACGACGCGGGAGGACTTCTCCTCCGTGACTCGGCCGCCGATGTTGCCGGCGAACAAGGTGATGATGAACATGATGATCATCGTTCCGGCCAAGACCGTAATAATGGCGATGAAGTCCCCTTCGCCGTCCGAGCCGTCGGAAGACGAAATATTAACGTGGGTGACCTCAGCGTTCGGGGTGACCTTGGCCAGCTCCTGCGGGTCCACGTTCATCTGCGCGAGACCGTAGTTGGTGGCGTTGGCGGCCACGATGGCCTCCACCTGACCGGCGAGCTGCATGTTCGGCAGGCCGTCGAAAAGCAATTCCCAGCCCTTGGTGCCGTCGCCCGGCTTCATCGGGACGAGGGCGGCCTTGGCGTCGCCGTCCTTGACCTTCTGCTCCGCCTCGGCACGGTCCTTGACCTTTTCGCCCTTGAGGGACTCGGAGTCGAAGGATTCGGGCGCCATGTCGACGACCGCGAGGGTGTCAACCTCGCCCTCGTTCTTGTTCTTGAAGTAGGTCACGCCGCCGATGATGCCCAACGCCACGAGCAGGGTGATGACCAGCGAGATGATGATGGACTTGGTGCGCATCGTGACCGCGACTTCGCGGGCCGCGACGGTCTTGATGGTGTTAGCGCTGGAGTAACTCATGCTTGGACAACCTCTCGGAACAGTTCGGTGAGATCAGGGATCTTGCGGGCAAACGAGTGGACGGGACCGGCGGCCATGGCCGCGCGCAGGATCTCCTGGTCCTGCTCGGTGGACTGGGCTTCCACAAGGACGGTGCGGTCAGTGGCGGCCACCATGCGGGTGCCTGCCGGTTCCCAGCCGCGGGCCGGGGTGCCAACTTCGTAGACGATGGGGCCGGTGGTGCGCAGTTTTTCAACGGTTCCTTCCGCCACCATGCGGCCCTTGGTGACGATGCCCACGCGGTCGCACAGGCGCTGGACCAGGTCCAGCTGGTGGGAGGAGAAGATGACGGGCACACCGCGTCGGGTGCGCTCGAGCAGCATCTCGCTCATGACCTCCACGGCCACCGGGTCCAGGCCGGAGAACGGCTCGTCCAGGATGAGCATGTCAGGGTCGTGGATGAGCGACGCCGCGAGCTGGACGCGCTGCTGGTTGCCCAGCGAGAGCTCCTCCAGTTTGTCGTTCATGCGCTCGCCCAACCCGAGCCGTTCCAGGAGCTCCTCCGCGGACTTGGTGGCGGCAGCCTTGTCCATGCCGTGGAGCTGGCCGAAGAACACCAGCTGAGGCACGAGCTTTTCCTTCGCGTACAGGCCGCGTTCTTCGGGCATGTAGCCGATGCGGCGACGGTTGTCGTCATTGATGGGGGAGCCATCAAAGCGGACTTCGCCGGAATCGGCGGCCAGGACGCCCAGCGCGATGCGCATGGTGGTGGACTTGCCCGCGCCGTTGGAGCCGACGAAGCCGTACATCTCGCCGTCGCGGACATTAAACGTCATGTCATCCAGTGCTCGGGTTTCCCCGAACGTCTTGTTCAGGTGGTCAATTTCAAGTGTTGGCATAGTCTTTCTTTCCTTTAAGAGACGGACGTGCCCGAACCGACGGTTTCGCGGTGCTCTTCGTCGTCCAGCGGCTGGTTGAAGGTTAGGGCGTAAGTCATGGCAGGCAGCATGCTGGCCACCATCGTGGCAATGACGGCGGCCTCGCCGAAGATGAGCATGAGGATGTCTGGCTCGATGTTGATGTCGAGGAACATCGCGCCGAGCATAAGCGCGAAGCCGCCGATACCGCAGATATACAGCAGGACAGCCAAGGCGCGGCGGCGGCCTTTGTCCAAGACGGCTACCTCCATCTCGTCCAGTACCGCGAGCGGGGCTGAATCCTTGACCTGGATGCTTGAGCGGAGCAGGGTCCAGGGCACCATTTGCGCGAGCCACAGCACCGTGCCGATGAATAGCAGGGCGTTGTTCTCTTTCCAGATGCCGACGGACACTAGCGCCAGGCCCAGGGCCATGAGGATAAAGACCCCGGCGATCAGCGCCTTGGTGGCACCTGGGTTGTGGGCGTATCGACGCCCCGCGCCGCCGTTGCGGTTGATCCATTCCCAGCGGGCAATGCGTGCTTCTTCTGAGCGGTTGAACAGGGGAGGCATCAGGCGACCTCTTCTTTCTGTAATTCTCGATCCTCGGCCTCGATGTCTTTGTTGGTCTCCAGCGCCAGGTGACGCAGCTGCACGAACGAGGCCAGCATGACGAGGCCGCCGGTGGCCATGCCGCAGGTCCGTGCGACTTCGGCCCAGCTGGTGGCGTCGAGGCCCGCGAACTCCAGCAGGGGTACGCACAGCAGCACCATCATGAGCGCGAGCGTGCCGAACAAGAACACGTTTAGCGCCTTCGCGCGGGCCGCGCTGAGCTGGACGAGCTCGTATTCGTCGGCGAGCTCCGGCTTGAGCTGGGAGGGGCGGAGCGTTTTCTGCAGACCCATCACGCAGCCGGCAGAGATGCCGATGCCGAGCACCCAGAAGGTCATCGACAGGGACTGATTGGAGAGGTTAAAGGGTAACGCGGTCCCAATGAAGATGAGGCCGAGGTAGAAGAAACTCAGGTATTGCTTGCGTCGGCGGGCAACGGTCGTAGGGGAGGTCATGGTTTAAGCTTCCTTTCCCGCGACGGGGTAGAGATCGGCGGACATGGGACGGAACTCCTCGCGGGAGAACACAGCCTCGACGGGAAGGCTGAATACCTCGCAAATGCGGAATGCGAGGTCCAAGCTGGGGGAGTGATCACCGCGCTCGAGCGCGCCGATCGTTTGCGGGTTGACATCAATGAGTTCTGCCAGTTGTGCGCGCGACATGTCCCGCTCCGCGCGCAGAACGCGGACCCGATTAAAGATCGGGTCTTGAGGCTTTTTCTTTGGGGACATACTCCATAGTGTTGTATAAACCCAACGCTTTGTCAACGGCTGGAACCAAGATTGTGTCAATGACTTCTGCTATATCTGGCTGACCTGGGAGATCCGGTGCACAGGGAAGCGCACTGGCTGGCCCGAATCCGCACGCACCGCGTCCACGACGCCGCCAGTGGCGCTCAGAGGTTTGACGTTAATCTGCCGCGGCGTGCCGTTCTTATCGGTGTATCCCACCGTGACCACCTGGCCCGCCCGGGCGGCAGCCTGCAGCGTAGCCAACAGCTCGGTGACCGGCGGGGTTGAGTTTGAAGGTGTGCCCTGGCGGCGCGGTGCGTCTGGGGTGTTAGCGGCCTCGCGGATGCGCGCGGCGGCGGCGAGCCAGCGATCGTCGGAAGGCTGAGCCTTGGGATGTGCGCGGGACGAACGCGGCGCGCGAGTGTAGCCCTTCGCCGGGGTAGGTAGTACGTAGGGGGTGGCGCTGACGTCAATGAACGCGCCGTTGTCGTCCTCGGCGGTGGGGCTCAAACCCGCCTCGCGCAGGCGCGCGAGCAGCGTGCCCAGGCGTGTGGTCGAGATGGCGACCGTGGGCGCGATGAGCCGAAGCACGCCGGCGTCGTTGATGGCGCTGACGGCCTGCGCGAGCAGGGCTTCGTCATCGCTACGCAGGTAACTCAACGCCGGGCCGCCCCGAAGAGAACCGTGGTGGCGCGCGACGTCGTCCAGCGCGTAGTCGACGGCTTGCGGGACCTCGCCGATGGCGTGCTCGGCCAGCCAGGTGCGGATCTCGGTGACGCTGCGCCCGGCATCATAGGCGCGTCGAATGCTCGCGGGCGTGATGCGGTACACCGCGGCCAAACCGGGGGATTCGACATCAGCGAACAACTCCACCGCCTTCCGAGCAGGCTGGGTGAGCGGTCCGGGGGCGAGCATGGTCATGTCAGCTTGGACAATGACCTGCTCCACCGGGGTGGGGGTGACGGCGGCGGTGGCTGCGGTCAGCGCCTCCTCGTCGTGGTCAAGAAGGTGGCGCAACATCGACGTCGCGGTGTCCTTGGCCAGGGCACCAACGAGTGCCGCCTCCTGGCGGTAGAAGTCCACGTCCGCTTGCGGAAGGGAAGAAGCCAGCAAGGGATGCAGGTAGCGAAATGCCTCGGCGTGTTCCTCCGGGGTGAGCGGCTTGCGCGCGACGTTCGCCTCGGTAGTGTCGGCGGTGCCGGCAGAATGGACCTGGAGGTACACCTCCCACACCGCCGCGCGCCGGGCCGCCTGATACGGCGAGGCGGTGTCTTCGCTGAGCAGCCGATGGTCGGCGCGCGGCCGCCAGGATGAATTCAGCGCCGCCTGAAGCACGGTGGCCCAGCGGGCGTCAAGCTCGGCGTCCATCCAGTCCCACCCCGCCTGGGTAGGGCAGAGGTAGTTACCTTCGGCGACGGGCTCGCTGCCTCCGGTGGGCTCACCGCGGCTGAGTAGCCTGGCGGCGACGGCTAAGCTGACCAGGAACTTGATGGTGTCCTCGTCAGTGCCAAGTTGCTTGGCCAGCTGTGATACCGCGCGCACGCCCACGGTCTTGTCCTTGAGTAACGGCAACGGCGCGTTCCCCAGGGCGTCGATAAGCTGCGCCACCTGCCGCACCGTCTCCAGGCCCGCCGCGGCGCCGGCGGTGGCCACCTCTTCCTGCGTCTGCTCTTGCTGTTGTTCTTGCGGCAGGTGCTGCTGAATGTTTGGGTCCAGGGAGTCCCCGGCGGGCAGGGTGCGTGGCGGGACGAGTGGGATGGCGGTGGGGTGTTCGCCACGCAGTAGCTGGCGGACGGCGCGGGGAAGGCGCACGGTGAGGGAGTCAACGCGGTGCAGGAAGCCCGCGGCGATGAGTTGCGGCACCGGACGTGCAGGATCGGCGTCCGGGCGGGCATCGCGGGTGGTGCCTAAGCCACCGGCGGTGGCGAGGGTGTCCAGGACGGCCCGCTGGGCGTCGGGAAGCTGCGCGAAAGCCGCGGCGCTGACCGTGGATTGCTCAAGCAGTGACCACCCGGTAGGGAGCGCAGCCATGACCTCGGCCGCAACCATCCATCCTTCGGGGGTGTCGTCGTCGCCGTCAGTGTGGGTAAAAGCGAGGGCGCAGGCGGCGCAAGCCTCCAGAGCGGCGGTCACCTGCTGGGAAGTGATGCCGTGAGGGGTGGCGAGCGAGGTGGAAATCTCGGCGGCTGCAACCGGGCGCAGCTCCGCGCCGAGAGCCGCGGCGGCCTCCAGCACCGCGAGCTCCGTGGCGTTGAGGGTGCGGAGCGCTCGGGAAACGGAAGTGCGCAGCTGCAGGCGTACGGCCAAGGGGGCTATGCCAGGGGGTAGGGGTGAGACCACGTCGGGGCGGTGGCGGAGGATAGCTGCGAGCTCCTCGTTGTTGCGTTGCCCCAGCCAGTTGCGGAATTTAACGGAAGCGGGGGATGTGCCCCGGGAAGAATCTGCCATGATGTGTTCTAAGTCTAGTGCCGTTTGAATTACTTTTTCGCCCGCGGTTTGGCAAGATAGAACTATGTCTAACGTTGAGAAGAAGGGCTTCGTCTCCCCAGCTTGGCCGAAGCACCTCGAACCGGGTTCCCACGCAGTTACCGAGATTGTTGCACCGTTCTCCGGCGCCAACAGCCCCTTCGGCGATGACCTCATCCTGCCGATGCCGGCCGAGAAGACCAACTACGTGCACCCCTACACCCGCATCAACCGCTAGAGCCTCTCTCTAGTGCGCTTGCTGCGCCGCCGGACTAGGTACCTGGTCCGGCCTTTTGGCGATCCTGCAGATGCGTGTATCGCGTGGCGGTAGGGCCGAAGCGCGTTGCGGGGGAGACCCGCGGGATGGCTGGAGGGACGACAAAAGCCCCGATCCGAGCAGGAGCTCAGGTCGGGGCATTGTTTTGTGTGCGGCGGCGGGGTGCTACCCGCGCGCTTGGGACCTAGTGCGAACTAGAAGATGCCCTGGACTACCGGGTCGATGTAGTTGCGGTTCGCGGAGTAGAAGGCGTTGAAGTTGTGGCGGTTAGCCTTGTACTGTGCCTCGATGAAGGACGGGATGGTCACGCCGTACTTCGCCAGGGTGTCCTCGATGAGCTCGTAGACAGCGTCCACGGCCAGTTCGTCGGACTTGTAGTTAGCAGCCTTCTTCACAGCCTTCGGAGCGGTGGAAGGAGCCTTCACGGTCTTCTTCTCGGTGTGAGCCGGCTTCGGAGCAGGCTGCGTCGGCTTCGGTGCGGAGACGTCGCCACGCGGGGTAGGGGCGGAGTTCAGGCCTAGGCTTGCGGAGCAAGCTGGCCATGCGCCCCAGCCCTGGCCAGCGAGGGTCTTCTCAGCGATAGCGATCTGCTGCTCGCGGGTAGCCTGATCAGCGGTCGGAGCGTACTGTCCGCCACCGTAAGCCTGCCAGGTGGAAGCGGAGAACTGCAGGCCGCCGTGGTAGCCGTTGCCGGTGTTGATGTGCCAGTTGCCGCCGGACTCGCACTGCGCCAGGCGATCCCAGTCGGAGTCCGGTGCAGCAGCGGCGGTCGGTGCGAACAGGCCAGCTGCGGCGCCGACAGCGGCGGTGGTGGCAACAAACTTTGCTGCGACGGATGCGTTCTTAGAGTTGTGACGTCCCATGTAAATATTCCTCACTTAAGTTTCACGCCCGCGAAGGAGGCACGATTGTGCTTCCCGAGTCCGTGATTTTCGTTTGGTCTTGCTGCACTGCGCGGTGATGGGGCGTTCCCTTCAACCATAAAAGCCATCCATTTGGTTGCGACCCGGACCTTGCACGCGGGGTAGTTCACGAAGTGTAAGTCGCACCTACTGGATGAGTGCCTGTTGGACAGAGTAACGGTTTGTAACGAAAGTGTCACGCTTTGTTGACGTTTCAGTAATATTCCACAAGCGCGGCCATTGAGGGGATCGTCAGGAAGCGGCTGTTCGGCCAGCTAAGTCCTTGACAGGCTCTAGTCAGAAAAATCAATGTGATTCCCCTCACGTGATGGGTATGGCGGGTGTGCTGGGGTGAACGGCTGTGTTTTTACAAGAGTGAACGGCGTACTAATATATGAGCTTTACCCAGACAACACACTTTAGTTTGTCTGGTGACTATCTACTACGAGGAAAGTGGTGAGCATCGTGCCGGTTGGCAAAGTGAAATGGTACGACGCCGAGAAGGGCTTTGGTTTTGCCTCCAACCCCGGCGACGAAGATGTTTTTGTGGGCAAGAACGTGCTTCCCGATGGCGTGGAGGAGCTTTTCCCAGGCCAGCGCATCGAGTTTGATTTCGCCGCGGGCCGCAAGGGGCCGCAGGCGCTGCGCGTGAAGGTCTTGGATGAGCCGCGCCGTAAGGCCGCGCCGTCCCGGAAACCGGAGGAATTGGGCAGCCTGCTCGCTGATCTCATGACCCTGCTGGAAACCCAGGTGCAGCCCGCCCTGACCAAGGGGCACTACCCGGACCGCAAGACCGGCCGCCAGGTGGCTGAGATCCTGCGCGCTGTGGCTAAGGACCTGGATAGCTAAGTCCTCAGCGAGATTAGTTGGCCGCCTTTCCCTGGGCCTGTTCCTGCGTGGAAATCGCCCAGACGGTCGTGAATGGTGTCTCCTCGCCGTTGGCATCCGTGCCAATCATAACGGAGTGCACCTCCACGACCTGGAGGGCGGCCTTTTCCTTCTTTTCGCCAACGGTGACGCTGCCGGGGACATCCACCGTTGAGGTTTCGTGGGGGCCGTGCAGCGTCTCGTCGTTGGCCTCGACCTTGTCGTAAATGCGCAGCACCTGCCAGTCGTGGTTCGACACGTCTTCCGGAACCTCCACCTTTAAGGTTTCATCCGCGCCAACCTTCAACGTAGGAATATCCGCCTCGGCGCAGTCCTTGCCAGGCTCGCACGCCATATAGGGAGTGGTGGTCACTTCCTTGTCACCCACCGTGAAAGTTACGGCGACATCCTTCGGCTCCGGGCCCGGGCGGGAATTCCACCAGTTCTGAAACAACAGGACACCCACCACAATGATGACAACGGCGGTCACCAGCGCGAGCACCTGCAGCAGCGCCTTCTTCTTCGCTTCTTTCCGTGTGGCCATGCAAAGAATAGTACTTCACCGCGTCGCGGTGTCACGCACGGCGAGGGCGACGGACGCGGCGTCGGACAGCGAGCTAGGACGCGGGCTCGAAGCGGACCTCGTACAAATCCGGCCACCGCTTGCCGGTGAGGTAGTAGAGGTCCAGCGAGGGATCGTAGGCAATGCCGTTAAGAACATTGTCTGAATCGCGCGGGTCCGCGTTGTTGTCCAGACCCGAGGCGTCCACGATGCCCGTGACGTGACCGGATTCCGGATCAATCCGCAAGATGTCAGTACTGAACCACACGTTGGCAAAGACATGGCGCTCGCCCTGGCGGTCGGTCACGCACTCCAACTCGTTGATCTTGTCCACGGGCGAGCCGTCGAGCGTGACCTCAACCGGGCTCGCTTTGTCATCAAACGACTCAGGGTTCAAGCGCTGCAGCTGTGCAGAGCCGTCGGACATGAACATCGTGTCCTCAAAGGCACAGAGACCCCAGCCCTCACCGTCATACGGGGCGCGGCCGGTCTCCTGAAGGGTCTTCGGGTCGCGCTTGATGGCCACTCCATCCTTCCAGGTCAGCTGCCAGACGTGGTCGCCGGCCTGGGTGATTCCCTCACCGAACTGGGTGTCTTCCAGCTCCGCGCTGGCTTCCACCTCGTGGTTGCGGACCTTCGCTCGGTAAATGCGCGACTCACCGGTCTGCCCCGTGCCCACGAGCAGTTCACCATCGGGGGTGACTTCGAGGCCCTGGGTGAAGCTATCCTCAGAAAAAGGGTGCGTGGCCACCACCTCGGCGGTGAGCTTGTCGACGCTACTGGACTCATCGTTGTCCGGAACCGGGCGGGCAGAGTTGTCAGTGGAGGTGGTGTGCGGCGCGAGCTTGCTCTCAATGACCGGGCTGGATTGGGAGATCGGCTGAGCGGAGCAACCACTCAAAAGCAGCGCACCAGCCACAGGGGCGAGGAGGACTCCGGTGCGGGCGCGGGACGGGGAAAGGTCAGACACGTCGTTCAGCATAAGATATTTGGACGCGTATGCCCCATAATGGAGGATAATGAATCGAGTGTCTCCCTCACAGCGTTCTTCCCGGCGTTCTTCCCGGCGGTCTTCCCCGCGGTCTACTCAGCGACGAAACAAGAAGCCGTCCAGTCTCCTCCTTGGGGATCGCGCCGTTGACATTGCGCGCGCGGCACTGGAGGAGCTTGGCGACGGCGAAGTGGGCCGCCACACCGGCGTCCACGGCGTGTCGTCCACCGTGGCCACCCACCGCTTTGCTGCCGACGTCCCCGGCTACTCCGGGTGGGAGTGGCACGCGGTCCTGGCGTGCGCGCCGGGCAGCGACGAGGTTACCGTCAGTGAGGTGGCTTTGGTCCCTGCCCCGGGCGGCGACGCGCTGCGCGCCCCAGACTGGGTGCCATGGGCGGAGCGGGTGCGCCCCGGTGACTTAGAACCGGGCATGCTGCTGCCGCCGGAACCCGGTGACCCCCGCCTAGCGTCGACCGGCGAGGACGGGGACGGGCCGATGGAGCTCACGGTAAAGGGGGTGTCGGACACCAAGACTCGCTGGCGCAAGGGCGACTTCGGGCCGAACTCTGAATTTGCGGAGAAGGCCGCGCTGGAGTGCAAGACGTGCGCCTTCTTCGTCCCGTTGAGCGAGCCAGTGGGCGCGAGCTTCGGCGCGTGTACCAATAAATTCTCCGCTGACGGTCACGTGGTCCACGCGGCTTATGGCTGCGGCGCGCATTCTGAGACACCCGCTTCAAGGAACTCCGATGAGCCCGGCGACTATTACGATGACGAGCGCGCCATCGACTTCTAGATCGGTTCCTTCGTTGACTTTTTAGCCGAATAAATTTTGTAAATTCGGCGCCCGCGGGGGAAACTGTTGCAGTATCCTTAGACAACTTCTTGCAAAGGGCGGAATCTGCAATGAATAATGGCGTGCTCGATCGCTATTTCCACATCACCGAACGCGGATCCAGCGTGAGCACTGAGGTGCGCGCGGGTGCCGTGTCCTTCCTGGCCATGGCGTATATCGTCCTGCTGAACCCGCTGATCATCGGTGCCAGCGCGGACTCGGCGGGCAACACCTTGGGCATCCCCCAGGTCGCCGCCGCTACCGCCCTCGTCGCGGGCGTGATGACCATTCTGTTCGGCGTCATTGCCAAGTACCCCTTTGCCCTGGCCACCGGCTTGGGCATTAATTCTATGGTCGCCGTGACCCTCGTGGGCGTTGAGGGCCTGACCTGGCCGGAGGCGATGGGCCTGGTGGTTTTGGACGGCATCGTCATCGTCTTGCTGGCCATTTCCGGATTCCGCACCGCGGTGTTCAACGCCATTCCGGCCCACATGAAGGCCGCGCTGTCGGTGGGCATCGGCATGTTCATCGCCATGATCGGCTTCGTGGACGCCGGCTTCGTGCGCCGCCTTCCCGACGCCGCGCACACCACCGTCCCCGTAGGCCTGGGCATCAACGGCTCGATTGCGTCTTGGCCGACCTTCGTCTTCGTTTTGGGCCTCATCATCTGCTTCTTCATGGTTGTGCGCCGCGTGCCAGGCGGCCTGTTCATCGCGATTGTGGCCAACACTGTCATCGCCATGGCGGTCGAAGCTATCACCGGTTCCGGCTCCTCGGCGGACAACCCGGCCGGCGGCTGGAGCTTGGCCGTGCCGCAGCTCCCGGATTCCGTGGGCGGCATGCCGGACCTGTCGATTGTCGGCGATGTTGATCTGTTCGGCGCGTTCACCCGCGTCGGCGTAGTCACCGCCACGCTGCTGGTGTTCACCCTGGTTTTGGCCAACTTCTTCGACGCAATGGGCACCATGACCGCCCTGGGCAAGCAGGGCGACTTGGTGGATGAAAACGGCAACCTGCCAGGCATGAAGAAGGCTCTGGTGGTCGAGGGCTTCGGTGCCGTCGCCGGTGGCCTGGGCTCCACCTCGTCCAACACCGTCTTTGCGGACGCTTCCGCGGGCGTGGGCGACGGCGCGCGTACCGGCTTGGCCAACGTGGTCACCGGCGTGCTATTCCTACTCGCGATGTTCCTGACCCCGCTGTACGAGGTCGTGCCCATCGAGGCCGCCGCGCCCGTCCTGGTGGTCGTGGGTGTCATGATGGCCACGCAGCTGGCATCCATCGACTTTACCGATATGACCGTGGCCATCCCAGCGTTCTTGACCATCGTGGTCATGCCGTTTACCTACTCCATTGCCAACGGCGTGGGCGTGGGCTTCATTGCCTACGCACTGGTCAACCTGTTCGCCGGCAAGGCCAAGAAGGTGCACTGGATTATGTGGCTTATCTCCGCGCTCTTTGTGGTGTACTTCGCCGCCGAGCCACTGCGCGCCATTCTCTAAACCGTCCTGATGTAGTGAGGAATCCGCCATGACCCGCCTGCGCCTTCACGATCCCGCTGACGCCCGGCTTGACGACGTCCGCGCGCTCAACGCCTCAGACAAGTCCGGCGCGGGCTTGGTGATTGCCGAGGGGCACCTGGTAGTTTCCCGGCTTCTGGAGTCGCGCTTCCCAGTGCGCTGCGTGGTGGGCTTCGCCTCCAAGCTCGACCAATTCGAGAAAATATACGGTAGCTTCGACGACCACAATGCCCGGCTCGAGGCGGCCGGTGAGCAACCCTTCGCAGTCTTGGAAGTCAGCCGCGAGGTGCTGGCGGAAACCGTCGGCTTTGATATGCACCGCGGACTCGTGGCTGCCGCGGACCGCGCACCCGCCCTCAACGTCGCGGAAGTGGTGCGCTCCGCCCGCACCGTCGTGGTGCTCGAGGGCGTGGGTGATCACGAAAACATCGGTGCCATCTTCCGCAATGCCGCCGGCATGGACGTGGACGCGGTGCTCTTCGGTAATGGCTGCGCCGATCCCCTCTACCGCCGCAGCGTGCGGGTGTCCATGGGGCACGTCTTGCGCACGCCGTTCGCGCACCTAGAAGGAACCTACACCACGTGGCAGCGTTCCTTGAGCGAGCTTCGCGACGCCGACTTTCGTCTTGTCTCCCTCACCCCGCACCCAGACGCGGTGCACCTCGCCGACGCCCTCGAGGGGGCGGAGAAGGTGGCCCTGCTCGTAGGCGGGGAGGGCCCTGGGCTCACGGAACACGCGATGCGCGCCACGGACGTGCGCGCCCGCATCCCCATGGCGCCGGGGACCGATTCGCTCAACCTTGCCACCTCCGCGGCGATCGCGTTCTACGAGCGGCAGCGCAGTCTGTGGGCTGCTATTCGATAGGGAACGCTGGTCGCTGTCACAGCGGCCAGCGCTATTTCCAGAGGCGGCGGAACCGTGACAGGCTCGTGGACGCCTTGTCCGCGGCCGTCGCCAAGCCCCGGCGGGCCTGGTGGCCTAAGCGCCGCGCCGCCGCAGAGGTAGCGCGGACGAACTCCTGGTATTCGTCGCGCTCCTCGTCTTCCCAGGTAGGGGAGTGATCCTCATAGTCGTCGTAGTCCGCGTTGCCAGGCCCGATACCCAGCTTGGAGGCAGAAACACTGGCCAGCTCCGCGACGCTGCGGCGCACCGGGGCGGGCTCGTCCACCTTCGGCTGCGGGCGGCCGTCCACGGCGAAGCCCGCGACCTGCAGGTCCGGTCCGTTGGCAGACACCTCCACACCCAGCCATGCGTCCTGCGCGGCGCGCATGAGGTCATAAGGCTGGAATGGCAGGGCAGTAGGCCCGGAGGAGTGGCTCTTCTCGCCAGCCCAATATGCGCCCTCAAACGGGCCAGGAAGGCCCTCGTCTTCGAAGATGGTGTACGGCGTGGCGTTAAAGCAGCGCCGCAACTCGCCCTCGACCCAACGCGCGAAACCTGCCAAGCCCGTGTCCGGGTTATAGGTGAACGCGAGGATCTCGCGGGCGGGGATGGCGCGGCGGAGCTTGACATCGAGCCCGGCTAGGTTCTGGGCGCCCTCATCAATGATGGTCTGCACCACGGTGACTCCGGGGTAGCCGCCGATATAAAACTCGTCCTCAGACACCTCGGCGGAGCGGTTCAACGGGAATTGGCCAATGGGGGTGATGGGGAAGCGCGGGTTGAGCTGGCTCAGAAACTTTCGACCAAATCCCCGGTCCGCCCGCGGCTCCGCGGCCAAGACGGCCGCTGGGTCTTCTGCTGTGATGTACCACAGCGTCACCACTGCTGAATCCGGTGTCACCGCTACTCCTTCGCCAGGTCCCAACGGGTGCCTTGCTCGCTATTTCTTCGGGCGCTTCGTGTTCGCCCGCACGCCCAACAACACGTCCTCCCAGTGCGGGGTGACGGCTTTGCG
The DNA here is from genome assembly GCF_014217255.1 of Corynebacterium incognita. NCBI lineage: Bacteria > Bacillati > Actinomycetota > Actinomycetes > Mycobacteriales > Corynebacteriaceae > Corynebacterium > Corynebacterium incognitum. Next base: position 1,892,910 of record NZ_CP059404.1, read on the forward strand.
ACGCCGCTTCGCCGGGCGCTGCTGGGGGTCCGGGTTCTGGAGGAAGTCCTCGCCCGCCTCGTTGCTGTCATCGCTGCGCTCGTCGCCAGCGTTACCCGCGGCGTCAGCGTCACCTTCACAGTCGCGGACCACCGGGATGTCATCACGAGTGCGCGTCGTGCCATCCTCGCCGCCGTCGATGGAGCGCAGGCCCTGCGGCTCGTCGTCAAACTCGGCGTAGCCGTCAACGGTGTCCGCCTCGATGGCGCGGGAGTAGCGCGAGCCGCGACCAATGGAGGTCAGGGAACGCACCGGCTGGACGAAGTCCGGGTCGGTGAGATCCGCGGCCACGGAGTTGCGCGCCTCCACGGTGGCGGGGGAGGTCATGGACTGCTTCAGGGTCCATTCAGCCTCGTTTTCGGTGAGCCCGGCCATCCACGTGATACGGATGATCCACGGCTCGCCCTTCGAACGGCGAGCGTCCCACGTGGCCTCGGACAGCGAGTGCCCGCGGGCAGCGAAAGCGGTGGCCAGGATCTCCCACAGGGTGAGCTTGGCGGGGCCGTCCTCGCGCAGCGGGTGAGCCTTCTTGGCCATCTCCGCCATGGAGTTGCGCTCCAGCATGACCGGGTGGGTAAACGGCTCCACGCGGGACTCCGCTACGCCCATCTCCTCAGCGAGCTCGGCGGCGGTAGCGCCAGCGCGCACGCGGTTTTGGATTTCCGCCGGGCGCAGCGTCATCGGGGTGGTCATCAACGGATCCGGCTCCGGAAGCGGATGCGGCTGGCGCGGTACCAGGCGCGGCCGCTCGGTGGACGGTGTCGGTGAGTCCGAGCTTTCAGACGCGTCGTCGGCGTTGTCAGTAGACTCTGCAGACTCAGCCTCGGAGTCAGCCTCGGCTGCGTCGTCGTCCTGTTCATTCTGTTGTGGCTCACTCTCTTCGGACGCGTCGTCGACCGGCTGCAGCGGCGTCGCTGCACTACCTGCGTTCTGGGGGACGTCAACGGTGGAGTCGGTATCGGAGTCCTCCGCGGTGGGGGCCGCAGGGGCGTCGGAAAGCTTGCGGAGCGCGTCCGTGACTTCGACGAAGAACTCCTCGCCGCTGTCGTCTCGCAACACCAGGGAGGTGGACGTCGACTCGCTTTCAACGAGGAAAAGCTCGCGCATTACTACTCCTTTTAATGACCCGTCACGCGTCCGCCACCTCATTCTCCGTCCTCACTGCGGGGGTGGGACGTTGTTGGCGCGATGGCGGTGTGAGGCCTTAATTAATAGGTATCTAATGATTTGATATGTGATTGGCTCCACTGTAACCCAAGTCGCCGCACTGACAGGGGATAAATGGGGGTATGTCAGCATCCCGGCCGTGGACGCATGAAGTGATTGTCACGTGCCGTGGTGTCCCGTGGTGTCCCGTGGTGGCCGTGGTGAAGGTATGCCAAGTGTGTGCTGGCCGGAAGGGGGAGCAGTGGGGGTAAGTGGGCTATCACCTGCCCATGGAATTTGTAGCGCGCGTCACAAGATTTGTTAAAGTTGTGGATGTTCGACCGGAACCTGTTGGAAGGCTGGCTGGGCGCACGTCGGTGAGCGGCGTAGCGACTAAGGCTAGCGCCACAAAGCCGCTCCAGCGTCGTGCGCCAAAAGAAGTAAAGAGGAGTATCTTTATGGGCAGCGGTGCGACGCGAGAACGAGGCGCTACCAACGCGCGATGGCAGGGCTGCGACTAGCGCGAGCCTTGTCCCGCGGGAGGCCTGCGGTCGTGGCTAATAACTGCATCAATGCATCAACACCGACCAAAACAAAAAGAAAGAGGGTAAAAGGCTCATGGCTTCAGAGAGCAAGGACAAGGTTGTACTCCACTACCCGGGTGGCGAGTACGAGATGGACATCAAGCAGTCCACCGAGGGCGACTCCGGCTTCGACATCGGGAAGCTGCGCAACGAGACCGGACTGGTGACCTTTGACCCTGGCTACGCCGCCACCGGTTCCACCGAGTCCAAGATCACCTTCATTAACGGCGAAGAGGGCATCCTGCGTCACCGCGGTTACGACATCGCGGACCTGGCGCAGAACGCCACCTTCAACGAGGTGTCCCACCTGCTTATCAAGGGTCACCTGCCTAACCAGGAAGAGCTGACCGCCTTCAACAACGATATCCGCCACCACACCCTGCTGGACGAGGATTTCAAGGCGCAGTTCAACATCTTCCCGCGCGACGCACACCCGATGGCCGTTCTGGCTTCCTCGGTGAACATTCTGTCCACCTACTACCAGGACCAGCTGGACCCGCTGGATGAGGCGCAGCTGGACAAGGCAACCGTTCGCCTGCTGGCTAAGGTTCCGATGCTGGCCGCTTACGCTTACCGCGCTTCCCAGGGCAAGCCTTATATGTACCCGGACAACAAGCTGAACGCGCGCGAGAACTTCTTGCGCATGATGTTCGGCTACCCCACCGAGGAATACGAGGTGGACCCGATCGTGGCCAAGGCCCTGGACAAGCTGCTCATCCTGCACGCTGATCACGAGCAGAACTGCTCTACCTCCACCGTCCGCATGATTGGTTCCGCGCAGGCCAACATGTTCGTGGCCATCGCCGGCGGCATCAATGCCCTGTCCGGCCCGCTGCACGGCGGCGCTAACCAGGCGGTTCTGGAGATGCTGGAGGACATCCAGACCAACAACGGTGGCGACGCCACCGACTTCATGAACCGCGTGAAGAACAAGGAAAAGGGCGTTCGCCTAATGGGCTTCGGTCACCGCGTGTACAAGAACTACGACCCGCGCGCAGCCATCGTCAAGGACACCGCTCACGAGATCATCGAGCACCTGGGCGGCGACCCCATGTTGGATCTGGCCATGGAGCTGGAAGAGATTGCACTCAACGACGACTACTTCGTCTCCCGCAAGCTCTACCCGAACGTGGACTTCTACACCGGCCTCATCTACCGCGCCATGGGCTTCCCAACGGACTTCTTCACGGTTCTGTTCGCTATCGGCCGCCTGCCGGGCTGGATCGCTCAGTACCGTGAGCAGCTGGAGCTGAACACCAAGATCAACCGCCCGCGCCAGATCTACACCGGCGAGACCCTGCGCACCGTCACCCCGCGCGAGCAGCGCTAGGCCACGCGACGCGCGGTACGAGACTCAAATTTAATATTTCGTTAACCGTGCAGGTCAACGTGTTGCGGAGGGTGTCATTCGAGCCCACCGGCGCGTGGCCAACTAAGTCGAATCCTGCTTTACCCCCTATACTCGGGTGAGTTGGATTCGACTTGTTGCGTTTTCTCCCCTCGGTGTTCCGTCATTGATGGTTCACACGTCCTGCGTTATTTCACTGGTTGCACTTCAGCGGTCGTCGAATTTTTGCAGACCGGGGACGACGCGCGACTTCCGTCCCTTACCGCCCAAGGAGCGATATACACATGGACAAACCACAGATTGAACCACAGCAGGGGCCAATGCCCACCGAACTCGCGATGGAAGACATCGTCGTCGGCGACGGCCCTGAGGCGCAGCCAGGTGGCCTCGTTGAGGTTCATTACGTTGGCGTGGACTACGAGACCAATCAGGAATTCGATTCCTCCTGGGACCGTGGCCAGTCTATCGAGTTCCCCCTCACCGGCCTCATCGCCGGCTGGCAGGAGGGTATCCCCGGCATGCGCGTCGGCGGACGTCGTCAGCTCATCATCCCGCCGGAGAAGGCCTACGGCCCCGCTGGCGGCGGGCACCCGCTGTCCGGACGCACCCTGGTCTTCATCATCGATCTCATCAGCGTCGGCGAATAAAACCTCACGGTTGCAGCACCTGCGCGGCGCACACAGCGTGCGCTGCGTGCAGTGGCCTCGCCCATCACGATTTCGACGACCGGCACCTCCTTTCGGGGCGGGTGCCGGTTCGTGGTTCGTAGGGTTAGGTCACTTTTTGCTGTCTGTGCCCCACGGGCGCGGTCGAACTTGGCAGAATGGAGGGCATGAACAAGCATTTTCTTCCTTCGTTGACGCTGAATGACGGCCGTGAGCTGACGCCGCTGGGTTTGGGAACCTACAAGTTGCTGGGGGAGGACTGCGAGCGCGTGGTCCGTGAGGCGATTGAGATTGGCTATCGCCACTTCGATACCGCCTCGGTCTACGACAACGAGGAAGCGGTGGGCAAGGCTATCGCTGACGCCGTGGCCGCGGGCGACGTGGAGCGCGACGACTTGTTCATCACCACCAAGCTGTGGAACGACCAACAAGGCGCGGACAACGTAGGCCCGGCCTTGCACGAGTCTCTGCGCAAACTGGGGCTGGACTACGTGGACATGTACCTCGTGCACTGGCCTTGGCCGCAGAAGGGACTGTTTGCGGAAACTTTCGAGGAGATTGCCCGACTGCAGGGAATGGGCCAGATCGGCGCGATCGGTGTGGCCAACTTCTATGAGGAGACCCTCCGGGAGCTTGTGGCTAAGGTGGGCATCGCCCCTGCGCTGAACCAGGTGGAGCTGCACCCGGGCTTTACCCAGCCGGAGCTGCGCGAGGTGCACAAGGAACTCGACATTGTCACCGAGGCCTGGGCGCCGCTGAGCCGCGGCATCGTGCTGCAGAACCCGGTGATGGAGGGGATCGCCGCCGAGGTGGGGAAGACGCCGGCACAGGTGGCGCTGCGCTTCCTGTTGCAGCTGGGCTGCTCCATCGTGCCCAAGTCCGCGCGCACCGAGCGTCTGCGGGAGAACTTCGAGCTGTTCGATTTCTCGTTGAGTGAAGAGCAGATGGACGCGATCGCCGCGCTCGATGGTCAGCCAGGTTTCGGCCGCATCTTCAAGGATCCGCGCGAGTTCCCCGGGGACGTCGACTAGCTCTCCGGCGCCCCGCCAAACTTTGCAACCGTTGTGTTGCAGATCGCACTTTTCCTGCAACGCCCCCGTTTGCAACCTTTGCAAACGGGGCGTTTTGTATTTCGGGGGTGGTTGGAAGGGTTGCGAAAAGGCCAGTTAAGCCCTGTGTTCGGGGGTGGTTAATGTTTGTTAATGGTAAATGGCTGGCCGTTCACTAGATCATTGCAATGTGAGGTAGGTAACTTGTTTGCATAGGTCCTATGTGACGCAATTTACAAAGAAAGGTCTCGAGCGATGAATTCTGCCTCTCAGGTGCCAACGACGCGACGCGGACCCACGGCCGATGAATTTGTGGCCATGCAACAAAGCAGTGAGTTCGGCGATCTGCGTAGCGCGTACCGCAATTTTACCTTCCCCTGCACCGTAGCGTTCCTTGCCTGGTTCCTGCTGTACGTGGTGTGCGCCATGTTCGCGCCGGGCCTGATGGCCATTGAACTCGCTGGCGGGTGGAACTTGGGCCTGGTCTGGGGTCTGCTGCAGTTCGCCTCCACGTTCATTATCACGTGGGCGTACGTGAAGTACGCGAACAAGAATATCGAGCCTAAGGCCGCGGCTATCCGCGAAGAGATGGAGGGCTAAACCATGACTACCACTTACCTGGCAGCTGGCTCCGCGGAGACCGGCAACCCGATTATCAACATCTCCGTGTTCGGCCTCTTCCTCGTGGTCACCATGTACGTGGTGATGCGCGCGGGTCGCTCCACCAAGGAGGCCTCGGACTTCTATACCGGCGGCGCATCCTTCAACGGTCGCCAGAACGGCCTGGCTATCTCCGGCGACTACCTCTCCGCCGCGTCCTTCCTCGGTATTGTTGGCGCCGTCGCCCTCTCCGGCTACGACGGCTTCCTCTACTCCGTCGGCTTCTTCGTCGCCTGGCTCGTAGCTTTGATGCTCGTGGCGGAGCCCCTGCGTAACGTCGGCCGCTTCACCATGGCAGACGTGCTGTCCTTCCGCCTCAAGCAGAAGCCGGTCCGCGTGGCCGCCGCTCTAGGCACCCTGTTTGTGTCCCTGTTCTACCTCATCGCGCAGATGGCCGGTGCCGGCTCCCTGGTGGCCGTCCTGCTGGACATCCACGAGTTTAAGTGGCAGGCAGTGGTCGTCGCCGTCGTCGGCGTCATCATGACCGTCTACGTCTTGGTCGGCGGCATGAAGGGCACCACCTACGTGCAGATGATCAAGGCCGTCCTTCTTGTCCTCGGTGTGATCGCGATGTCCATCCTCGTCTTCGTCTCCGTCAAGGGCGGCTTTGGCACGCTTTTCGACGCCGCGGTGCAGATGCACGCCGACTCCGATTACCTGGCCAAGAAGGGTTACGCTCCGGAGGAGATCATGGAGCCGGGCCTGAAATACGGTACTGATGTGTACAGCAAGCTGGATTTTATCTCCCTGGGGCTGTCCCTGGTGCTGGGCGTCGGCGGCCTCCCGCACGTGCTCATGCGCTTCTACACGGTGCCGACCTCCCTGGAGGCACGCCGCTCCGTGACCTGGGCCATCGTCATCATCGGTGGCTTCTACCTGCTCACCCTCATCCTGGGCTACGGCGCTGCTGCGCTGGTAGGCCCGGACCGCATTACGGCCGCGCCGGGTGGCGCGAACTCCGCGGCTCCGCTGCTCGCTCTGGAGCTGGGTGGAACAGTGTTCATGGCAGTCATCTCCGCAGTCGCCTTCGCGACGGTCCTGGCCGTCGTCGCAGGCCTGGCCATCACGGCCTCCGCATCCATCGCGCACGACATCTATGACGCCGTGTTGCGTGACGGTCAGGCAACCGAAGAAGAGCAGGTTCGCGTCTCCCACATCACCGTGATTGTCCTGGGCATTGTCTCCACCATCCTGGGCATCCTCGCGATGACGCAGAACGTCGCCTTCCTGGTCTCCCTGGCCTTCGCCATCGCTGCGTCCGCCAACCTGCCGACCATCCTGTACTCCCTGTACTGGAAGCGCTTCAATACCACCGGTGCTGTGGCCTCGATGTACACCGGCATGATTTCCTGCCTGGTCCTCATCTTCTTCTCTCCGGCAGTCTCCGGCACCCCGACCGCGATGTTCCCGAACGCCGACTGGGCCATCTTCCCGCTGAGCTCCCCGGGTCTTGTCACCATTCCGCTCGCCTTCCTGGTGGGTTACTTGGCCACCATCTTCTCCAAGCCGGACAACTTGGATGAGCTGGCTGCTGAGATGGAAGTCCGCTCGCTCACCGGCGTGGGCGTCGAGGCTCCCGTCGACCACTAAGGTCTCATGGTTTAGCTTCACGCACAAAGCCGCCGCCACGAGGATTGAATTTCCTTGTGGCGGCGGCTTTGTTCTGCGCACATGCGACCGGCTTAGCGCGCCAGCTGCGTGCCCACCTTCTGTGCCAGGTTCACTAGGTCAACCAGCTGCTTATCGCTTATCGACGACCCGTTAAAGCTCAAGCCTTCAGATGTCAGCCGCGGCGCCTTGAAGCCTCCCGGCAGGGTAGCCTTCGAGCTCAGCTCGCCCAGGGAGCCGCGCAGCGCGTCACCCATGGCGGAATTGAGTGCGTCCGCGTCCAGTCCGGGCAACGCGGGCGCGGACTGCACCGGCTTCTTCACCACGGACTTCTGGCCCGGGGTCCACTGGCCCCAGTCGCTGGCGTAGACGTTGTTGATGTCCACGGTCACGCCGTCGATAACGCGCTGCTTAGACTTCGGTAGCTGGTGGATGGTGGTCCGTGGGTGAATCTTGCCGCCGGAGCCCCAGTCGTGCATCCAGAAGAACTCGCCGATGCCGTCCTGGATGGCCCACTCAATCACGTTGTAATTGCCGTACACGCCGGTCTTGAAACCGCCCGCCTTCAGCGCGCGGGAGAATGCCTGGAGGTACGGGCGGATCTGCCCGGTGTACTGGGCGCGGGTCGGGTTATCATCAATCGCGATGTAGATGGGGCGCCCCTTCGGCCCGCCCGCCGCCACGTGCAGCGCGATGGCCTGCGGCGCGTGCTTGCTGGCGCCCGCGGCGCCCTGTTTCCAATCCGCGGTCTCCGCGCGGCCGTACTGGTACACCGACGCTGTGGCCAGGCCCTTGGCAGCCAGCGACGTGGTTTCGGTGAGCGTGACCGGCTTACCGGTCATCCACTCCGCGCCCGGGCGACGCCGTGATACGTAGCGCACCGCGCCCAGGTGCCCCGCGGCCTTGACCGCGCCTGCCGACGGCACGCCCGCCGCGTAATCAATCACCGTTCCGCGCACTCGGCCCAGCGCCATTGCCGAACCCGTGCCCGCCGTACCGGCCGCACCCACGGTGCCAGCCGCCACCGCGACCGCCGCTGCTTTCAACAACCCCCGGCGCGAAAGAGCCTGCTCCATTCCTGCCTTCTCCACACCTGCCATGTCAGCTAACTCCCATCGCTCTGGCAACATTTGCCAGATTCGTAACATCTGTAACGTAGCAGTGTTTCCGGCCGATACGCGGCGGCGCGCGGAAAGCTTATTGCAGGGGCGGATTTACATTGTGAGCGCAAGTCACCGAAAATCCGGCCACAATCAGCCGACTTGCGCTCGCAATGTAAATCTTGCACCCATTCGCACCCGACTCAGCAGGACCCTGCCAAGCACAGCGCAGCCTTACAGCCCCAACTCGTCCAGCAACGCATCAAACGCTGGACCTACCTGCGTGCGCCAGAGGGTGTGCACGCGGGCGTCGCCGCGGCCGGGACCGCCGTTGATGACGGACACGCGCTTGTCCTGCTTAAGCGCCTCGAGCACGAATCGGTAGCCGCTCATCACCGCCAACGACGAGCCCGCCACCAGCAGCGAATCCGCGCCCGCGAGCATCGCGTAGGCCGTGTCCTTCCGTGCCGCCGGCACGGGCTCGCCGAAGTAGACCACGTCGGGCTTGAGCAACCGCGACCCGCAGCGCACGCAGCCGATCATGACAAAGCGGGCCACGGCGGCGTCGTCGAGCGTGACGTCGCCGTCGGGGTTGACCATGTCCGCGTTTACCACGAGCGACTCCAGGTAGCCCGGGTTCGCCGCCGCGAGCCGCCCATCACACTCCGCGCGGTCCTCGCGGTGCCCACACACCAGGCAGATGACGGTTTCCATATCGCCGTGCAGCGTCACCAGGTTGCGCGTGCCCGCCTGCTTGTGCAGGCCATCGACGTTCTGGGTCACCACGCCCGCCACGTAGCCCGCCTGCTCCAACTCCACTAGGGCGTAGTGCGTGGGGTTCGGCCGCGCCTTATCCATCACGCGCCAGCCGACGAAGCTGCGCGCCCAGTACCGATGCGCCGCCGCGGAATCATAACGAAACTCCTGATAGGTCATCGGCCGGTGCCGCGACAGCGAGCCCTGCGGCCCGCGATAGTCCGGAACCCCAGAGTCCGTGGACACGCCCGCGCCGGTCAGCACCATGACGCCACCGTGCCCCTGTGCCTTGCGGAACTGCTTCACGACGTCGTCAAGCGCCTGCGCCGGGGGAGTGGGCGGCGTGGTTTCCTCCACCACCCGCGCGATCGAGCGCAGCGCCGAGGCATGCGCCTGCGCGATGGCGGCATCGCTAAACGGGGTGGACATGGCAACGAGCGTACTCGCTCCTGGCGTGCGCCATCTTCTTCATCGGCAGTGTGGGGATGGCTGCCCGTCCGGCCATTCGTCTGGCTCGCCGGTTCTACCTGCAGCGCGTGGGTGAGGCGACCGGTACGAACGAAAATTATAGCTACTGACCAAGCATGGTTGAGCGTTGCTTCTCGACGCCCCGGTATCCTCACGGTAGGCCAGCGCTGCGCCACCAATGCCTACTAGAGGAGGAAGCCGCATGAGTGATAAGTCCCCGGATAATATCCTGCTCTACCTCCCTGAAGAGCAAGAAGCTGCGATCCGCGCCATCTTCGACGACCTGGCGGCGCAGGGCTTCCCGCGGCAGAACCAGCGCCCGCACATCACCATCACGTTCTCGCCGCACATGGACCCGGCGGTGGTGGACCTTGCTGCTGAACTCCTCCCGCCGCACATCCCGGCGACCTTCCGACGTGTGGGCACGGTGGTGTTCGGCACCAAGCGTAAGCAAACCGTCGCCTGGCTCTTGGAGACGTCCGACGCCCTGGAAATCGCCGCCCGCGACATCAGCGCCGCCAACCCTGATGGCCGCGGCCCGCGCTGGACCCCGCACGTGACCATGGGGCTGCGCCTACCGCGCGAGACCGTGCCCGCCTACCTCGAGGCTCTCCACCGCGCCACCAGCCCGCACCTGCGCGAGCTCACCGCCACCCAGGCCGCCTACTGGAGGCCCAAGACTCAGCAGCTCCGCGTGTTCTAGGCGCGTAATTCGGAAAGTTGCGGGTTCAAAACCTGAAAAGTGGCGGGTTGAAAAAGTGAAAAGTTGCGGGTTGTGCCACGCTCGGCGCTATGAACAGGGGAAATGAAGGCTACCGCAGTAGGGGCATTGACGCTGAACTCGAGCGCTTACTTCAAGCCGTTGGAGCCGTCGTCATCGAGGGACCCAAGGCCTGCGGCAAAACAGAATCTGCACGGCGGATCGCCGGCAGTTTTGTGAGCTTAGACCGGGACCGCAATGCCGTGCAGGCGGCGGAACTCGCGCCCAACCTATGGAATGAAGTTCGCCATGAGGTTGATGATAGGAGCCCAGCCAAAGGACAGTTCATCCTAACGGGAAGCTCCGCCCCGGACGATGACGTTCGTCGGCACTCGGGGGCTGGTCGTTTCGCGCGCCTCCAGGTGCGCCCGATGTCGCTTTCTGAGCTAGGACATTCCTTAAACGAAGTGTCGCTGCACTGGCACGAGTCGTGGGAAACCAGCGTTCGGTGTCCAAGCTTGCCGCCGAAGCCGGCGGCTCAGACGGTGCGCTTGACCGCAACACCGTGAGCACCTACTTAGACGAACTCACCCGCCTCCGCATTCTCGAAGATCTTCCCGCGTGGAACGCGCATCTTCGCTCCCGTCAGGCGCTCACGCAGCAGCCCAAACGCATGTTCGTCGACCCAACTCTAGCTGTCGCAGCACTTGGCGCTTCGCCTGCCAAGCTTCTCGACGACCTGGAGTACCTCGGTTTCCTATTCGAGAACCTCGTGGTGCGCGACCTCCGTGTCCTCTCCCAGCCACTCGGCGGCCGGGTATCCCATGCCCGCACATCCAACGGTCACGAAGTCGATGCCATCGTCGAGCTTCGCGACGGCACCTGGGCCGCCTTCGAGATCAAACTCGGCCACAGCTGGATCGACGCCGGCGCCGCCAGCCTCAAGAGATTCGCCAGCCACGTCGACACCACAAAGAGCGGCGAACCAGCATCACTCGCCGTCATCGTCCCCGACGGCATCGCCTTCCACCGGGACGACGGCGTGGACGTCATCCCACCGAGTGTGTTGAGTGACTAGTGCGAGATTTCGTAGGCTTCCAATCGAGTTCACGTAGCTTGGGCGTAATTGTGGGTCATTCGTTCGGAATGCGGTGCGGGAACGCTTTTCTAGCCTTTTGGCGAGCTCGATAAAAAGTTGAATGGTTCTTCTTGGCCTCGACAAGTTTTTCTTCGTCAACCTCCAAAATATGCCACAATAAAAGCTCCACCAACAGACGAGTAGTTTCGAATACTGCAATCGCCTTCACGAAATCTGAGTCTTTTACTTGCGCTTCGTGAGCGATACTATTTCTGAGGTCGGTTAGAGAGTCGAGCCAGTCTTTTACATCTGGGATGAGGTCGTGAGAAATCTTCTTGGGTAGCCTGCAATAAATGTCGAGAGCCCTAGCTTTGAAGACGAATTTACCTTTAACCTTTATGTTTTCGTTTGGGTAAAGTTCCTCGAATTTTCGCTTTCCATCCGGTGAAATAGTATCTGGTTTTCTGAATAACTCTTTGTGGAAAGCTTCAATTAGGACACCAGAAAGAAGCACTTTCATCTCGAGCTTATTGTTATTCGGAAGGCTCAGTTCGTTCAGGAGGCCGATAAGTCGACCTTTTGTTTCGGTAAAATGCAACCAGCGCTGGTAGAGGTTGAGAAACTCATCGTGTTCAAGATGAAACGCGAAGTCAAGTCTCTTGCTCCAGTCTAACTTTGACCCAGTTTTTGAGAGCCCGAGTTGGACTAGTTCGCCTCTTTCGGTGGAAGCAACAGGATCCCTGGTGACATTAGTGCTAGTGATCCGCATCGGATGTTTCGCAATCAGGGAGATTAGCCATGAGAGAGCTTTCCTGTGGTGTCGTAGTCTGATGAGCGAAAGGCAGTTATCAGAATGAAGCGTTAGTATGCACGTCTCTTCGACCACGCCTGAATATCCGGTGGGTGACCATCTATTACTCCGAAGAGTTGAATTGTGTTCGACAGCGGCGATTTCATCAACGCCAATAAGCTTTACTGGGCCTGAATTGGCCGTTTTTCTGAGCTTAAGCGCTGCAAAGAATGGGGAGTCTCGATCGTCAGTAAACTCGCGAGACAATTCGAATGTTTTTGGACCACCTAGAAGGTAGTGGAGTCCCTCAACTGAAATTGTGGCACGGCGTACTACATCTTCTTCCAGGGAAGAAACTCTCAACCCGATTACCGCATTGTCACAGCTGTATCGTGCGGACATTTCCGCGAACATGTTCGATTCTTTGGAAAGGCAACTGACTCCGAATAATGAAACTTCACCTTCCGTGGTGTTCCCGAATACGGTCAGGTTATCTGCGAAAAGCGGGCTCAGTCCATCTACTGTTGCTCCCGGCATGAACTTAGATTCTGTCTTTCCACGGAGAAAGAAATCTTCGAATGCCCCCTCAAAAAGATCGAGTGTGAATCCTTCTTCCGGTACCCATTCAAGGGTCCCAGTGAGCCACTCGTCGGATCCAAGTACCTGCCATCTGCCCTTCCATTGATGAGGCGTGTCGATATTAAAGCTGCTCACTGTCTTCGTCCTTCTTCCGCTGTGATTACAGTGTGTTAATCCTTCAGCCCATCCACAATCCGCACCGTCTCCATCGCCACGCGCACAACCTTGCCGATCAGGTCCACGATGTAGCGCGGGTTGCCCACCTCATCAGCCCAATCATTCGGGTCGTTCACAATCCCGGACGGCTTATCCTTCTTCACCTGGTACCGGTCAATCAGCCACGCCACCGCGGATCGCGAGCCCAGCATGTACTCATCCGCTTCCGCCGGAATGTCCTTAATCGTCACCAGCTTGTTGTACTTCAGCGTGGTGACGTCATTGACGTTCTTGCCCGTCTCCGGGTCTTTCTTCTTCGCCCACGCCATCTTCTTGGGCACGCGCCACGTCTCACGGTCATTCTCATCACCGCGCACGTCAATCGTCAGCGGCCACGGCTCCACGTCCTCATAGCCGACATGCAGCTCCATGAGCCTCTCACCAGCAGCGGCGAACTTATCAAACTCCGCCCGCGTCGCCGGCGTCTCGATGTGCGGCAGCATTTTCTTCAAATCCGCCGCGTACTTCTCCCGATACACCGGGTCATGCAACTTGCCGTAGACAAAGTGGAAGATGTCATCGCCCGTAATATCCGCGCCCAGCGCATCCCGGTACAGCGACTTAATTTCGGCCGTCACATTGTCCACGCGCACGTAGCCATCAACGACCTCACCAATGAGGCCATACTTCGACTCCTCACCAGCGCCCTGCTTCTCGACGCCCCCTTCCCCAAACAGCGCACCATCATCCGCCTCGACCTTGGCCCAGGTGAACCGGGGGAAGAACTGGCCCGGATAAGAGTAGAAGTTTAGGTCACTGATTGAGTTTGACGCTACCGCACTGAACGGCAACTTTCCGTTACTCTTGTCGACTATCAACCCAACGTTGTCATGAATTTGTGTCGGGAACATATGCGGTAGGCGGTAGGTCATTGCGACGAGTTCTTTGTCAAAGTACACCCAAGCTCTCTTAAATGGGCGGTAATTAAAGTTTGCGATCTTATTGGGATCAAAGGCAATCGTAGAACGCTTCGCTAACGACTGTTTCAGATTACGATTCCAAGAGTATTTGGCTTTGTCCGAGTATTCAGGATTGGAACGTAAAAATTCATTTACACGTGACTCAGCGCAGCGCACGTAATCCGCATTGTTTGACCAGGCGATGAACGCTAACCGTGCGTTTTCATAGTTAGTGATTAAATCCTTCACCTTTTGGGTCAGGGTTATCCGGTTCTCTGCAGTAACCCAAATATCACGGCCAGTTGCAAGGCCAAGTGAGTAGTCTGTAAAAATTCTGACCTGGGTTTTTCTCTTGTCACCCAAAGTTGGCCAGGATTCAAACTCGGCACTGCGAACACTGATCCAGTCTCCATGCTCGTTGGGGGTGATCTTTCGCCAGTCGATGGTTTTGAGGGCAGAGGAGCCTACGATTCCAAGTTTCTCTTGCCGGTCAGCGCCATCGGGGGTTTGGGCGTAGTGCAACGTGAATCTGTTCGTTTTTGGGTCCTTTACACCAATCGCAATTGCGATTGTTGTCTGAGAACCGCCCCCGAAGATCTGTCCTCCCTCCGCTCTCCAGTCCGAGTTGCGCATGTTTCCACGGAGATTGAACACATAAACGTCGGTGAAATCCTTGGCCATGGATAGTCGGATCCCGTCGCCGGTGTTGCCGTCGAGCCAGCCGCCGTTGGAGACGAATGCGACCACGCCTTGGTTACCGATGCGGTCGGTAGCCCAACGAAAGGCACGTAGATAGGAATCGTAGAGCGTGCGTTGCGACGTTGCTGTTGAGAGTGCGCCGTATGTCTCGGCGATGCGTTTATCGAGCGTCGGGTAGGCGAGATTGGCGTTGAGGTCGCCCGCGGACTTCTGCCCGGCGGAGTAGGGCGGGTTGCCGATGATGACGTTGATGGGGGCTTGCTTCTGGCGCTCGATGCGCTCGTTGTTGTTTTTGAAGACGGTGAGATCGAGGATGTCGCCGTCCTCGTGGATTTGGAAGGTGTCGGCCAGGGCGATGCCGCTGAAGGGGACGTAGTCGGGGGCGGGGTCGCCGTTGCGCTTGGCGTGCTCGGCCATCAATGCGTTGTAGGTGGTCTCAATGTTGACGGCGGAGACGTAGTAGGCCAGGAGCATGATTTCGGTGGCAAAGAGCTCGTTGGCGTACTTGCGGGCCATGTCCTCCGGCTTGATGAGGCCGGACTGCAGGAGGCGGACCATGAAGGTGGACGTGCCGGCGAAAGGATCGAGGATGCACACGCCTTCGTCGGAAAGCCCCTTGCCAAAGTGCTTGAGGGAGACGTCATTGGCGGCGCGGAGGATGAAGTCGACAATTTCGACTGGGGTGTAGACGATGCCCAGGGCCTCAGCTTGTTTCTTAAAGGCCTTTTGGAAGAAGCGCTCGTAGAGCTCCTTGATGACCTGTTGTTTGCCGGAGGCAGTGGTCACCTCAGAGGCGCGGATACGTACCGAGTTGTAGAACTTCTCCAGGGAGTCGGTCTCAGAATCCAGGTTGGCGTCATCGAGGGCGTCGGCCATGCGCTGCATGACCTGGGCGACGGGGTTGTGCTGAGCGAAGTCATGGTCGGTGAACAGGGCATCGAAGACGGGCGCGGTGATGAGGTGCTGGGAGAGCATGCTGATGGCCTCGTCCTCAGTGATGGAGTCATTGAGGTTGCCGCGCAAGCCCTCGACGAAGGTATCGAATTCCTTGCGGAGCTTCTTATCTGCGTTGGCTAGTAGTGCCTCGATGCGGGTGATCTGGGACTGCGCGATGACGGCGACGTCCTCGGCCCAGTCCTCCCAGTAGGTGCGGGAGCCGACCTTGTCCACGAGCTTGGTGTACATGGCCTCTTGCCACTGCTCGAGGGAGAACAGGGCTACCTGTTGGGCTAGTGCTTGGGAGTCGGCGTAGGCGTCGGTGCTGGGGTCGGCGGGGGTTTTGTCGGCGTCGTCAAGCTTCTTCTTGGGATCGTCGGTGTGATCGACTTCGATGGGCAGTTCGGTGACGCTGCCTTCGTTGAGAGCGATGGAGTTGATCTTGGCGTTGAAGCGATCGTCGTGGGCGCGCAGGGCGTTGAGGATCTGCCAGACCACTTTGAAGCGGGTGTTGTCATTGAGGGCGGCAGATGGACTGGTGTTCGGTGGGACGGCGACGGGAAGGATGATGTAGCCGTAGTCTTTGCCCGCGGATTTGCGCATAACGCGGCCGACGGATTGGACGACGTCGACCATGGAGTTGCGGGGATTGAAGAAGACGACGGAGTCGAGCGCGGGGACGTCGACGCCCTCGGAGAGGCAGCGGGCGTTGGTGAGGATGCGGGTCTCGTCGTCGCCGATGGAGGATTCCAGCCAGGAGAGGCGGGTGTTGCGTTCCATGGCGTTCATCTGGCCGTCGACGTGCTGGACAGCGACGTTGAGGTCGATGTTGTGGAGGCTGGTGTCGGTGTCTTCCGCGGATTCCTGGAGGGAGTTGCGGTAGCTATCGATGAGCAGGGGATAGGACTCCGCGATCTGCTTGGAGGTCTTGATGTTCTTGGCGAAGGCGACGGTGCGGCGCATCGGAGCGGCGTTGGAGGCGAAGCCGTGCTTGGTGTCCTGTTCCTTGCCGGAACGTTTGGCCAGTCCATTCCAGGTGCCAATCATGGCGGAGGCGAGGGAGAGGTTGATTTCCTGGCCGCCGGTGCGGGCCATGACGTCGGCGGCGACGTCCTCGTCCACGGTCATGACCAGCACCTTGTAGTCGGTGAGCAGTCCCTTCTCCACGGCCTCGCCGAAGCCAAGGCGGTGGAACTCGGGACCGTAGAGAGCTTCGTCGTCCATGGAGGCGATTTCGGCGGAGTGTTCTGCTGCCTTGCCCTTGACGGCGTCGTCGAAAAGGCGTGGGGTGGCCGTCATGTAGAGGCGCTTGGCGGATTTGATGTAGTCGGCGTCATGGATCTTGACGAAGTTCGAGGAGTCCTCGTTGTGCAGCGTGACACCGGTGGTGCGGTGGGCCTCGTCGCAGATGACGAGGTCGAATTCGTCAAGGCCGTGCTGCTGGGCGTCGTGGACGGCGGGCAAGGACTGGTAGGTGGAGAATACGACGTGTAGGCCGGCGGAGCGTTTGCCGCCGCGGTTGAGGCGCTCGGCGATGACTTCGCCCTTGGTGGAGACGGGGACCTCGAGGTCGTATGAGGCGATGTCCTCGGCCTTCTTGGATACCTTGTTGTCCGAGCACACGGCGTAGGAACGCAAGTCCATGCGCGCCTGCGCAGTCCACTCCTTGAGTGTTTGGGAGAGCAAGGAGATAGAGGGGACAAGGAAGAGGATGCGGGCGCGGCCGCCGTTGCGCTCCGCGACCTGCTCCGCTAGGCGCAGCGCGGTGAAAGTTTTGCCGGTGCCGCAGGCCATGATGAGTTTGCCGCGGTCGTGGGACTCGAAGCCCTGCAGTGTCTTCTCAATCGCTGTCTGCTGGTGCGGACGGGGCTCGTAGGTCTCCCGCTTGGTCAGGTGGATCTGCATCTCGGAGCCGGGGAAAGCAACGTCCCAGTCGATGGGGGAGTCGGCGATGCTGGCGATGCCGATGCGGTTGGTGGGGATGATCTGGTTCTCCAGGGCGCTCTCCGCGTTGGAGGACCAGCGATCCGTGGTGGAGATGACGAGGCGGTTGGCGAAGTGCTCGGTGCCGTTTTCCGTGGTGAAGCTGTGGCCGGAGGCCTCGAAGAAGGAATCCAGGTGGGACTTCTGGATGGAGGTGGTCTCCTTGTAGAACTTGCACTGGATGGCGGTCCAGGTCTGATCCTCTCGGCGGCGCGCCACCAGGTCGATGCCGGTATCAGCCTTACCGCCGTTGTAGCGCCAGTCAGCCCAGCGGTACACCTCATCAAATTCCTGCGACAGTGTGGGGTCCGTCTGGAAGTAGTTGACCATCAGCTTTTCAAAGGCCAGACCATATTTTCCAGCAGGCTGATTATCACGGAGCTGCACCAACACATCGGAGAAAGAAGACATGCCCATATTATGCCGTGGATGGAGCTGGTGAGCTGGCAATAACCCCGTGTGGCGAGGAGACGTTTGCTTTAAGTGGCAAGTGCTTTGTGAAGTGCGGAGCTGCTCCGGTACCCGGTAAACTGGACGGCATCGGTGTAGGACAAAGAGCCGGCTGCATAGGCGGCGGAAATACAATCCAGGAAGTTTCCTCCAAGCCGTTCACGGGCCGCGTTGTACGAGTGGATCATCTGCGTGGAGGATGTGGGGAACTGTTCGGTGCGGTTAGGGTTCTCCGACTCGGCGAGGAAGCTAGCCGCGAAGGCATTGCACCAATGCTCCGTCTCGTTACGTTCCTCCGCGGAGCAGACGCCCGGCTTGCGCAGAACTACGTGGCCTAATTCGTGTGCGAGGGCGAAGGTGTTGGCAGCGTCAGTATCTGCGGTGTTGATGAAGATGAGCGCGAAGTCTTCTTCGATGAGGGTGAATCCCCGGAATTCATTTCGGTCCAAACGAGCGTGGGTGTTAAGCCCGACCATGGAGCTCTTCTGGACGAGGAGACCTTGGTCTTCGAGGAGCTCAGCGACAGCGTTGATGCGTTTACGGCGCTTGAGGGAAGCAGTCGGGTCCCATCCCACTTTGAGGCGGAGGTTTTCTGCCGCCGCGACTGCGGAGCGAGAAAGCGAAGCGGAACCGATAAGTTCGGGGTGGTCGTACCCGTACTCGTTGGCGTAGTCCACGTACCAATCGAGGCTGTGCTGGCACTCGTAAATCTTTTGCTCAAGCTCCTTGCTTGGCGTGGAAAGCGGCGCGCTTGTATCAGTGCGGAAGTCGGGGAGCTTCGGCGTTGTGTCGACCGGGGCGGGAAGTAGAAGGTAGCCGAATGGAAGCCCTGCCACCTTGGCGAGTTTCTGGGCTTGCTTGAAAGTCGGCTGTTCTTTCCCGTTCATCCAGAGTTTAAGTCGAGAAAAGTCGGGATTGGAGGCGAGTTCGCTTTCGGATAGTCCGGTACGTTCAATAGCCCAGCGTAGGACCTCAGGCGCGATGGGCACCCTTCCAATGGTGCTCACATCCGGTCTCCTTCCGTGGCGTGCAGCGACTACCCGAAACGGCTTTCAAAGATGAGTGTAGCTAGCGCTCAGACATTGAGAGCGAGGCTGGCGGTTAATGGGAGAGCGACAGGAAAGATTGTGCGAAGCCGGATACCTGTGCTCCGAAACTTAGCCGTTTCATTCGCTATCAGTGCACCAGGGCGCGTTGCTGATAGTCCTTAGCTAGAGCCATTGCGATAAGAAGTGATTAGCATTTAGGCGACGTTGTTCGATGTCGTTGTATTCCGGACTCATTTCGAGTAGACCGTTTACCGAGCCTTGGAGCGCGAATGATTCTAGTTTAAACGAATGTGGATAGGGGGTACGATAGCGGACTCGCTAAACGGCGGCTGCGACGATCTTAGCGATGATGGTGTTGGGAGGTGCCGCGTAATGGGCCTAAACAACACATTCTGTCGTTTAGGCCGGTTTGACGTGGTATAAGATAGAATATAATAGAATATACCGACGTTACGGAGTAAGCAACGCTTACCGATTTGATTATCAGGTCGGTAAGCGTCCCCACCTTCTCGACTTGTATCTACCATAATCAGGATTGGCACCTACATGACGGGCAACTATTCCGATGCCGCACCACCCTATGGAACCCCGAGTGAAAAATCACTTTATGAGGCATGGGACAGGCATGAGTTCTGCTACCCGTTATTGGAAAAAATGATCGGGAGTATTGAGGGAATCGTTACTATTTTTGACTTAGGTTGTGGGAGCGATGAGATGCTTAAACGCTTATCTCAACTGGGCAAAGGCGCAGATCATCATCGGACACGCTCAATTTCTCCAGCGAATGGATTTCAGTGCGATGAGCGCGAAGTCCTACAACGAAAGGTTAAGACTGCTGAGAGGTTATTAACCGAATCATGCACTCGTGTGGTGACTAGGAGCGCTAGATGAAGATCGCTTTCAGAGTTCTTCTGTTGGTTGCACTGGTACTTGAAGTGTTAGTCATTCTTTTATCGAATACGGTTTCAGGTTTCCACAGTTTATGGTTTTTGACGCCGGTTCCTTTTATTGGATTGGCGCTTTTTCTACTCTTTTTAGGAATATGGCGCGATTATCGCCGTAATGATAAGTCGTGGGCAGCTTCTCTGTCCGCTACTTCCAAGAGATTTGGCGTGCCTAAAAAAGCATTAGCCTTGCTCGTTTCAGAGATCGGTTCCCTTACTTCCGCTCTGGGCATATTTAGACCTTCTAAATTGAAAATGGGAGAATACACCGTACACAAAAATCTTCGAACTATAGTTTTTCTAATTCTGGGCCTTTGCGCAGTAGAGATTACTGTCGTACACCTAGCCGTTCCTAGTGCTCTCTGGCGATATATTTTACTAATTGCAAGTATTTACGCAGCGTTCCTTCTAACGGGATTTTTCGTTTCTATCCGAGAAAATCCCCACGTCATAACCCCCGAAGGAATTTTACTGCGCCACGGGAAGAGGCTCACTTGCGAGATACCATGGGCACATCTGGGAGAAGTTAAAACCACGAGGGCAGGCCAGGGGGGAGATATTGAGGTCGATGAAAGTGGTTATCTGAGAATCCCGGTTCTGAGCGAAGTTAATGTCAAACTAGAGCTAGAGCACCAAGTAATAGTAGAAGATCTTCATAAGGGTTTTACCGAAGTTTCGGCCGTTGAATGTTACTGCGACGACAAAGAATCCTTCCTGAAGGACATCGCTAAGCAGCGTCCGCCTTCAGAATGATATGCTTTGGGGTCAAGTCCTGGCTAGTGACCTTTCGATCTGAGGTTAGACTCCCACTCGGGTGTGATTGCGATCGTGGCTCATTCGCTGTTTTCCTTGCCGTTCGTGAAGTTTGAGTCTGCCTCGAACGCATACGAACTGAAGTGCCCCGGGTTTTGTTCCTAGGCATGTGCCTTGATTTCCATTATGTCCTGAGCTGAGCTTTTGCTCCAAAATTCTGATTCAACCTCCGCCGGCGTGCGGTAGTCGAGGGACTGGTGGAGCCGTGATTTATTCCACCAATTCACCCATTCAAACGTCGCAATTTCCACCTCGACAACGTCCGCCCACCTCCGAGTTTGAATGAGTTCATTCTTAACCGAATGCGGATTGTAGCTACTATGATGGAAAACTACGGGGGCTTAGGGGGATACGGGGGCCTCGACGCCTGGGCGCCACGCAGTGAATCGGACCTGGCCATCTACGCGACGGCCCATCGGGCCCGGACCATCTTCTACACCCCTGAGGTCCAACCGAAGTTCCGCGCGTTGATCAAGGACATCGAGTTCTACCGAAAACGTCTCGACATCTGCATTGAAGAACACCTCATCAACACCGGGAAGGTCAGCAAAATAAACCCGAGGACTCCCCGGGCCACGGAGTTGATCATCATCGACGAGGCAGAACGATTGCCTCCCACTGCCCTGGAGATGCTGCGCGACATCCATGATCGTGACGGTGTGGCGATCATGTTCATCGGCATGCCCGGCATTGACCAGCGCTTCCGGCACTACCCCCAGCTGTTCAGTCGGCTGGGGTTCTCGCATCGCTACCGTGCCCTAGGCAAAGACGAACTGCTGTTCGTGCTCAATCGTCACTACAAGCGCCTGGGTAGAGAACTTGGCCCGGAGGATTTCACGGATGCGCAAGCCATCGCCACGATCGATCGGCTGACCCGTGGCAACTTCCGCGTGGTGGAGCGATTGTTCCCGCAGATCAAGCGGGTGTTGAAGATCAACGAGTTGGAGACCATCACCGACGATGTCATCGAGGCTGCTGCCAGCACCCTGGTCCTTGGACACTGACCAGGACATGCCGCAGCCACCACGGCATGCCCAGGGGCATCGATCCACTCGAGATGACGGTAGCTGATGCCGTGGCGCAAGGGCCCCTCCATGCAGGTCGAGGTGGATTGTCGCGCAATGTACGTCATCCCACCAGGCAGCGCTACGATCTTCCAGCTAACAGATCCCGCCCAAGGAAGACGCTGTTGAAAGCCACAGTGAGTGGCCGGACCAGGAATGCCCTCGATCCACGGTTGTCAGGCCAGGCCGAGCAGGGTGTCGTTGATGTTGATAGCCGCAGTTGCACCGGCTGCTGCGGCATTAACGATCTGATCTGGTGATGAAATGACGTTTCCAGCTGCCCAGATACCCGGCACGCTCGTGCGCCCGTGTTGATCCACTTGAATCCAGTCGTCGCCATCGACAGCACATCCAGCTCCGCGAAGTAGCAGGTCGTTTGGCTTAAAGATAGGGCCGACGAAAACCGCTCCGGATCCCTTGGAGTCTCCATTGTCCAATGTCACCGTGCATCCGCCCTCCTCGTTGTCCGCTACGTGATGAACGGATTGTTCGAGAACATCGATGCCGCGCTGACGCAGATCGGACCACTCCGTCTCGGTGAGGTCCATTCCACAGGTGACCAGTGATACTGTACTAACCCAGTGGCGCAACAACTTGGCCTGCTTCAGGACGAAGCGCTTATTGTCGCCCCCGAGCACAACAACTTCTTGTGCGGGGTCAAGTTGCGCCCCGTGGCAGTAGCTGCAGTGATGGACTGTGCGTCCCCACCCCTCGGCGACGCCGGGAATGCTGGGAAGAATATCTGTGATGCCGGTCGCGACAAGGACGGCTCGCGGCCGCACTACGTGGGAACCGGTCGTCAGTGTCAATGAGCCGATGCTGGGGGTCCGCTCCGATACGTCAATCGACTGCACGGTCCCGGAGACTATCTGCCCGCCGTAGGACTCAACTTCGCCTCGTCCACTTTCCAGCAGCTGCTGTGGTGACATCCCGTCCCTGGTGAGATATCCGTGTGAGTGCTCAGCAAAACGGTTCCGAGGCAGACCGCCGTCAATGATGAGCACCCGACGTCGGGCCCGGGCCAGCGTGAGCCCAGCACTTAGGCCAGCTGCGCCTGCACCGATGATGACAACCTCGGGTTCGATGTCTTGCATTGATTCCTCCGTTGGTAGTGTGATGGACATACACACGATCGTATACTAGTTAACGATAAGGCGATGAGTATGACCCCTGGATGCCGCGGCGAAGTCATCAAACGATGGTTGAGCAAGAATCCCGATCTGGACGACCGGACAATGTCCGTCGTGGGCTGCTTCAAACTGATCCACGAGGCTCTGGAGCGCGCTTCAGAAAGGGCTTGTGAACAGCAAGAGTTAAGTCCCGCTGAGCTGGAAGTTCTCGTCCCTCTACGTCACAGTAACGAGCAAGTGACCGGGGCAAAGCTCGCTCGCGATTTGGGAATGACACGAGCCGGGGTGGCTAAGCATCTCAAGCGTCTCGAGCAACGGGAGCTACTGCAGCGATCTTCCATTCCGGGTGATCGGCGATCCGCATCAGTAGCTCTCACGCCCCGAGGGGAGCACGCTGTGGATCAGACCTTTGGTTTGGAGCTCGCCGAACATGCTCGTCTACTCCGTCCGGTTTTCGGCGATACTGAACTCTACGATGCCGTGGTGAAGATTGCCGGTCTGATTGCTGAGTCCGCTGAAGCAGGTCTAGACGAGGGTGCCCAATAGTGGGGATTCGACGCCAGCCTGATCAGGCAGCCGCGTGGCTGAAACTGGACGTTACTGCCGATTGACGACTCTGGGGTGCCAATCAGGGGTCGTCGGGGTCCCGCAACCCTGCCTGCGGGATGACATGTAGCGATCCAGAATACGAGCCATATAGCGAACAAGCTCACACCGACACCGAGGACGCGAGCAGGGTCTGGCCTACCCCACTCGGGATAATGTCACTAAGATCGAGGGTCACACATTGAAAATTCACCCCAGAAAAGGCAAACATGCTTCTAACGGTAGCCAACCTCAAAGGTGGCTCCGGCAGAACTACCACATCACTGATGCTGGCACAGGTGGCCAGTGAGCATGGAACGAGGGTCCGGGTGGTAGATGCCGACCCTCTAGGTACCGCCGCAACAACCGCCAAATACGCGACCACGGAGGGTGACCCGCTACCGTTCCCCGTAGACTACGTTCCGATCTACGAGGCGCATGCTGAGAAGTACCCGCTAATCGACCGAATTCTGAACTCCTCTAGCCAACACGATTTGACGATTATTGACGCACCGTCGCACAGCCCCGCGACCACTCGAATTCTCTCTATCGTCTCAGATTTCCCGAACACAGGAAGTGGGTACGATAATCTCGGTTTGTCGCGCACAGGGGGGGGGCAGACATCCCCACTGTTCATAGCACAGCAAGTGATAGTGAAATAAAGATACGATTGATGAATGGAACATTTCTTAGACTTTGCGGGCTGGTGGACAGCCGAAAGGACTAACGTCTTAATCAACGCAACCATCGCTCTAATCGCCCTCGTTTCCCTCCTCGTAGCACGGCGTTCGTTACGTCTAAATAGGCAGATCAGCATTAACGCCAATCGTCCAATGATGATGGCTGAAATCTTGATGCCAGATTACGCAAAAGAAACTTTACGTCTGATGGTTTCTAATCGAGGAAAGTCTGTAGCAAAGAACGTGAAGGTTAGTTTTGATCCGGATCTACCAAACACGACAAGACAGAATGAAGCCACTGCTGGAGGTTCCCATTACTCTCCAATAAGACGCGTCAAATCGATTTTTAGCAACACAGTCTTTTCCACTTGGGTTCCAGGCCATCAAGTAGACGTTGCATATTGGCTGCAACCTGAAGGAAAGCTCTTGGATGGCGATTCAATCTCGGACTCTGCAGAGGGCGTGCCCGGAATTATGTTCGCCCTATTGGAGTACGATGACGAGCTGAACAATCACTACTCAGAACGTTTTGAGCTGAATGTTCGCAGCGTAATCGGCTCGGATTTTCGGACCAATAGCATTACGACCAATGGCAAGCTGAACTTTGAGAAACAGCTTTCCAGGGACATACAAGAAAACAATCGCATGCTTGGGAGGATTTCCCGGAAACTCTGAAAACCTTGCACGTTCTGACACATTAAAATACGCCTCCCTGCCGAAGGAACAAAACTTGAGCTTCAACGCGTTCAGCGCCAGTTACTGCTCATCGAAATTTGAAACAAACGCTTTTATATTTGAATGGAGCAAGGCAACTGACTAGGCCAAGGTTCATTTCCTATGGGGAGGGCGAAGAGTACGCCTTCGAACAGCTCCAAGGCCAAGCCCCGGCTGCCTCCAACCAACACCTCAAATGGCTTGAGAACACGACGAGGAACATTGCAGAAAGTTATTCAGAAATTCGAAACATGCACATAGGTCTCCTTAGGGATAGCTCGACGGCGTCTATAGAATCGAAGCTAACCGACTTCGGTTTCCCGATTCAATCAGGGCGCTGATCACTCTCTTATCCTTGTCGGCAAGTCTCATTAATTTCGCGACAGCGGCGTCGTGCATGCTGAGAATTTTGACCGAGAAGTCTTCGTCATTCTTTCTTCTAACGCGGTAAGTATGCAGATGTTCTTTCCAGTCTGACGGAAGAATTGCAGTCCCTGGTTCTACAAACTCAAGATGGAAGCCGTTATAGCGATGAAATTCACTCAGTTCTCCAAGGTGAAAATCTGCCGCGTTCAACCGGTTAGCGATTTCTTGAGATCCTCTCCCCGGAATGTAAGTCGCATCGATTTCTCGTGACGTTACGACGTCTTCGGGGAGATCTTCCTCTGAAATGCTCGCGTGAAACGCTTGCGAGCCCATGACAACAAATTCGCCGCTACCCGTAAAGAAGTAGATTGCGGCTAAGCATTTATCGAAATCGGCGCGACGCAAGGCTAACCCACATTCAGCATTTCGGGAGTGACCAGCCGGTACGGTGGTTTGAGGGCTTGGCCTTCTTCGGGGGTGAGCAGGAGCATCAGTAGTGGGCTGATGGAGCGGTAGCGGTCGCCTTCGTCGGTGGCGGGGAGGAGGCGTTGCTTGAGGCCGGTGATGTCGTCGTTGTTGATGAGGTGCTTGAGCTCGGCGGCGTAGCCTTCCCAGCCAGGGCCGGTGGAGTGGGTGAGTGCGCGATCGATGTAGAAGCTGGTATCGGGGATATGTGCCAGCGAGATGCGTTCGCGCGTGATTTTGTCAAAGAGGTAGGTGTAGGCGGAGATCTGCCGCTGGGAGCGGGAGCGCGCCGGGTCGATCAGCTCAGACATAGAAAGCGCGCTCCTCTCGCAGATCGTCGGTCATTGTCACCCCGATTCTATCAGTGCATATGTGATGAAATCCAGGGTGCGCTGGATGAACGCGTGGCAGGTGAACGATAGTGGGAGGAGCGCGCTCGGCCTTAGGCCTGGGGTGTGTGCGGCTAGCGCAGCGGGTCGAAAGGCTTGATCACGTCATCGACCACGCCGGTGGCAATTTGCTTGGCCAGCATCTTGCCGGAGACCGGGCCGAGGACGATGCCCCACATGCCGTGGCCGCCGCAGGTGTAGACGTTCGGCGCCTTGGTCGCGCCGATGAGAGGTAGGCCGTCCGGGGTGACCGGGCGGGACCCCACCCAGCGGTCGTCAATGCTGTCCCAATCCACACCGCTGAACAGCGGCTTCGTCACGTTGATGATGGACTCCACGCGCGCCGGCTGGAAAGCCTCATCCGGGCCGCGGAATTCCATGGTGCCGGCAATCTGGAAGCGCCCCTTGGACGGCACCGGCGTACATGCCACGCGGGTGTGCGGCAGGTACACGGAGTGGGTGGCGGGCTGGTCGGTCTCCACGGTGAAGGAATAGCCGCGGCCGGCCTGCACGATGGTCTTCACGCCGAGTTTCTTGGTGAGGTTGGGCATCCACGCGCCGGTGGCGATGACCACGACGTCGGTAGGCAGCCATTCGCCGGTGGCGAGCTTGATCGCCGGCTTGTTAGTGGAGACAACGTCCACGACCTCAACGCCGGTGGTGATGGTGCCGCCGCGCTTGTCGACGTCCTCTGCCAACTTCTCGCAGAACAGCGCCGGCTCGATGTAGCGCTGGCCCTCCATCGTGTAGAGGGACTGGACCTTCTCCGAGAGCATTGGCGCGAGCTTCAGCGCCTCCTCGCGGGTGACCTGCTGGAGAGGAATGTCCTGACCGTGGCGGATGGCGCCCTCGACCTCGTCCAGGAAGCCCTTGGCCTGCTTGTCCTCCTCGAAGCCGACGACGAACGGCCCGGAGTGGGTGACGGCGTCGACACCGCCGTCGATAAGCTCGTCGAAGGCCGCGAGCGCAGCCTTGTCCGCGGGCGTCAGCGCGGCCATGGTCTTGTCCCAGGAACGTTGGTTGGCGCGCGCCATGAACTGCGCGACGAACGCCCACAATTTCGGATCGAGGCGCGGCGGGACGGCCATGGCGGCGTCCTTGTCCAACAGTGCGGTGGGGCCGTACGCCCACAGGCCCGCGTTGGACAGCGGGATGGTCTTGCCGGGGGCCAACCAGCCGGCGTTGCCCCACGAGGACCCGGCGGCGACGCCGATGCGATCCACGACGGTGACTTCATAGCCGTATTCCTGCAGGTACCAAGCGGAAGACAGGCCAGTCATTCCCGCGCCGACCACGATAGCTTTCAAGGGTCCACTCCTCACGATTCAATAGCGTATGTGCAGTCCAAGTGATCTGTGCTTCTGAGCATCTTAGGGTGTGATCTGCAGCACGGCAGTGGAATGTGGGGAAAGAGGGAGATGCGGGGGGTGGCGCTCGGTTGGTGTCGAAGGGCGCGCGAGCGACCAAAAAGTTGCTGGAGGCGTGATTTTGACGGTCCCGACAGGGATGGGGTCGGAGCAGGAACTTTTTGGTGGCCACAGAAAAGTGCCCCAGAGAGGAATCGAACCTCCGACACCGGCTTTAGGAGAGCCGTGCTCTATCCACTGAGCTACTGGGGCATAACGCACTTAGGTTACCGCACGGGGGTGGAGCGGTGTGAAATGGCACCAGACTCCGGCGGCGGGGTGAGAGGTGGGATAGTTTCGAGCCATGACTCATTCAGATAAGAACTACTCCTTCATTGACGTCCAGCGCCGCGAGATCTTCACCGAGATTGTGGCCAAGGACGGGGTGGAGACCTTGGCGGTGGAGAAGAACGTGCCGGGCGGGTCGTCGAAGCGCATTCTGCTGCTGAACAAGTATGACGCGCAGAAGCTGAAAGAGGCGCTGGAGTTCTACCTCAACACCATTTACTCCAAGGAGCTGGCGGGCATGAACGCCACGCTGTCGCCGAAGGACATGGCTGAACTCTTCGGCGAGGACGACGAGTTTTAATTATTCTTCGCCGGTGAGCTCGCGAAGCTTGGCGCGTACCGCGGAGGCTTCCGGGTTGGTGGCGTGTGTGCCGTCGGAGTACAGCACGGTGGGTACGATGCGGTTGCCGTCGTTGACGGACTCGATCCACTCGTTGGCCGCGGCGATGGCGTCCTCGTCGAACTCCGCGGGGTTGTCGGGGTTGGCGGCGTCATCGACGTCGATCAGCGTGTACGGGGTCTCCGTGCGGTCCAGGCGCTTGCGCAGGTTGGCGCAGTAGGGGCACCACGTGGCGTAGAAGATCGTGACGTGGTCCGTGGTCTGCGGGGCGGTGGGCTGCGCGTTGTTTGTGGCGTCAGTCATTTAGGCTGCGTCCTTTCGCTGGTAGGTCAAGAATCGGTACTTCATGGGCAGGTCGCTGGGCGGCTGGCCGGGGATGGTGAGCCGGCCCTTCGTGGAGGTCTGCCAGTCGGAATCGTGCGTGAGCCCGAAGGTGGTGGGGACGGACGGGGCGTGCACGGCGTCGTCGCCGTAGACGTCGCCGACGTTGACGCCCATGAGCGTCATTTCAATGATGTCCACCTCGTCGATGGTGGCGGCGTAGAGCTGGCCGCCGCCCATGATCCAGCCGTCCGGCGCCTGGTCCACGGTGCGGATGACATGCGCGCCACGGGACCATTCGCCAGGGGCGTGGGAGGACAGCACGTAATTGGCGCGGCCGGGCAGCGGGCGGAACTTCACCGGCAGGGACTCCCACGTGTTGCGACCCATGATGACCGGGGCATCCATCGTCACGTCCTTGAAGTGAGCGAGGTCCTCCGGCACATGCCAGGGCATGACGGCGCCGTCGCCGATGATGCCGTCGAGCGACTGGGCCCAGATAGCGCCGCGGTATCCCATGGGTGTCCTCCTCGCAGTGGGCCGGGCTAGACCGCCACCGGCGCCTTGATGGTCGGGTGCGGGTCGTAGCCGACGACCTCGAAATCGTCGAAGGTGTAGTCAAAGATGCTCGGTGCCTTGTTAAGCTTCAGCTGCGGGTAGGGCCGCGCCTCGCGCGTGAGCTGCTCCTTGACCTGCTCGACGTGGTTGTCATAGATATGGCAGTCGCCGCCCGTCCACACGAGCTCGCCGACCTCCAGGCCCGCCTGCTGTGCGAACATGTGGGTCAGCGCGGCATAGGAGGCGATGTTAAACGGCACGCCCAAGAACATGTCCGCGCTGCGCTGGTACACCTGCAGCGAGAGCTTGCCGTCGGCCACGTACAGCTGGAAGAGCAGGTGGCAGGGCATGAGCGCCATGTTGTCCAGCTCCGAGACGTTCCACGCGGAGACCAGATTGCGGCGGGAATTCGGGTTGGACTTCAACGTGTCCAGAGCCTGCTGGATCTGGTCAATATGCTGGCCATCCGGGGTGGGCCAGGAACGCCACTGCACGCCGTAGACCGGGCCGAGTTCGTTATTCTCGTCTGCCCACTCGTTCCAGATGCGAACCTTGTTTTCCTGCAGCCAGGTGATGTTGGACTCGCCCTTGAGGAACCACAGGAGCTCGCCGATGACACCGTGGAAGTAGACCTTCTTCGTGGTCAGCAGCGGGAACGACTCGGAGAGGTCGTAGCGCAGCTGGCGACCGAAGAGGCTGCGGGTGCCAGTGCCCGTGCGGTCACCTTTGCGGGCGCCGTTGTGCAGGACGTCGGCAAGCAAATCCTCGTAGGGCGTAGCAATGGGGGTGCGGGTGGGCTCGG
Source organism: Corynebacterium incognita (assembly GCF_014217255.1). Classification (NCBI taxonomy): domain Bacteria; kingdom Bacillati; phylum Actinomycetota; class Actinomycetes; order Mycobacteriales; family Corynebacteriaceae; genus Corynebacterium; species Corynebacterium incognitum. Next base: position 1,922,577 of record NZ_CP059404.1, read on the forward strand.
TCATGGGCTACAGCCTAGTACTTGCCGTTGTCGCTGAGGAACTGCGCAGCGTGAGCCAGCACCTCGTCCTTGATCTCCGGGCGGCAGATAAGCAGGTCCGGCATGTAGGTGTCCTCGTTGTTAAAACGCGGTGGGGAGCCGTCCAAGCGGGAGCAATGCAGCCCGGCCGCCTGCGCCACACCCACGGGCGCGGCCTGGTCCCACTCGTACTGACCGCCGGCGTGAATATAACCGTCAAAATCACCCAACAAAACGTGCATGGACTTCGCCCCCGCGGAGCCGATGCCAACGTTGTCGTAGCCCATCTGTTCCGCGATGTGCCCAGCCACCTGCGGCGGGCGGTTGTGGGAGACCACAAAACGCTTGGCTAGCGGGCCGGTGACCGCGCGGGCTTCGGAGGACTTGAAGGTCTGGCCCAGGTCCGGCAGGCCGACGGCCGCGTGCGCGACCTCGCCGTTGATGACGAGCGCGATATGCACCGCCCAGTCCTGGCGACCGGTGGCGAATTCTTTGGTACCGTCCAGCGGGTCCACGATCCATACGCGGTCCTTGTTGAGGCGGTCCAGGTTGTCCGCGGCCTCCTCGGACAAGAAGCCATCGTCGGGGCGGTGTTCCTTGAGCACGCGAGCGATCCAGTTCTGCGCCAGCTCATCACCGGCTTCGCCCAGGTGCTGGCCGCGCAGCAGGCCCCCGGCGCGTACGCCTTTGAGGATCTGCCCGCAACCTTGGGCGATGTGGTTAGTCAAGCGAGAATCACTAAGATGAGCGGTCATAGCTGTAAGCGTACCGCCAATGGGAAGGATGGGCATGGCTACTGATGCCGCGGGGGCCAACGGTGGCGGAGACGTGTTGGATCGCTTCCGCCCCCAGGTAGCCGCGTGGTTTCGGGAAGTGTTCTCCGCGCCGACCCCGGTACAGCGTGGCGCCTGGTCGGCGATTGCGGACGGCTCGAACGCCTTGGTGGTGGCGCCCACAGGTTCCGGTAAGACCCTCGCGGCGTTTTTGTGGGCACTCAATAACCTCACCGTGCGCGCCGGGCAGGCGGCGTTGCCGATGGAGCTTGACGACGCCGCGGGTGCCGGCGGCGCGAGCGATGGCGTGCGGGTGCTGTATATCTCCCCGCTCAAGGCGCTGGGGGTGGACGTGGAGCGCAATCTGCGGGTGCCGCTCACGGGCATCGCGCGGGTGGCGCAGCGGATGGGCGTGGAGGAACCGGACATCACCATCGGCGTGCGGTCCGGAGATACCCCACAGTCCGAGCGCAACCGGCAGGTGCGCCGCCCACCGGATGTGCTGATTACGACGCCGGAGTCGGCGTATCTCATGCTTACGTCCAAGGCGGCGGGCATCCTGGAGACGGTGGATACCGTCATCATCGACGAGATTCACGCGCTGGCCGGCACCAAGCGCGGCGTGCACCTGGCGCTGACGCTGGAGCGCCTGGAGGCGCTGACCGGCGGTTTCCAACGCGTGGGCCTGTCGGCGACGGTGCGCCCGCTCGAGGCGGTGGCCAACTTCCTGGGCGGCGGTCGCCCGGTGGAGATTATCGCCCCGCCCGCAGAGAAGCAGTGGGCGCTCGACGTCCACGTGCCCGTTGACGACATGTCGGATTTGCCCACGCCGGAGGTCGGCTCCACCATCGGCGAGCTCACTGTGGACGACCCGCTGGGGATCGCCTCACCGGTGAACGATGCTGCGCCTATCGCAGAAGATTCCGCGCTGCCGGCGGCGAAATCCATCTGGCCCTTCATTGAAGAAGAGCTCTACCGGGAAGTGATGGCGCACCGTTCCACGTTGGTGTTCGTTAACTCCCGGCGCACCGCAGAGCGGGTGACCAGCCGGCTCAACGAGCTCTACGCCCACGAACACGACCCGGAGGCTCTCTCCGCGGCCAGCCGTCGCGACCCGGCGCAGCTGATGAAGCAGACCGACACCGTCGGTCAAGCCCCGGCGCTTATCGCCCGCGCGCACCACGGCTCGGTCTCCAAGGACGAGCGGGCCCTGACGGAGGACATGCTCAAGGCAGGGGAGCTGCGCGCGGTGGTGGCCACGTCCTCACTGGAGCTCGGCATCGACATGGGCGCGGTGGACCTGGTGGTCCAGGTGGAATCTCCGCCGTCGGTGGCGTCTGGATTGCAGCGCGTGGGCCGCGCCGGGCACACCGTAGGTGCGGTGTCGCAGGGCTCGTTTTACCCGAAGCACCGCGCGGACCTCGTGCAGTCCGCGCTGACCGTCTCCCGTATGCGCGCCGGTCTCATCGAGCGGCTGCACACCCCGGAGAACCCGCTGGACGTCTTGGCCCAGCAGACCGTGGCCGCGGTGGCCGCCGCCGCGCACCGCAGTTCCGGCGCGCACCCCGGCAGCATCACCGCCGACGAGTGGTACGAGCAGGTCCGCCGCGCCTGGCCGTACCGGAACCTGTCCCGCGATGTCTTTGACTCGGTCATTGACTTGGTCAGCGGCACGTACCCGTCCACGGACTTCGCGGAGCTGCGCCCGCGCGTGGTCTATGACCGCATGAGCGGCGAGCTCACCGCGCGGCCGGGAGCACAGCGCGTGGCCGTGACCTCCGGCGGCACCATCCCGGACCGCGGTATGTTCGGCGTGTTCCTCGCCGGTACTGAGGTTTCCGGCGTCGGCGGCTCCAAGGCTCCGCGCCGCGTCGGCGAGCTGGACGAGGAAATGGTCTACGAGTCCCGCGTGGGTGACGTATTCACCCTGGGCGCGTCGAGTTGGCGTATCGAGGACATCACTCGCGACCAGGTCATCGTCACGCCTGCGCCCGGGCACACCGGCCGCCTGCCGTTCTGGAACGGCGACCAGGCCGGGCGGCCCTTCGAACTGGGCAAGGCCCTGGGGGCCTTCCGGCGCGATCTCCTGGCCGCTGACGCCGCAGTGGGTGCGGAGCACGGGGGCGTCGACAAGCTCTTGCCCGATCTGGACGAGCGGGCGCGCGCCAACACCCTGGCCTACCTGCGCGAGCAACAGGAAGCCACCGGCGTGGTCCCGGACGAGACCACGCTGGTGCTCGAGCGTTTCCGCGACGAGCTGGGGGACTGGCGCGTTATTCTGCACACGCCCTTCGGCCGCGGGGTCAACGCCGCGTGGGCGTTGGCGGTGGGCAAGCGCGTGGCGGAGGAGACCGGCATGGACCCGCAGGCGGTGGCGGGCGACGACGGCATTGTGCTGCGCCTGCCTGAGGCCGACACGGAGCCCTCCGGCGCGCTGTTTGTCTTTGACCCGGACGATATCGCCGCCGAGGTCACCGACCAGGTAGGCAGCTCCGCGCTGTTCGCCTCTCGGTTTCGGGAATGCGCCGCCCGCGCCTTGCTGCTGCCGCGACGCAACCCCGGCAAGCGTGCACCGCTGTGGCAGCAGCGCCAGCGCGCCGAGCAGCTACTCGACGTCGCGCGCAAATACCCGACGTTCCCCATCATCTTGGAGACCGTGCGCGAGTGCCTGCAGGACGTCTACGACCTGCCCGCGCTGACCGAAGTGATGGAGGACCTGCAGCACCGCCGCGTACGCGTGGTGGAGGTGACCACGGACCAACCCTCGCCGTTCGCGTCCACGCTGCTGTTTAACTACACCGGCGCGTTCATGTACGAAGGCGATACACCGCTGGCGGAAAAGCGCGCCGCCGCGCTCGCGTTGGACCCGGCGCTGCTGGCCAAATTGCTGGGCACGGTGGAGCTGCGCGAGCTCCTGGACGCCGACATCATCGACGAGGTCCACGCCCAGCTGCAACGCATCTCCGACGGGCGCCGCGCCCGCAACGCTGAGGAACTCGCGGATCTGCTTCGGGTGCTAGGCCCCGTGCCTGTCGCCGACCTGGACCTGCACACGGACGTCCCCGGCCTGGATCCGCGCCCGCTTCTCGACGCCGGCCGGGCCATGCGCGTACGCATCGCCGGGCGCGAACATTTGGCCCAAACCCTGGACGCGCCGCTGCTACGCGACGGCCTTGGCATCCCCGTCCCTCCCGGAGTGGCGGCGCAGGTAGCCACGGTCAACGACGCTGTGGAGCAGCTGCTCTCTCGCTGGGCGCGTACTCGCGGCCCCTTCGTGCTGCGCGACGCCGCGGAGGCCTTCGGCCTGTCGGTATCGGTGACGCACTCGGTCCTCTCCGGTCTCATTGAGCGCGGCGAGGTGATTGAGGGCCGTTTCCGCCAGGGCGTCGACGAGCAGGAATACTGCGCGGCGGACGTCCTCAAAATTATTCGCTCCCGCTCGCTGGCGGCCGCCCGCGCGGCCACGCAGCCGGTATCCCAGACCGCGTTCGCACGTTTTATCCCGGACTGGCAGCAGGTGGCGGGCCTGAGGCAGCGCCCACAGCTGCGCGGCGCCGATGGCGTGTTCGCGGTGCTGGAACAGCTGGCCGGGGTGCGGCTGCCGGTCAGCGCCTGGGAATCGCTGGTCCTGCCCGCGCGCGTGGCGGGTTATGACCCGCTGATGCTGGACGAGCTCACCTCCGGCGGTGAGGTGCTCATCAAGGGTGCGGGCACCGCGGGCGCTGCGGATCCGTGGGTGATGTTGCTGCCCACGGACTACGCCGAGCAGCTCGCACCGGTCGGTGAGGATCCCTTTGCTGACCGCTCCACACTCCAGCTGAGCCCTCTCCAGGAATCCATCCTGGAAGTGCTTGGCCGCGGCGGCGGCTTCCTGTTCAACGACCTCATGCACGAGGTGCGCGGGGCCGGCGATGAGTTGGGACTCACCGTGGGCCAGTCCTCCCCGGAGCAGCTCCGCGACGCCCTGTGGGACCTGGTGGATGCGGGCCTGGTGGCCCCGGATTCCTTCGCGCCGCTGCGCGCCCGCCTGTCGATGGGCACGGGCGGCCGTGGCGGTGCCGGCCGCGGGGGCGCGGCGCACAAGGCCAAGCGCCGTCCGACCCGCTCTCGCCTGCGCATGGGACGCACGTCCTTCGCGCAGACCCAACGGGCGCAGCAGACCCCGCCGGACATGACTGGGCGCTGGGCGCTGGCGGTCCGCGGCGATGGCGGCAACGCGACGGCCCGTTCGGTAGCGCACGGCGAGGCCTGGCTGGACCGCTATGGCGTGGTCACGCGCGGCAGCGTGCAGGCTGAGGACGTTATCGGCGGTTTTGCTATGGCGTACAAGGTGCTCTCCGGCTTTGAGGAATCCGGCAAGGCCCTGCGTGGCTACGTGGTGGAAGGGCTGGGCGCGGCACAGTTTTCCACGCCCGCGCTCATTGACCGGCTGCGCGGGATGGACGACTCCGTGGACGCCGGTGGCTGGCCGTCGGGAAGCACAGAACCCGCGGTCTATCTCTTGGCCGCCGCCGATCCCGCCAACGCCTACGGCGCCGCCCTGCCGTGGCCGGAGCGCGACGGCGCGAACACCGGCAGGAACACCGGCGGCCTTTCCCGGGGCGCGGGCGCGGTGGTGGTACTCGTCGACGGCGTGCTGGTCGCGCACCTCACCCGCGGCGGGCGGACGCTGACCACGTTCGCCGACGCCGCGCCGTCCGGCATCGAGCGCACCGAGAGCGCCGGCTACATCGTGGACGCCCTGCGTGAGGCAGTGGCGTCGCGCAGGATGGCGCCGTTCGTCATTGAAAAGGTCAACGGCGAGGCCATCTTTGAATCCCCGTGGGCAGACCTGCTGCGCGGGGCTGGGGCGGGGATTACCCCGCGCGGGGTGCGCATCTCCGGCCAGGCACCGGCCCCACGGCGTCCCGCCGGGCGGGGGAGCACCAGCTACGCGTCGCCGGGCGGCCGCTCAGTGGCCGAGGCCCTGGAGGACCTGAGCTTCGACGACGAGCCGTTCGAACCACCGCGGAATCCTGGCGGCGGGTTCCGCCCGCGGCGCTAGCGAAACAGGCCGCCGGAGGCGACACTCACGCGACGTTCTCAGTGAATTAAATACCCATTTTGCAAAATTTTCAGCCATGGAAGAGTAGTCTGGCGGGCAGCTTAGTAGGACAACAGTGCAAGGAAGGACGCCGATGAAACGCCAGCTGCCCCAGGTCGGAGAACTCAAGAATCTACTCCGCTTTGACCCGCCCACCCTGGATCGGCGCGCGGCTCGGCTGTCCAAAGCCACCGACGTCACCGACCTTCGCAAGATGGCCAAGCGGCGCACCCCCAAGCCCGCCTTCGACTACGTGGATGGCGCCGCCATGCGCGAGGCGACCCACGACGAGACCCGCGCCGCCTTCCGCGACATGCGGTTTGTGCCGAATATCCTGCGGGGCGCGGACAACGTCTCCTTGGGCGCCACGATCGCGGGCGGCGAGTCCGCGCTGCCATTTGGCATTGCCCCGACTGGCTTCACCCGCTTTATGCACGCTGAAGGTGAGGACGCCGGCGCGGCGGCCGCGGCCGCCGCGGGGGTTCCCTTCGGCTTGTCCACGATGGGAACCCGTTCCATCGAGGAGGTCGCCGCGGCCAACGGAAATGGTCGGCGCTGGTTCCAGCTGTACATGTGGAAAGAACGCGAGCGGAACCTCGATATTATGCAGCGCGCGGCCGCCGCGGGCTTCGACACCCTATTGGTCACCGTGGACACCCCGGTGGCTGGCAAGCGCCTGCGCGACGAGCGCAACGGCATGCGCATCCCGCCGCGGCTGACCGCGGGCACCATCGTGGACGCCGCATGGCGCCCAGAGTGGTGGTTCAACTTCCTCACCACGGAGCCGGTGACCTTCGCATCCCTGACCTCCACCACGGGCACACTTCGGCACCTGATCAATGACATGTTTGACCCTGGCCTGAACTTCGAGGACCTGAAGTGGATTCGTTCGCAGTGGGAGGGCCCGCTCTTCGTCAAGGGTGTGGTGACTCCGGAAGACGCGCGCAAGGTGCTCGATCTGGGCGCGGACGGCATCGAGGTCTCCAGCCACGGCGGCCGCCAGTTGGACCAAATGATTAACCCGCTGCGGGCGTTAGAAAACATCCGCGCGGAGGTGGGCGACGACGTGGAGATCATCTACGACTCCGGTGTGCTCTCTGGCGCAGACGTCGCCACCGCTTTGGCGCTGGGCGCGGACTTCGTGCTGGTCGGCCGCGCCTACCTTTACGGACTCATGGCCGGTGGCCGCGAGGGTGTGGACAAGGTCATTGAATTGCTCACGGCGGAGCTCACCAACACCATGCAGTTGCTCGGTGTCGAGCGCCCCAGCGAGATTTCGCGCGACCACGTGATGACCCCCTGGGATTAGGTGTAGCGATACGTCGGTGACGAGTGTGGGGGATCACGTAAAGGGGGTCAGGGTATACCCTGATCTTTCCCTTATTTGCAGTTCATAGGCCACTTTTGGGAGCTTATTGGCGTGATAGGCGGGAAGATGGAGATGTGCGAAGAAGTGCATACACACGACGCGAAGGCGGCGTCGTTCGCAGACCGCGTCATCTTCCTCGCGGACGGCCGCCTCGTCCGCGCGCACCCGACCCCTGGAGGCTATCGCGGGATAGCCCCTGGCACAATAAGTGCCATGCCCGAGGGAGATTCCGTCCTGCAGCTGGCCAACAAGCTGCAGTTCATGGTGGGCAGGGAGGTTACGCACACCTCCCTGCGCGTGCCGCGTTATGCCACCGTACGCTTCGACGGCGCCACTGCCCAGCGCGTGTGGCCTTATGGCAAACACCTGTTCATGCAGTTCGATGAGCATATCCTGCACACCCACCTCAAGATGGAAGGTACGTGGTCCATCCACTACGCGGGCGATACATGGCGCAAGCCCGGCTTTACTGCGCGGGTGGTGCTGCAGCTCGCGGCGACGCCGCGCGACATCGAACTCGTGGGTCACGAGCTCGGCATGGTCGAGGCCTACCCGGCGGACTATTACCACGAACGTATCGCGCACCTGGGCCCGGATATCTTGGCTGCGGACTGGGAGGACGTCGGCCGCGAGGAGGCGCTGCGCCGGATTCTTGCGCGGCCGTCGCGAAGCATTGGCGCGGCGCTGCTGGATCAGAAGAACCTCGCGGGCATCGGCAATGAATACCGCGCCGAGGCGTGTTTTATCGCGGGGCTGCACCCGGCGTCGCCAGTCGCCGCGGTGGGGGAGCGCGGCGTGGAACGCGTGGTGGACGTCGCACGGAAGATTATGTGGGCGAACCGTTTCTCGCCCGTCCGCGTGACCACGGGTGTGCGCCGCGCCGGGGAGACCGGCTACGTCTTTGGGCGCAACAACCAGCGGTGTCGGCGCTGCGGGACGCTCATCGTCAAGGGCACCCTCGGCGGCGTGGACGCCGGGGGTGACGAAGGCGAGCTCGAGCGCATCATCTGGTGGTGCCCGCGTTGCCAGCCACGCTAGCTTTCTTCGGCCTCGCGTTCTTTACGACGCCCGCGTGCCTCGTACTGGCGCAGGATCTGTTCCTCGGCCTCCAGATCGCGGTCTGGGTCGTCGCCGGTCTTGCGCATGCGCAGGTAGCGACGGACCAGGTAGACCAAGATGGCCACCAAGATGAGAGCGATGATCGCGTAGACCACCGTGGAGTAGCTATCGATGACGTCGGCGACCTTGGTGTAGGCGTCGCCCAGCCAATACCCCAGCGCGATGAGCACCGCGTTCCAGATGAAGGAACCCACGGTGGTCCAGGCGATGAACTTGGGCAACGGCATGCGGTCAATGCCCGCTGGGATGGAAATCAGCGAACGGATGCCGGGGATGAAGCGGCCGAAGAAGACCGAAGCGCTGCCGTACTTATCAAAGGCAACGAGGGACTTGGTGACGTCGTCGCCCTCCACCAGCCACATCCGCTCAGCAATGTTGTAGAGGCGGCGGGCGCCAATCGCCGCGCCGATCCAGTACAGGATGAGCGCGCCGACGACAGCGCCGATGGTTGACCAGATCAGCGCGGCGATGAAGTTCATCTCACCGCTGGCCACAGTGAAACCGGCGAGCGGGAGCACCACCTCGGAGGGAATTGGCGGGAACAGGTTCTCTAGAAGGATGGCCACGCCCACGCCTGGAGCGCCGAGCACGCTCATCAAGTTCACTACCCAGTCAATGATGTGTTGCATAGTCGCCCATTTTACGCATGGGTTATGGGTGAACCCTAGCTATGAAACGGCAGCTGGTCCTCAACATAGACCTGGCGCGTGGCAAAGAACCCGGCCACGAGCATGACCACACCCATCGAGGACAGTACGCACAGCGCGAGCGTGAAAGTGCCGGTGGCCTGGAATAACACACCGGTCAGCAAGGGGCCGATTGAGGCGATCGTGTAGCCCACGCCTTGGCCAAACGATGTGAGAGCGGTAGCACCTTCTAGAGTTTTTGCGCGAATGTTCACGAGGACCATCGCCATGGAAAACACGATGGTGCCGCCCGCCGACAGCACGCACCACAGCCACGGCAGCGCCAGGGGAGCGAACGCGAGGCCGAGGTGGCCGATGATGAATGCCAGTCCGGATGCCGCGACCGCCGGGAAGACGTTGGCCAACCTACCCGCCAGCCAGGGGCCCAGGAGCGTGACTGGGATGCCCAGCGCCGTCCACAACGCAAGCATCTGCGCCGCGGTGTCGGGAGCCGCCCCGGCCTCCATGAAAATCTGCGGCAGGAAGGTCATCATCGTATAAGCCACCATGGAGTTGCACCCGAACATGAACGCCATGCCCAGGCCCACGGGCGTCTTCCACACCGGCATGCGGAAGTTGAGCTCCGGGGCCGTGACGTTGGGGTTGGGCCCGCGACGGATGAGCAACGGCACCCACGCGATCGTCGCGGCCAGGGACACCACGGCCCACAGCCCCAGGGAGATTTGCCAGCCGGGGGCGCCGGCGGCGTCGGCACGCAGCATGAGCGGCACCGCGATGACGGGGGCGATGGCGAGCACCACCTGGCCGGTCATCATGTACGTCAGCGACATGCCGGGAACGTGGTTGGGGAAGTACTCGCGGACCACCAGCGGCATGGTGGAATTGAGGATGCCCACGGCAAAGAGCGCGACGATACTGCCCACCAACAGCACGGCCGGGGAGGGATAGGCCACGCGCAACAGCTGCCCCAGAGTGGTCAGCCCCATGGAGACCAACATCATCTCCGAGAGCGTCATCTTCTCCTTCATCCGCGGCAACGCAAATGCGGAAAGCGCGAACATGGCGGTGGGGATGGTGCCGAGGATGCCTACCAGTGAGCCACTCAGGCCAATTTTCTCTTGGATGGTGGGGATGAGCGGGGCCAGCGCCGTGATGGCGGTACGCAGGTTCGCCGCGGAGAGCACGATGGCCAGCGCCGCGGTAAGGCGTGGGTATCTAATGTGTTTGGTGGACATAGCGGATACATACCGTACGCCCTTCATCGCGGGCGCGCGCAGTGAGCCTGCCGACGCTCCGTCTCACGTCCGGCTTGTGACTAGGCTGGGGCACATGAAGACACTGCTCAATATCATTTGGTTCATCTGCGGCGGATTCTTTTTGGCCGCAGGCTACTTCCTGTTCGGCATTATCGCGTGCCTGTTCATTGTCACCATCCCGGCGGGTGTGGCGAGCTTCCGCATGGCCAATTTCGCTCTGTGGCCGTTTGGCCGCTCCGTGGTGCAACCGGTGCGCGGCACCGGCGGCATGAGCGCGGTGAGCAACGTCATCTGGTTCCTCGTTGCGGGTTTGTGGCTGGCGATCGGCCACGTGACCACCGCGGCCGCGCAGGCGGTGACCATTATCGGCCTGCCGCTGGCGTGGGCGAACATCAAGATGATCCCGGTGACCTGCTTCCCGTTTGGCAAGCAGGTCGTGGACTCGGATCACATTCCGTTTGGTTACGAGCCGATGGTTCAGCTCTAGCGTTCGTGACGCGCTAGCGTCGCGAACGGTAGTAGGTGAGCAACGCGTCGGTGGAGGCGTCGCCGGTGTCAGGGGCGACCTCGCCGGCGACGGCGGGGGCGAGGTCGTTGGCCTGCTTCTTGCCCAGCTCCACGCCCCACTGATCGAAGGCGTTGATGTCCCAGATGACGGACTGGGTGAACACGATGTGCTCGTAGAGCGCGATGAGCGCGCCGAGCACGGACGGGGTTAACTCCTCCGCGAGGATGGTGGTGGTGGGGCGGTTGCCCGGCATGACCTTGTGCGGGACGATGTCCGCGTCCACGCCCTCGGCCGCGATCTCTTCCTCGGTCTTGCCAAACGCCAGCACCTTGGTCTGTGCGAAGAAGTTGCCCATGAGCAGGTCATGCATGGAACCGGTGCCGTCGGCCGCCGGGAGGTCCTCCTTCGGGCGGACGAAGCCGATGAAGTCCGCAGGAACCAGGCGGGTGCCCTGGTGGATGAGCTGGAAGAAGGCGTGCTGGCCGTTGGTGCCCGGCTCGCCCCAGTAGATTTCACCGGTGTCCGTGGTCACCGCGGTGCCGTCGCGGCGCACGGACTTGCCCAAGGACTCCATGGTCAGCTGCTGCAGGTAGGCGGGGAAGCGCGCCAGGTCCTGGGAGTAGGGGAGCACCGCGTGGGACTGGGCGCCGTGGAAGTTGGTATACCAGATCCCCAGCAGAGCCATGAGTACGGGAACGTTTTCCTTGGTCGGGGCCGTGGCAAAGTGGCGGTCCATCGCGTGGAATCCCTCAAGGAAGCGCATGAAGTCCAACGGCCCAATGGTGCACATGAGGGACAGGCCGATGGCGGAGGATACGGAGTAGCGGCCGCCTACCCAGTCCCAGAAACCGAACATGTTCTTGGTGTCGATGCCGAACTCGGCGACCTTTTCCGCGTTGGTGGATACCGCCACGAAGTGCTTGGCGATGGCGGACTCGTCGCCGTCGAACTGCTCCAGCAGCCAGCGGCGCGCGGCGTTCGCGTTGGCCAGGGTCTCCTGGGTGGTGAAGGTCTTAGACGCCACGATGAACAGCGTGGAACCCGGGTCCACGCGCTCCAGGGTGGCGGCCATGTCCGCCGGGTCCACGTTGGAGACGAACTCGGCGGAGATACCCGCGACCTCGTAGGAGCGCAGCGCCTGCGCTGCCATGGCGGGGCCCAGGTCGGAGCCACCGATGCCAATGTTGACCACCTTCTTGATGGTGTGTCCGGTGTGTCCCAGCCAGTTGCCGGCGCGCAGGTCCGTGGCAAAATCGCGCATGCGGCCCAAGACCTCGTGGACGTCGGCGGCGACGTCTTGGCCGTCGACGGTCAGGTCTTCCTCCACTGGCAGGCGCAGCGCGGTATGCAGCACCGCGCGGTCCTCGGTGTTGTTGATGTGCTCGCCGACGAGCATTGCTTCTCGACGCTCGCTCAGCCCCGCGGCGTCGGCAAGCGCGGCCAGGGCGTCCAGGACCTCGGAATCCACCAAGTTTTTGGACAGATCGACGTGCAACCCCGCGGCGTCGAAGGTCAGCGACTCAGCGCGCTGTGAGTCCTGAGCAAAAAGCTCGCGCAGCTGCAGATCCTTCTTAGTGGCGAACAGTCCCTTCAGGGCCGCCCATTGCGGCGAAGCGGTGATATCCATGGCGAGGGTGCGTCCTTCCTGACTCCATTGTCGGTGCAGTTAATCTGCCCTCCAAAGTAGCCAAGTTTCCGCCCTGACGTGGGGCGAGCTGGAGGCTCGACGCCATGCGGGGGTAGCGGGCAACTAGCCCAGGCGGCCGCGGCCCATGCGCAGCAAAATGCCCGCGAGCGCGGGGCCTTCTTCGCCGACTTCATCGCGGAAGCGGTTGATGATGGCCACCTCGCGGGTATGCACGAGCTTTGTTCCACCGGAACTCATCCGGGTGCGGCCGATGGCTCGGGAGATCTCGCTGCGGCGCTTGACTGCCTCCAGGATGATGTTGTCCATCCGGTCGATCTCTTCGCGGTAGCGCTGGATCTCCTGATCCGAGAGGGGATCATCGGTGCCGGACGGCATGCGCACGGCGAATGCATCGCTCAAGTCTTCAGTCATAAATAGCCATTGTCCTCCTTTTCCGGGTGATGTCCACCTCGCGATGTAAGTTGGAAGGCATCATGGAATCCACAGACAATACTTCTCCCTTTCAGCCGTCAGCGTCCAACCCTTTCGGGGGACCACGCGAGGGCGCGACGCCGCCTGCAGAGCCTGCGGGGCAATCCGGTGCGCAGCCAGGCGCGCGGCCAGACTCGCGGCCTGACGCGCAGGGTGCGGCCGCCGCGGGCTATGAACCGCCGCTGCTGCAGGGGCTGAACCCGCAGCAACGCGAAGCGGTGTTGCACTCAGGTGCGCCGCTGCTCATCGTGGCGGGCGCGGGTTCGGGCAAGACGGCGGTGCTGACCCGGCGGATTGCTTATCTCATGCAGGGGCGCGGGGTATCGCCGTTTGAGATTTTGGCCATTACCTTTACTAACAAGGCCGCAGCCGAGATGAAGGAACGCGTTGGGCAGCTCGTCGGTCCGGTGGCGGAGCGCATGTGGGTGTCCACGTTTCACTCCACGTGTGTGCGCATCCTCCGCCAGCAGGCGCAGCTGGTGCCCGGTCTGAACACTAATTTCAGTATTTATGACGGCGATGATTCACGGCGTCTTTTGTCCATGATCGCCAAGGAGAAGGGGCTGGACCTCAAGCAGTACCCCGCCCGCGCGCTGGCCAACCACATCTCTCACCACAAGAATGAGCTCGTCGGGCCGGAGCGCGCGCTGGAACTGGCGCAGTACACCCGCGCACCCTTCGAACTCACTGCTGCGGACGTCTATATGGAGTACCAGCGCCGCCTGCGAGCGGCCAACGCTGTGGACTTCGACGATCTCATCGGCGAGGTCGTAGGTATCTTCACCAACTATCCGCAAGTGCGAGACTTTTACCGGCGCCGTTTCAAGCACGTCTTGATTGACGAGTATCAGGACACCAACCACGCCCAGTACCGACTCGTTGCCGAGCTGGTTGGCCAGGAAGAAGGCGGCCCGGAGCTGTGCGTGGTGGGTGATTCCGATCAGTCCATCTACGCGTTCCGCGGCGCGACGATCCGCAATATCGAGGAATTCGAGCGCGACTACCCGCAGGCGCGCACCATTTTGTTGGAGCAGAACTACCGCTCCACCCAGACCATCCTGAACGCCGCCAACGCAGTGATCGCGCAGAACGAGGGGCGGCGCGAGAAGAACCTGTGGACTGCGCACGGCAGTGGCGAGAAGATCGTGGGCTACGTCGCGGACAACGAACATGACGAGGCTCGGTTTATTGCCACAGAAATCGACGAGCTCGCGGACCGGGGGAGGGACTACTCCGACATCGCGGTGATGTACCGCACCAACAACGCCTCCCGCGCGCTCGAAGACGCGTTTATTCGCTCCGGCATTCCCTACAAGGTCGTCGGCGGCACGCGCTTTTACGAGCGCCGGGAAATCCGGGACCTCGTGGCCTACTTGCGGGTGCTGGATAACCCGGACGACAGCGTGAGCCTGCGGCGCATCGTCAATGTGCCCAAGCGAGCGATCGGGGAGAAAGCCCAAGGCCAGGTGGCTTTGCACGCGGCGAACCGGAACATTAGCTTTGGTGCCGCGTTGCGGGACGCCGCGAATGGCGAGGTGGACATGCTGGCCACCCGCGCCAAGAATGCCATCGCGAACTTCGTGGACATGATGGAGGGCATCACGGAGCAGCTGCCGTCCATGGTCAACCCCGTGACCAACCAGCCGGACCTGGGCCAGCTCATCACGACGATCCTGGATGTCACCGGTTACCGTAGCGAGCTCGAGGCCTCCAATGATCCGCAAGACGGCGCCCGCCTGGATAACCTCAACGAGTTGGTGTCCGTGGCCAACGAGTTCTCCTCCGAAGCCGCGAACCGCGTGGCCTACGAGGAGATGAACGGCGAGGATTTCGTGCCCGAAGAAGGGGAGGCCGCGCCGGGCAGCTTGCAGGCCTTCCTGGAAAAAGTCTCATTGGTGGCGGACACCGATCAGATCCCGGAGCACGAGTCCGGGGTGGTCACCTTAATGACGTTGCACACGGCCAAGGGGCTGGAGTTCCCGGTCGTGTTCCTGACCGGTTGGGAGGACGGGCAGTTCCCGCACATGCGCTCGCTGGGTGATCCCAGGGAGCTCGCGGAGGAACGCCGCCTGGCGTACGTCGGTATTACCCGTGCCCGCGAGGAGCTATATCTTATCCGCGCGATGCTGCGTTCTAGCTGGGGTAACCCGACTACCAATCCCGCCAGTCGCTTCCTCGGGGAGATTCCTGCGGATCTCTTCGACTGGCGGCGAGAGGAGCCGAGCAACTCCGATCCGTGGGGCGTGGGCTCCACGTCAAGCGCTAGCTGGGGCGCACCTCGGCAGCCGGGTTCGGGCCGCGGAAGCAGTTGGGGCAACTCCTGGGGCGCTGCGTCTTCCCCTTCGCAACGCCCTCAGAAGAAGGCCCCCGCTACGTCCATGCCTAAGAACAGTGACCTGCACTTGGTGGCCGGTGACCGCGTCAATCACGCGAAGTATGGCCTGGGCACCGTGAAGGAGGTCTCCGGCACGGGTGCCCGCGCTACTGCCATGATTGACTTCGGCTCGGCCGGAACTATCCGCCTCATGCTCATCGGCGGGGTGCCGATGGAGAAGCTCTAGCCCAGCTTGAGCCGAGCGGCCGCTAGCGGACGGTGATACCGGCCTGCTGGAACCACGTCACCGGGTCGGACGCGGACGCACCGTTCGGCCAGATTTCGAAGTGCAGGTGCGGGCCGGTGGACTGGCCCTCGTTGCCGATGGCGGCAATCTGCTGGCCGGCGGTCACGCGCTCGCCCACGCCTACGGCCAAGGTGTTCGCGCTCATGTGGCCGTAGACGGAGATTTCGCCGTTGTCGTGCTGGATGCGGATCCAGTTGCCGTAGCCGCGGGCAGGGCCGGAGTCGATGACCGTTCCGTCCATGACGGCGTAGATCGGGGTGCCGATTGGGTTGGCGATGTCAATGCCGTTGTGCACCGCGCCCCAGCGCTGGCCGTAGCCGGAGGTGAAGGTGCCCGAGGTGGGGAACACTACCGTGCGGCCGTCGGCGTGCTGGCCGCGCTCCGCGGTCATCGTTCCGGAGGTGTCCGGGGCGAAGGCTTCCGCGAGTGCTGGGATGGACTGCGGGTCCAAGACGATGTTGATGGAGCCGTCGGTGGACTCGATTTTCGGGATGACGTCGGCGTTCATGACGGAGTCAGCGGACTCGGCCAGGCCGCGCAGCGCTGCGAACAGCTGCTGGTTGTCTACCCCGGACACCTGCGGCTTGCTAGAGCCGGTGGAGAAGTCAAGGGTCGCGGCTGGGGTGGCAGCGCTGGCGACTGGGGCACCCAGGCCGAGTGCGAGCGCAATGGCTGCCGCCGTGGCAGTTCGCTTCATGGACAATCCTTTACGTGGTTGACACGCCGCACACCTTGAGGCCAAAGCGGCGGAAGTGTTGTATGTGGCGCAAGTGATTAAAGGTAACGAGATAAAGCTAACCTGTAGAGACGTTCCCGGCAACACCTTGGCCCACGTGCTCAATTAGGTTATTTTCGAACCCTGCTCGAACAGCGCAGGGTGTTACATATGTGCCTAAAGTGGCACTTGAGACTATTGTTAACCCTGGGTTAATCTTTCGGGGGTGGCTAGGGGGTAGTCTTTTTCTGCCGTGAGGCGGTCCACGCTTGTACCACCCAGACCACCGCCGCGGCTACCAGCGGGACCACCACACACGTCAGCCCCAGGACCCAATCCGGCCGAAGAAATGCCACCGGGGAAGGCGTCCCCAGTGCCGCCATTTCGGCCCGCGGCCCCGTGCGTTCCAGCGCTGCCGCGCCCACGAGCCCGAGGACGTACCCCACCGCCATAGCCGCTTGTGTGGATAGCCACGTGCGCCACGCCGCCACCTTGGCGTTGAAGCTTGGGTGCGCGCCCAAGTCGTGGAGCAATGACTGTTCCCGGCGCAGCTGCTTATAGCCCAGCGCCGCGGCCAGCAAAGTAACAATGAGACAGGCTAGGGCGAGGGCCCCGGCGGCGCCGAGGTGCGCGCGGACGTCGTAAGGCTGGTGGCGGGCGAACTCCGCCACAAACCCAGGGTGTTCCTTGGCGATGGCATCCGACGGGCCAGTCATGCCCTCCCCGGTGGGTGTCGAATTCGCCTGAATGGCCACAGCCCGCTCCCGTACGGTGACGCCGAGCTCGTCGGCGGTCGCTCCGGCCATGAGCATCGGGCCGTTGTAACGCGCAGGCAGGACCGCCGCCACGGGGACGGACGCGGAGGCAGGCTTCTCCTTGTTGTCCACATCCAGCTTGGTGACGCTGCCGTCAGCAGTGTCCTGTGTAGGAGCGCCCACGTCGAGGGAGCCGATATGCATGGCCTCGCTGATGAGCACGCCGCCGCGGCGCAACGTGTCCGCGGCCAGCTCCCGCTTCTCCGGCGAGGAGAAGACAAACATATCCAGCAGTTTTTCATCGCTGGCTACCAGCGCGTCAGTCCCACTGTTGATGGCCGGAAGGTATGCCGTGACGTTATAGGAAGGCGTCAAGCATTCCGTCCGATTGCCCTTGTCGCCCGACGGAATCTGGCCGATTGGACAAGGGGATGAAACATCCAAACGCAGTGTCGGACCGGTTGAGTAGAAGTCGCTGTTGGCGGGAGAGCCCACCACGTCAAACTCCGCGATGGTCTGTCCTTCCACCTGGTCTAGAAACTCCCTTTCGGCCGCGGCGAGCTCCGCGTCCTCGTCACGGGGACCGGTCACCACGGCGAGGTTGGGGGAGAACGTCTCCTCAACAGCAGCATTGCTCACCCTGCGGTCGATGTCTCCCTGCGCCTCTGCCAGGGTGAATCCGGCGACAGCACACAAGACTGCCGCCACCGCCGGAATAGAGTGAGCGGACTGGCGCACCAGGGCGCGTGCCGCCGTCCGGCAAGTTAACGGCCCACGCCGCGACATCCACCGCGAGGTGGCGAAAACCAAGGCTGGTGCGCAACCCGCCACTCCGACGAGGAAGATGAGTGCCAAGAGCATATCGGTGGAATCGCGGTAGGAGCTTGCCCGGGACATCACGTCAGTCAAGTTGAGAACGGCAATAGTGAGCACGAACCCGGCCAACAACATGGGCGCGACACCCATCCAGCGGCGCCACCGCACCATGCGTTCCGGCGAGTGCCCCTTCATGGCCGCGGCGATGGAATTGCGCGAGACAATCCAGGCTGGCAGGTAGGAGGCGCCTAACGACGCCCCGATGGCCACTGCCGCAATGGCTGCTACCGACAACCATGAGGGGTTAAAGGGCCAGCCGTTAAAGCGCATCGCCCACCAGACCCTGACTCCGATAGTCGCCACAACCATGCCTAGTGCGGTGCCGAGGACGCCGGTGATAGCGCCAAACGCCAAGGCGGATAGCCGCAATTGGCGCGGGGTCGCACCCTGGCCGGCGAGGTGCGCGAACAGGCGGGAGTGGCCGCTAACGTTCAGCGCGAAGAGCGGAGAAATAAATACCAGCATGAGGACGATCCCCAGAATCGCAGTGAGCACCCCGATGGCGGTGTCTCCCCACTGCTTCGAGTTCTCGTAAGGCAGCTGATCGTCGCTGTTGTTCGGGATGGCGGAAACGTATTCTTCCACCACCTCCTTGGGCGGCGGGTTGTTTATGACGGACTGCGAGTGGACGAGGAACCCCGCAGAGTTGAGATCCACGACGTCGTCCCACGTCAGCTCTCGTCCTTCCACCGTCAGTCGGTGGGTGGATTGCTCGGTCGACGGAAGCACGCTCGAGGTGGTTATGCTCTCATACGCCGGGCTTATAGCCACGACTTTGAGCTGCGCGGTGGCGTCTGTGCCGGAATCTGCCGTGCGGGCCGTGACGGTTGATCCCACGTCGGCGCCTAAGGCACGCGCCGCGCTCCATGACAAGGCCACTTCCCCTTCTCCAGGGATGAGCTCGGGCGAAAGCCCCATCTCCGAGCTCAGCTTTATCGGGGATTGCGCGCCGAGCACACCGTAATACAGCTGGTCGGCGGTTCGCAGCTCGATGAAATCCGACTGCGTCCGGAAGGACGTGAGTCCGTCGGGTAGCGCGGCGTCTAGGGCCTTAGCGGCCTCCGGGGACGTCACATTGCTGTAATTATCGCCCTGCGCTTTGTCATCCGTGCTCAGTGGTGAACACCAGGCACGGCGCTGCTCGGGGTCCTGGTAGCACTGCCCGCCGATGAATTCCACGGTGGTGGGGGTGGCCCAGTCCTCTGAAACCTGCAGCCGCGCCGAGCTGTGCAGGTCCATCACGGTGTAAAAACCGACGGGGAGCGCAATGAGGAGAATGCCGACGAGGGCACGCCAGGCCGGGCGGAAGAAATTGCGGCGCACCGGCCTAGTCAACGCGTTGAACGTACTAAGCATGGCGGGAGCCCTCCTCACCGGTGAGCTTGCCGTCGCGCACCATGAGGACGCGATCGGCGTAGGCGGCGAAGCGCGGCTCGTGGGTGACCAGCAGGCCGGTGGCACCGTCGTCGATGGACTCGCGCAACACGCGCATCACGGCGTCGCCAGTGGTGGTATCCAAGGCACCGGTGGGCTCGTCCGCGAGCAGGATGGAACGGGGGCCGACGAGGGCGCGCGCAATGGCTGCGCGCTGCGCCTGCCCGCCGGAGACCTCTTCGGGGAAACGATCCATGACGCCATGGAGCCCGACGCGTTCCAAGGCGGCCTCGGCGGCCTCCTGGCAGCGGCGGCGTGGCATACCGTCGAGCTCGAGGGGCATCGCGACGTTTTCGCCAATCGTGAGTGAGTCCAGTAAATCGGAGTGTTGGAATACGAAGCCGATATGTCGGCGGCGCAGTTCTGCCTTCCGCGTCTCGGAAATATCTGCCGTATCGACGCCGTCGATGAGCACCCGCCCCGCCGTTGGTCGGTGGAGCAGGCCCGCGACGTTGAGCAGGGTGGACTTACCGGAACCGGAAGGCCCCATGACCGCGACGAGTTCGCCGGGGTGAAGTTGCAGCGAGACCTCATCCAGGGCGACGACGCGCCGAGCACCTTCGCCGAAGACGGCGGTGACGTCGTGCAGTTCCACGGGTAGCGGGGCGTAGTTGTTCATGAGGTGGGCTCCTGGGGTGAGTTGAGGGCTTCGACGCGGTCGAGCCAGCGGGCTTGGGCTTCGAGTTCGACGATGCGCTTTTCGACGTTCAGTCGCGCAGCGTTGCGGGTTTCCGGCAGGTCGCGGAGCGTGGCGTTGAGTTCGCGCAGATGCCGGAGGTCGGCGAAACGCTGGGCGTCGAGAAGTTCGATGAGGTTGACGCCGGGGGCCGTGTCCGCCATCAGGAACTTGAGTACGAGCTCGTCGCGTTCGTTGCGTACGGGGGCGGGGTCGATGGGCGCGGTCCACCACGTCTGTAGCTCCTGGTGCCCGGCGTCAGTGAGCTCGTAGAGCTGGGCCTGGCGACCGGTGGGGCCGGTGGTGGTGCCTGCGGGCTGCGCGAGTTCGTCACGCTCGAGGCGGGTGAGGGTTTGGGACACTTGGCCCATGTTGAGGGGCCAGATGTCTCCGGTAGCGTGATTGAACTCCTGACGCAGCTGTCCAGCGGTGCGTGGCCCGGGCCGAAGCAGTGCCATGAGTGGATATTTGATGAGCATAACTCTCCGATGGTTACTGGGTAACTAAAGGTTAGGTTACTGGGTAACCATCGGGGTGTCAATGTAGAGCGGAAAAACGGAAGTGGCGGCCCGCGCCATGCGGACCGCCACTTCGCAGTGTTGGTATGTAGTTGTTAAAAAATTAGAGGTTGATACCGCGCTGTGCCAGCCAGCTCTGCGGATCGGACGGGGTGTTGCCGTCTGGGTGAATCTCGAAGTGCAGGTGGGAACCAGTGGAGAAGCCCTCGTTGCCCATGCCGGCGATCTTCTGGCCTGCGGTCACGCGCTGGCCAGCGGTCACGTCCAAGGAGGACATGTGGCCGTACAGGGACAGGGAGCCGTCATCATGCTGGATGCGGATCCAGTTGCCGTAGCCGGAAGCCGGGCCGGACTCGACAACGACGCCGTCCATGACTGCCTTGATCGGGGTGCCCACGGAGTTCGCGATGTCCACGCCGTAGTGGAAGGTGCCCCAACGCGGGCTGAACCCGGAGGTGAAGGTACCCTCGGCGGGCTTAACAATAGACGGTGCGCGGGAAGCCTCGTCAGCCTCAGCGCGCTCCTCGGAGTAGGACACGGCCTTGGTGAGCTGCTCGGAGATGTTTGAGGTCGGCTTTGCCTCGGGGATGGTCAGGATCTGGGGAGCCATCTCCTCGAGGTTTGCGGTGGACTCGGAGGAGCCAGCCTCCATCACATCAGCGTCTGCGGCGAATGTGTAGTCGACAGTGTCAACAGCCTCAGGCTGGTTTTCAACGGCCTGGTCTGCCTGGAGGGAGGCGGCTGCAGCGCCACCTACACCAGCAGTGGATACAGCGCCTGCAGCAACCGTGACGAGTGCCATCCGGCCCTTCGCGGTCTGCGAGGTGTGAATCTTGCGGTGGCGTCCTCCGCCGTTCCGTTGTGTCGTGCTTCGCATCAAACTACTTTCCATTCGAATCTCAATCACAGTCCGTTAGTGGGTTTATGGGATTGTGACCTTCTTGTTACCAACGAGAGGTAACAATAGCGTCTCGATTTATTCGAAGCAACCCGATTCCCCGAAATTCTAAGGATTCTTAGGATTTAGGGTACCCATGGTTGCATTTTTTATTATTTTGACCAGCGGAAAGTAACACGGTGTGACCTTTCCCCCGATCGAGGCATTGAGCTAAATATTAGCTTAGGTTTCGGGGTTTTGCCACTCAAAAAGTCGCCCAAAATAGCTTTAAAGTCTCGCGATCGTAACGCGGCCCGGAGGTGTTACATCTCATTTTCTCATCGTTATAACCGCCGCCAAGTGCTGTTCTCTCGTTATGTTGCGCCGCGCCATGACCGGATCGCCCGCGAACCGTGGCAAAGTAAGACCCGATGAATAGGAACACGAGCCCCCAAACACGGTCGTCGGCACGCGCGCGTGCTCGGAAGTCATCCCAGAAGCTCCACGGCACCTCGGCACCGGCGGCTCGTATTGGCAAAAAGGCCGGCGCGGCCACTAAGGCGCGGAAGAGTGCCTACCCCACCACCATGGCCGGGCGCATTCGTCGCATGTTCTTCACTGTCGCTATACCTAATATTGCGGTCCTGTTGACGATTGCGGTCATCGCTCTCGCAGTCATGCTCCTCGCGGGTTCGCCCTTGGCGTGGCTGCCCACGGCAATTGCTGACATGTGGCTCGTCGCCAATGCGGGCGGGGTGCGCGCAGACGGCATCGACATCAGCGTCGTGCCACTAGTTCCTGCCCTTGGCGTTGCGGCAGCATTGAGCTCCCGCATCCACGCGGCGGTCAAGGACCGCGCCAATATCAAAGATCTCCTCATCCTCTTGTGCTGGGTGGTCGCCATCCCAGCCTTATTGTTCGGCATTGCCTGGTTGATGCTGTGGGATGCGGGAAAGGTGTATGACGTTGCTCCGCCGTCTTTCCTCCCCACATTGCTGCGTGTGGAGCTGCTGCACCTGTCCGCCTTGGGAATCGGCATGGGGCTGCGGCTATGGCGCGCCCTGGCGCGGCGATATTCCGTTCCACTGGAGGCAGTCAGCGGTGCACGCACAGCACTGCGTTTCCTCCTATACATGGTGGGTGCTGGCGCCGTGTTTTATCTCGTCATGATGGTCGCCGGGTATAGCCGTATCAGCGGCATGATGGCCCAGTATCCGAATCTCGACGGTCTGGCGGTCTTGTGTTTGTGGGGGCTGTCGGTGCTGTATCTTCCCAACCTCGCCGCTGCGGCCGCCGCTGTACTGTCCGGTTCGGAGGCTCACATCGGCGATGCGAGCATCAGCCTGTTCTCCATCCACCTGGTGCCGTTGCCGCCGCTGCCCGCCCTGGGAGGAATCCCGGGAGCCGCGGGTCAGTGGGCCATGGTCGTCCTGGTCATCCCCGCCGCAGTGGCGGCCGTGGTATTCCTCCGGGAAAAGACCTCGTGGCGCCACGTGGTGGCCACCAGCGTATTCACTGCGTTGTTTACCCTCGTCGGTGGCTTCTTGACCACCGGCGTCGTGGGGTTCTATGGAGATACAGGGCTATCGCTGTGGCTCACTGCTGGTCTCATGGCCGCCTGGCCCCTGGGCGTCGGCCTTGCTGTAGTAGGCGCCCTCGCCCTCACCTCCCGCCGCGCCGATCCTACGGCTGGCATCACTCCAGACACTACGACTGACGCCACGACCGAAGCCGATGTAGCTGAGCCCGCCCCGGCGGAACAGCCCGAACCGGCCCCTGCGGCGGAGGCGGAGTCAGTGGACGAGGAGGCGCCAGTGGTCGAGGAGACGCCAGACGAAGAGGACACCTCAGAGCCTGCAGACGACGCCACGACCGAGGCCGCGGTTGACGACACCGTGGAGGGGGCGGAGGCTGAAGCCGAGGCGGAGCCCGAGGAAGACGGCGCTGCGGAGGTGGCCGCAGAAGATACACAAGAGGACACCGCCGAGGCGGAACCAGCGGGGGAGCAGAACCCGGAGCCGAAGTAGGGGGCAAAGCGGGGCGCGCGCTAGGCTAGTGGGCGTGACTTCACCGCTCAACGTTGTCGTTTTGGTTTCAGGAACCGGATCTCTCATGCAGGCCATCGTCGCCGCGCAGGGAGAGACCTTCCGGGTCAGCAAGGTCGTCGCAGACGTGCCGTGCCCTGGCATAGACAAGGCCGCGGCCGCGGGGATCGCCACACAGGTGGTGCCACTCGGCGTCGACAGGC
Source organism: Corynebacterium incognita (assembly GCF_014217255.1). NCBI lineage: Bacteria > Bacillati > Actinomycetota > Actinomycetes > Mycobacteriales > Corynebacteriaceae > Corynebacterium > Corynebacterium incognitum. The sequence goes on from NZ_CP059404.1 coordinate 1,946,189, forward strand.
AGCAATGGAACCGGGAGCTTGCCGACGCCGTCGGGGAGTGCGACCTTGTAGTCTCCGCCGGGTTTATGAAGATCCTGGGCGCGCCATTCTTGGAGCGCTTTGACGGACGTATTATCAATACTCACCCCGCGTTGTTGCCATCGTTCAAGGGCGCGCACGCCGTCCGGGACGCGTTGGACTACGGGGTGAAGGTCACAGGATCGACGGTCCACTACGTTGATTCAGGTGTAGACACCGGCCCCATCATCGCGCAGCGGGCGGTCGACGTTCGCGCTGACGACGATGAGGCCAGCCTGCAAGAGCGCATCAAAGTGGCAGAGCGTGAGCTCATCGTCGAGGTTTTGCGCACAGTAGGTTCACCAGGAAGCCGCCCAGGACATCAATAATCCCCGCGGTCTCCCGCGGGCTTAAGAAAGGTCTCTCACTCCTTATGGATAACACTCGCCGCCCCATCAAACGCGCGCTCATTAGCGTGTATGACAAAACCGGTGTAGAAGATTTGGCACGCGCCTTGGACGCCCAGGGAGTGGAGATCGTCTCCACGGGTTCCACTGCGCAAAAGATTGCTGACCTCGGTGTCAATGTGACCCCCGTGGAAACCCTGACCGGTTTCCCGGAATGCCTGGAAGGGCGCGTTAAGACGCTGCATCCGCGCGTGCACGCTGGCATTTTGGCTGATACCCGAAAGGACGACCACCTGCAACAGCTGCAGGATTTGGAGATTGCCCCGTTTGAGCTCGTGGTGGTGAACCTTTACCCGTTCGTGGAGACGGTGGCCTCGGGCGCTGACTTTGATGGCTGCGTGGAGCAGATCGACATCGGAGGCCCGTCCATGGTCCGCGCCGCGGCGAAGAACCACCCGTCCGTGGCTATCGTTGTGGACCCGGCATGCTATGGAGACGTCGCTGAGGCTGTCGCAGGTGGCGGGTTCACCCTGGAGCAGCGCCGTGAGCTCGCCCGCGACGCCTTCCTGCACACCGCGGAATACGACGCGGCGGTATCCGCGTGGTTTGTGGAGCAGCTGGGAGGCAGTGCCGCTGAGCAGCCGTTGCGCTACGGCGAGAACCCACACCAGAAGGCCTGGATCCAGCGCGAGGGAAGCACCGGCCTGGCCAACGCCGAGCAGCTCGGTGGTAAGGAGATGAGCTACAACAACTACCAGGATGCCGATGCCGCGTGGCGCGCCGCCTGGGACCACGAGCGTCCGTGCGTGGCCATCATCAAGCACGCGAACCCGTGCGGCATCGCGGTGTCTGATGAGTCCATCGCGGCGGCGCACAAGGCGGCGCACGCCTGCGACCCGCTGTCTGCATTCGGCGGCGTCATCGCCGTCAACCGCGAGGTGACCGCGGAGATGGCGCAGCAGGTTGCCGAGGTATTCACCGAGGTCATCATCGCACCGGCCTACGAGGACGCGGCGGTAGAAATCCTCAAGGGGAAGAAGAACCTGCGCATCCTGGTGGCGAAGCACGAGGCGCCGGCGCGGGAGACCCGTCAGATCTCCGGCGGCACCCTGCTGCAGGAGCCGGACACCTACCAGGCGGAAGGTGATAAGTCGGCGAATTGGACTCTCGCCACCGGCGCGGGCTTGGATGAGGCCGGCCTCAAGGAACTGGAGTTTGCATGGCGCGCGGTTCGCTCGGTGAAGTCCAACGCCATCCTGTTGGCTGCCGACGGCGCGACCGTGGGCGTGGGCATGGGGCAGGTCAACCGCGTGGATTCCGCGAAGCTGGCAGTCGAGCGCGCGAATTCGCTGGGGGAGTGGGAGCGTGCGCGTGGGGCCTTCGCGGCCTCCGACGCCTTCTTCCCGTTCGCTGACGGCCTGCAGGTGCTTATCGACGCCGGCGTGAAGGCCGTGGTGCAGCCTGGCGGATCCATCCGCGACGAGGAAGTCGTCGCGGCGGCTGCGGCGGCTGGCATCACGATGTACATGACGGGTACTCGCCACTTCGCTCACTAGAGGTAGCGCTTCGTTCCGAGAGACAGACCTCTGGTTGGCGTCCTACGCCTCTGCATGGCCTAGCTATGCAGAGGTTTGTCGCTCGGGGTTGAGGGAACTGCTTCTAGACAAGGGCATAAAGAAGGCCTCCCAGCGTAACGCTGGGAGGCCTTCGAGGTTCTTTTACCGTGTCACACTTGCCAGCGGCAAAAGTGCGCTGTTGAAACCCAGCTAGTATTTAGCGGGTGGTGAACGGCAGGAGAGCCATTTCGCGGGCGTTCTTCACCGCGGTAGCAACCTGACGCTGCTGCTGCGGGGTCAGACCGGTCACGCGACGGGAACGGATCTTCTGACGATCCGAGATGAACAAACGGAGGGTCTTGGTGTCCTTGTAGTCCACCTTCTCGATACCCTCTGCCTTGAGTGGGTTCTTCTTCGGACGGCGGGTCTGCTCCATCCGGAACTTCTTTTGGTTATTGCGCTTCATGTTGCAATTACCCCTTTACCAGCTGGACTTACGAACGCCTGGCAGCTCACCACGGTGAGCCATGCCACGCATACGGACACGGGACAGGCCGAACTTACGGAGGTAACCGCGCGGACGACCATCGTGGGAGTCGCGGTTACGGATGCGAGAACGGGATGCGTCGCGCGGCTGACGGTTCAGCTCGAACTGTGCATCCAAACGGTCTTCGTCAGAGGTGTTCGGGTTCTTGATGATTGCCTTGAGCTCAGCGCGGCGCTCCGCATAGCGGGCGACGATTTCCTTGCGCTGCTCATTCTTAGCGATCTTGGACTTCTTAGCCATTGATTATCGCTCCTCGCGGAATTCGACGTGCTTGCGAACCACCGGGTCGAACTTCTTCAACGTGATGCGGTCCGGGTTATTGCGCTTGTTCTTGCGGGTCACGTAGGTGTAACCGGTGCCCGCGGTGGACTTCAGCTTGATGATTGGACGGATGTCATTACGTGCCATCTTTTAGATCTTCTCCCCACGTGCGCGAATCTTGGCAACGACGGACTCGATGCCGTCACGGTCGATGATCTTCAGTCCCTTGGTAGAGACGTTCAGGGTGATGGTACGGCCCTCAGAGGGCAGGTAGAACCGACGACGCTGCACGTTGGGGTTCCAACGGCGCGAAGTGCGGCGGTGCGAGTGCGAGACGGTCTTGCCGAACTGCGGCTTGCGTCCCGTTACCTGGCAAATAGCCGACATGGGTTTTCTTTCTCCTAGCCGCCCACATCGTAACTGTTTGGTCTGCCTAAAATAATGAGACTTCGTTGTGCGTGATTTCTTGATACACAATAAGGTTCCCACGTGCTTCGAGTGTGAGGGATGAAGCAAAGGGCAGCGGCCAAATACCAGCTGACGGGGCGTTAACGAACAATTTCGACAACAGCAAGGGGAAATATTACAGCCCGCAACCCCGAAAACCTAATCGCCTGTATGTCGTGCCTTCCTTACCCTTCGCTCGCGGGGGAAGAGCGAAAGGAGTGTGCGATTTTATTTCCCGGGGCTGGCCGAGTATGCTCATTCAAGTTGTCAGGCGCGCGCGTGCTGCGATCATGGTGTAGCCATGAAACGTCGCGCAGTCGCCTGGCCGTGAAGGCACATTATTCGACCCAACCTGGGCACGATTCCCGTCGAGGCTTCGCTAGAAAATACTAGTGGCACGACCGCCCCGCGGGAAACCGACCCAGTGTACAAACCTTAGGGACGTAGAAGATATGAAGAAGGATATCCACCCGGATTACCACCCCGTGGTATTCCAGGACGCTGGCACTGGTAGCCAGTTCCTGACCAAGTCCACCGCAACCTCCGACCGCACCGTGCAGTGGGAAGACGGCAACGAGTACCCACTCATCGTCGTCGACGTGACCTCCGAGTCGCACCCGTTCTGGACCGGTGCACAGCGCGTTATGGACACCGCCGGCCGTGTTGAGAAGTTCAACCAGCGCTACGGTGCCCTGGCTCGTCGTAAGAAGAAGGCTTAAGGGGGGAAATAAACAATGGCAACTCCAAAGTTCAAGAAGTCCCGCGCGAACACCCACTCTCGTCGTTCGCAGTGGAAGGCCGACAACGTTGCTCTGCAGGAAGTGACGATTGACGGCAAGACCGTGCGCATCCCGCGCCGCCTGGTCAAGGCTGCCAAGCTTGGCCTCGTTGACGTAGAGCAGTTCTAAGAACCGCTCTTAAAACCGCTTTACCCCCGCTGAGTTCTTCTCGGCGGGGGCATTTCTTTACCCCCCGGATTCTGGCAAATTGATAAGATTAATCCTTTAGCGGTGGGCTTTTGGGAATTTAATTGCCCAATTTCACAGTTGACGTATTGGTTTTCTCATGTTTAGGCGATAATGATTTCATGAAGATTTTGGTGGTGGATGACGATAGGGAGATTCGTAACTCCCTGCGCCGGTCCCTAGGTTTTAACGGATACGATGTCAGCGTGGCTGAAGATGGTGTGCAGGCTATCGAGCAGGTGCGCTCCGTCGCTCCTGACTTGATAGTCCTTGATGTCATGATGCCCAACAAGGATGGTTTTGAAGTCTGCCGCGAACTCCGCAGCGAAGGCTGGCGGAACCCCATCCTCATGCTCACTGCCCGCGACGGAGTTTCTGACCGTGTTTCCGGTCTGGACGCGGGTGCCGATGACTATCTTCCTAAACCGTTTGCGCTGGAAGAGTTGCTCGCACGCGTTCGTTCGTTGGCTCGCCGCGCCGCCGCTGAATCTACTTCTGGTAACCGCCGCAGTGATGTCTTGCAGCTGAGTTTCGCCGATCTTCAGTTGAACCTGGAAACCCGCGACGTAACCCGGGGTGGCCGTTCCATCTCCTTGACCCGCACCGAGTTCGATTTGCTCAAGGTACTGATGGAGAACCCCAACAAAGTGTTGTCGCGCCAGACCATCTTGGAAGAGGTGTGGGGCTACGAGTTCCCGACCTCTGGCAACGCGCTCGAGGTATACATCGGTTACGTTCGTAAAAAGACTGAAGCCAATGGCGAGGCTCGACTCATCCACACAGTGCGTGGCGTTGGTTACGTGCTCCGGGAGACCGCGCCGTGATCCTTCGGCAACCGGATTCGGTTGACGTTGTCGACCAACCTGTCGACGAATTTGAAGAGGAAAACGTCTCCGAAACCATATCTGGCTGGAGTCGTAAGACTCCGCTGAAGTGGCGTTTGGCTGCCGTTTCTTCGGCAACCGTGCTCTTTGTGGTTATCTTGCTGTCGGTGACCACGTACTGGACTGTGTCCAAAACAATGTACGGAGCTGCGGACCGAGAATTGGACATCAATACGTCCGTGATGCTCGAAAACACGATGGACCCGATGTTTACTCACAACATCGAGGCTGAAGTGGCCCAGTTCAAGCGGTACAACCCTGGTTACCAGGTGTCGGTGTCCCCGCCGGGCACCAAGTTCACATTTGGTGACACGATTCCCGTGGGCGGCAAGTTTCAAGAGACACGCAACGGAGAATTTGTCTCGGTCCGTACCGTGGGCGATACCCGCGTGATGGCTAAGCGGAACAAGTTCGACGCCGTGGTGGTCATGACCTACGATCTGACCGATACGCAGACATTTCTGGTGTCTTTGGGCTGGGTCCTCATGCTCGTTGCCCTAGTCGGCTTGGTGGTATCCATCATCGCGGGTTTCGTGGCTGCCCGCACCGGCCTCGAGCCGGTGGCGCGTCTGAAACGCGCGTTGGACTACACCGCGAAAACAGACGAACTGCGACCGATTACGCAAGAGGGTAACGACGAGTTGGCAAGCTTGGCCACGTCGTTTAACCAGATGATCAGTGCACTGCAAGATTCGCGAAACCGGCAGGCGCAGTTCGTGGCCGACGCCGGACATGAGCTCAAGACGCCGTTGACGTCTATGCAGACCAATATCGAGTTGATGATGATGCTCAATCGCCCGGGGGTCACCAATTCGATCTCCGCGGAGGATCGTGCCGAACTGGAGCAGGACATCAAGGAGCAGATGCGCGAGCTCGCGACGTTGATTTCGGATCTCGTCGACCTCGCCCGCGAGGATGCCCCAGAGAAACCGATGGAAGAGCTCGATCTGCAAGAAGTCTTGGAGATCTCGCTCGAGCGTGCCAAGCGACGCCGCACCGATGTCACGATGGACGTGCACCTGTTCCCGTGGATTATGAACGGCGATTCCTTCGCTCTCGGCCGCGCCACGTTGAATCTAATGGACAATGCTGCGAAGTGGTCGCCGGCGGGTGGCACCGTGCGGGTCTACATGGCGCAAGAACGCGACGACGTCATGACGCTGCACCTTGAGGACTCTGGTCCCGGTATCCCGGAGGCCGAGCGGGAGAAAGTCTTTGAGCGCTTCTATCGCGCGCCGGAGTCCCGCTCGATGCCTGGCTCGGGCCTGGGGCTGGCGATCGTTAAGCAGGTGGTAGAGCGCCACCACGGAGTCATTCGTGTAGAGGAATCGCGCGATGGGGGCTGCCACATGATCGTCGAGCTCCCCGGAAAACTGGGTGAACATAAGTTGGATGTTCAAGAGCCTCGAGACGACGATTTGGCGCGGCTGCACCGTTCGGTGGCCGCGCAGCAGGCCGCAGAGAAACGACGTCGGCAAGCAGCAGCTGCAGGCAATGCCGACGGCGCGGGTGCTGCGAAGCTCCCAGGTGAGCGGCCGGACAATGCGCAACCGGCTGACGGCGAGATGTCGCGGTCCCAAGCGTTCGTGGAACGCTGGTTGGGTAATGCCTGATGCCGCTATTTGCGTACAGCTAACGTTCAGGAATTCGTCTCAGAGCTAAAAGCAGCCCTGCAGACATCATCCAGAAGTATGATGCACAATAGTCCTATGAATTACGAAGACAATAATCCGTCGCCTCGGCCGGAGAATCCTCACCAGCCTTCTCCGAAAGGGGCCGAAACCTCGTCCCAAGGGTGGAACCAGCCACGCTACGGAGGAGATGCCTCGAATACTCCGACGCGCAGTCAGGCGCCGGTGTACGGCAACACAAATCCCTACGCCGGGCACGCGTCGCAGGGACAATTCCAGCAGGGGCAAGCACCACAGGGCGGCGACCTCTGGGGGCAGCAGATGGCGCCCGAGGCGTCGCCAAGCGGACAAGGGGCAGGGAAGAAGTCCGTAGGGTTAATGACTGCGCTGGCTCTTATGCTCGCCGGCTCCGTAGCCACCGGAACCATTACTGCGTTGGCGCTCGGTGACCGGGGCAGTAACTCGACCGCCACCGTCAACGAGGCGCTGCAGAAGCCACTGCAAAGCACAGCGCATAACAAAAACAGCGACGGCTCCGTAGAGGCAGTCGCGTCCAAGGTCTTGCCCGCAGTGGTCTCCATCAAGGTGGCGAACTCCCAGGGAGTTGCCGAAGGCTCCGGCTCGATCATCTCCGAGGACGGCTATGTGCTGACCAACCACCACGTGATCGAGGGTGGCAAGGACGGGCAGATTCAGGTCACTATGAATGACGGAAGTCAGCGCATGGCGGAGTTTGTTGCGTCGGATGTCAATACTGATGTTGGCGTTATTAAGATTCACGACGTTTCGGGTTTGCCGTCGCTTGAATTCGGGGATTCTGATTCCCTTGCGGTGGGGCAGTCCGTGGTCGCTATCGGCTCACCGCTGGGCCTTAATGCGACCGTCACGAGCGGCATTGTCTCCGCGTTGGACCGCCCAGTACGGGCAGCACAAGGCGGCGGGCAATCTTCGCTCATCGACGCGATCCAGACAGACGCTGCGGTCAACCCCGGTAATTCAGGTGGTCCGCTCGTGGACATGCACGGCAACCTGGTGGGGATGAACTCGGTAATCGCTTCGTTGTCGTCGCGACAGGAAGGTGGCTCCATTGGCTTGGGCTTCGCCATTCCCTCAAAGTTCGCCAAGCGCGTAGCTGACCAACTTATTAATGAGGGTAAGGCCACCCAGCCCATGCTGGGCGTACAGGTGGACGCCCGCGACCCCGCCTCCACCGGCGCGCTCGTCGTGCGCGTGGAACCCGGCAGCCCAGCGGAGAAAGCGGGAATGAAAGAAGGCGACATCATCACCAAGCTGGATGACCGCATCATCGACGGCGCGGACTCACTCATTGCGGCGACCCGCACCCAAGAGTTCGGGGCGACGGTGACCCTTGAAGTGGCCTCTGGCGAAGGAGAAGACACTCGCCAGGTAGAGGTAACGCTGTCAGGCGAGTAAGTTACTAGACACGAACCCGCGAAGGTGGACACGACAGAAAGATGAGTAATACTGCGATGGAAACCCCCACGACGCTGCCAAACGCTCAGCAAGATACCGCCTCGCGTCTAGGCGATATCGCCGAACCAGATGATGCCTTCCTCATCGCCAGTGAGCAGGAGGATAACCTCGCTCCGCAGCGCCGCGCCCTTGTGGTGTTGGTGACCGACCACCCGGAAAGCTTCGCGGAGGAGGCGAACCGTCTGGTCACCGAGCTGCTGCTGGAGGGGAACTTTCAGGTTGACGCCGCGGTCACGGTGAAGTCCAAGAAATCGAAGATCCGCCAGGCCATCGAGACGGCCGTGGTGGGCGGCGTGGACTTGGTGCTGACCGTTGGCGGTACAGGCGTGGGCCCACGCGATCGCACTCCGGAGGCTACCGAAGCGGTACTAGACATGCGCGTACCCGGCATCGCCCAAGCAGTGTGCTCCTCGGGTCTGGCCTGCGGCGCGGTCGACGCCGGCACGTCTCGCGGTGTCGCCGGCGTGTCCGGCTCCACCGTCATTGTTAACCTGGCTTCCTCGCGCGCCGCGCTGCGCGACGGCATGGCCACCGTCATTCCGCTAGTGCACCACCTGGTAGACCAGCTTCAGCGCTATAGCGTGTAGAACATCCCCTGAGAACACGTCCCCCGATACCGAGGCGAAAACCATATGTCAAAGAAGAGGCGCGCATTCAAGCCTTCGCGCACCCCAGATTATGACCGGAAGGCTGACCGTCCTGACTTCGTGTCGGCGTTTGACGCCGACGGCGAGCGCGTCGTTCCCGTTGATGATGACGCAGTCACCGACGAGCCCGCCAATGCCGAAGAATTTTACCGTGAACAGGTTCCGCCACACCACGGCTAAGGAGTCGGAGCTCAGCTGCACATAAAACACGAAAGGCCTGCTTCTTCCTCAAACGATTGGGGAAGAAGCAGGCCTTGAGTTGTGAGAACTAGATACGCGGGTTGTTGGCGCCGGTCTCGGTGGTGTTGCCACGCTCTGCCTGCAGCAGGTCGCGGATCTCGATGAGCAGCTCGGTCTCGGTTGGCTCGACAGCGTCAGGGTCGATGCCCTGGCGGCGCTTGTGGGCGTCGTTCAGCTTGTTCATCGGTGCAACGATGAGGAAGTACACGACCGCTGCGATGATGAGGAAGTTGAGGGCTGCGGTGATGATGGCGCCGAAGTCCATGAAGGTCGCGTCGTTGCCTTCGCGCAGCAGGAAGCCCAGGCCGCCTACCTCGGTGGAACCGAAGGAAGCAATCAGCGGGTTGATGAGGTTGTCGGTCACTGCGGTGACGATTGCGGTGAAAGCACCACCGATGATGACGGCGACCGCCAGCTCGATGACGTTGCCGCGCATGATGAATTCTTTGAAGCCCTTCATGGACATAAACCTTTCGTAGGGTGGGAAGAAATAGACCTAATGGCACAACTAGGTGATGCGTACACCTTAGTACGCCCATGGCGGTCGTGCCACCCCCTCCGCACGCCGAGTCCTCAGCGGGAGAGTCAAAAGGCTCTGGCGCCTGTGGAGACGCTGGCACGATCGCCGGTGATCACGACGGTGAGCGGTCTAGTCAGGGAGGCGGAGGCCACTCGATGGGCGGCCTCGCGATCTAGCGCTAACAGGATGGTGGCAGGGGAGCGGGAACCGGCATTTTTTGCCTTGAGGTGCGTGGTAATTACCTTTCCACCAGCAGCAATGACCGCGGCATCCGGCGGGGAGGAGGCGTCTTCTTTTACCTCGGATTCGTGACTGAGCACGTCCACCGTATCACCGTGATGAAGAAGCGGAATAATGTCGGCGTTCGCGAGAGAAATCGGCACGAGACGTGCGGAACTATGAGCGGAGGGGGAATCTTCGCCCGCTATGGTGTTGGTCACCAGCGCGTGCGCGAGGTCCGGGGCCAGAGTGCGGCTCGGCGTCACGATTTCCCCGGCACCCGCGGCCGCGACTGTGACCGCCCCTTCTACACCTTCAATGGTGGTCAACGCCTGAGGTGGCACGAACGATTCGGGGACGCGACGCAGTTCCACATCACCGGCGCTTAGCTCCGTACCCGCGGGGACGTCGCGGGTAAAGACCACCACGTGCGGGTGCTCGGTGGCGGATTGAAGGGCGATGACGCCGGCGCATAGCGTCAGAACCGCCGCCAAGAAATAGCGCAGGGCGACGATTCGTCGATGCCCGGGACGGGTGAGCGCGGCCAGCGCGGCTGAGCGTGGAGGAGAAGTCTGGGCCATGCCTCATTGGACTGGTGCGCTCGGGCGAACGGTTCCCTCCTTGCCTCAAGGAAAGGCGTGTACGCCCGAGGGAGTCACTGCCCAGCCGGTAGCGACGTCGTGTTTTTCCACCGGGAGGTTTACGCCGAGCTCGTGGTCATAAAGCACAACTATGCGGGTCGTGGACGGGGCGGTGGCCAGGGCCCGGTCGTAGTATCCGCCACCCTTGCCCAGACGAACACCCGCAGCATTTGCTGCCAGCGCCGGCACGACTATTACGTCGCATTCTTGCAGGAGCTCATTCCCGCGACGCGCCCCAATAGGTTCCGAAATACCCAGCGCGCCATCATCCATATCGTCTGTGCCGGTAAAAAGTGCCCACTCCAACTCGCCGTCGGGCAGGGAGACGGGAAGCCAGACTTCTAACCCCGACTCCGCAAGTACGGAGACCAGCTCTGGACCACCCGGCTCCGAGCCAAGCGGGGAATAGGCCGCCACCGTGCGGGCTTCCTGATCCTCGAGAAAGCGCACGAGGTGAGTGCGCAGCGCAGCGTTGTAGAGCGCGCGATCGTCGGCAAGCAATCCTCGGCGCCGGGCAAAGAGTCGGCGGCGCGTCTCCTTCTTGGCTGCGGCGATGGGGGAATGCTGGTTATGGGGTGCTTGCATACTGCAATTCTATGTCGAGAAGGCAGTGGGGTACGGCGGTGGACTGCATCACCCCACCGCGGGCCGCAACAAAAGGTGTAGCGCTACACGGAGACCGCAGGGTGAACAGGTAAGGTTTCCGGTATGGAAAAACCAGAGCAGGCCCCCGCGCATGGGGTGCGTACCGTCGTTGTCCCCGCGGCCGGAATGGGAACCCGCTTCCTGCCCGCCACCAAGACGGTGCCCAAAGAGCTGCTTCCGGTGGTCGACACTCCTGGCATTGAGTTAATTGCCGCGGAGGCTTCCGATGTCGGGGCGGAGCGCCTCGCCGTCATCACCGCCCCGGACAAGCAGGAAATCATGCGCCACTTTGAGCAGTTCCCTGAGCTTATCTCCATCCTGAAGGAGCGGGGCAAGGACGAGCAGGCGGAAAAGGTGGCGCGCGCCAACGGGCTCATTCACCCCATCGCCGTGGAGCAGGACAAGCCCCTCGGCCTGGGGCATGCCGTGGGCCTGGCGGAGCAGGTGCTGGATGATGACGAAGAAGCCTTTGCTGTCATGCTTCCCGACGACATCGTGATGCCCGCAGACGTCATGGCCAAGATGGCCGCGGTGCGCGCGGAACTCGGCGGCTCTGTGCTGTGCGCCTTCGAGGTCTCCCGCGAGGAAACTTTTAACTACGGCGTCTTTGATATTGCCGATGCTGAGGCCGTCGCCGGCCTGCCCGCCGACGAAGTGAAGAAGGTGGTGGGCATGGTGGAGAAGCCGGAACCCGAAGACGCCCCCTCCACTCTTGTGGCCACCGGCCGCTACCTGCTCGACCGCAAGGTCTTCGATGCGCTGCGACGCATCACCCCAGGCAAGGGCGGCGAACTGCAGCTCACCGACGCCATCGAGCTCATGATCCAGGAAGGCCACCCAGTGCATGTGGTGGTGCATAAGGGTAAGCGTCACGATCTGGGTAATCCCGGTGGATATATCCCCGCCAACGTAGACTTTGGTCTGCAACACCCGAAGTACGGCCCGGCGCTGTACAAGCAGATCAAGAAGATCATGGCCGACTACGAGGCCAGCCATGGAATTTCCGCCGACGCCGACGTCTAAAGCGTCGCGGTCCGGGGAAAGCACTGAGGCAAGAAAAACAAACTTCTAACAAGGCTTCTCACAAGGTAAGAAGAAAGGTGCGGGAAAGACATGCGTTCCGTTGACGAACAGTTGGCATTTATCACTGACGCCGCTGTCAGGCCGGAGCCTGTTCGCATCGCCATCGCCAATGCCTTGGGCCTCATGTGCGCCGAGGAAGTGCAGGCCAACCAGCCGCTCCCGGGTTTCCCGCAAGCTGCCATCGACGGCTACGCCGTCCGTGCTGTGGACGTCGGTGGCGAGCGCGGTCTGCGCCGCCGCCCCAGCGCCACGCAGACGGACAACGAAGGAGACGAGGGCCGGGACGCGGCATCCTCGCGGGCGTCACGCGCGGAGGAACCTGGCGAACGCTCCCTTCCCGTCGTCGGTGAGGTTCCGGCGGGCTCCCGGCAGCCTCTGCGTCTGCAGCCTCGCCAGGCTGTGCGGGTCCACACCGGCGCACCGTTGCCGACGCTTGCCGACGCCGTGCTGCCTCTCGAGTGGACCGATCGCGGCCGCAAGCGAGTGGTAGCGCAGCGACCAGTACGCTCCGGTGATTTCGTGCGCCGTGTCGGCGACGATATCCAGCCTGGTGACGTCGCGGTGACCTCCGGCACCGTGTTAGGACCAGCCCAGATCGGCCTGTTGGCTGCGGTGGGACGCGACAAAGTGCTGGTATACCCGCGTCCCCGAGTCACCATCGTGTCCTTCGGCGCGGAACTAGTGGACGTTGACCGCGAGCCGGGCCTCGGGCAGGTCTTCGACGTCAATTCCTACTCGTTGGCGGCGGCAGCGAAGGAAGCGGGCGCCGACGTCACCCGCGTTGGCATCGCGGAGGGTGAGCCCCGCCGGATCAAGGAAACTCTCGAAGTTCACTTGGCGCGCAGTGAAGTTCTCATCATTTCGGGCGCCGTGGGCGGCGAGGGCGCGCAGGTTATGCGTGACATCGTGGATTCCCTGGGCGAGGTGGACTCCTCCCGCGTGGCCACGCATCCGGGCTCGGTGCAGGGCTTCGGCTTACTCGGCGACGAACGCGTGCCGACCTTCCTGTTGCCGTCGAACCCGGTCTCAGCCTTGGTAATCTTCGAGGTCTTCGTGCGACCTTTGATCCGTATCTCTTTGGGCAAACGGCAGCCCTTCCGGAAGGTGGTGCGCGCCCGTGCGCTCAACCACATCGATTCCCGCCCGGGCCGTCGCGGCTATATCCGCGCACGGCTCATGCGCGACGCGGAAACCTCGGACTACCTGGTAGAGGGCCTGAGTGGCGCGGCCGGCGCCCCAGCGCACCTGCTCGCAGGGCTTGCGGAGGCTAATGCCATGATTCGCATTCCTGAGGACGTCACCAACGTCCGCCCCGGTGACATCGTCGACGTCATGTTCCTCTCGCCTGGGGCGTCCTAGACCTTCGCAGCAGAGCAGGAATTGTTCGAGCGAGTTCCGACCGACCACCAAAGGCACTGCCACAGACATGTTTAACTACTTCGGCCTCGCCCAGCGAAAGACGAATTCCGCGGCCACCGGGGACAAGCATCCGGTTCATCCCGGTTGGCCCGAGGCGACCCCGCAGGTCATCCTCCCGCCTTCCACGACCTTCAGGCGCGGAGCACGGCTGCGGCTCCGACCGCTCATGCACAGCGACGGGGAAGCGTGGCGAGCCACCCGCCTTATCGACGAGTCGTGGCTGCGTCCCGTGGAACCCACGCCTCACGGCGGCTGGGAAGAAACCCACTCTGCGCCATCGTGGCGGCAGCATTTCAGCTTTATTCGTCGCGCGGCCCAGGAGGGGAGCGTGGTTCCCTTCGTCATCGACGTGGACGGCGAGTTCGCTGGCCAGGTCACGCTGGGCAACATTCAGCACGGTGGTGTTCGCGAGTGCTGGGTGGGCTACTGGGTGCACTCGATGTTTATGGGCGGCGGCGTAGCGACGGCCGCGTGTGCCCTCGGCGTAGACCACGCCTTCGCCCGCGTGGGACTACACCGCGTGACCGCAACATATATGCCGTCCAACCCGGCATCCGGTGCCGTGTTGAAGACCAACGGTTTCCGCGAGGAGGGCTACCTGCGGCGCAATTTACATATCAATGGCCGCTGGGAAGACCACCACCTCATGGCGCTGAACCGCGACGACTTCCCGACCACATGCGTGGGCCGGTTGCGCGCGGCCGGCCGAGCTGTGGACTAAGTCCGGGTTTCTGCGGGTTCGCTGGATTTTGCTGTTGCGTAGCGTGGCGTGGCCGGTGCGGCCATTGAATCGTCGCTACTCTTAGGTGACATAAGTAAGAACTTGCCTCCGAGTTTTTAAGAAGGTTTATCTCCGTGTCACCAGGCGTAACCATTGTCCTCATCATCGTGGTGTGGCTTTTTGTGCTGGCTCCCATTTTGCTGCGTGGCCAGCGGCCAATTCGTCGCTCTGGCGAGGCTTATGACGAGACCCGCGTGCTGTTTGAAGGCGACTCGGGTGCCGTGCCGGTTGCTCCGCGTCCGAAGGTGAGTGCGGAGGATATTCACCGCCATGATGATGCTGCGGATCTAGAGCTCGCCGCGGCGGTTCCTGTGACCAGCGGTCACGATGGCTACGCCGACGTGGACGACGACTACGAGCTGATCACAGAAGATGGCGATCCTGCTGAGGCAGCCCGCTCCGGTCATGCCAAGACATCCAACGGTGCGGACATCGTTGACGGTGAGCTCGTTGCGGAGGGTGAAGAGGCGGACGCCGCCGATGGGCACGCTGCAGCGGATGCTGATGATGCCACGGTCGCGGGTGCCCAGGAGGCGCAGGTTTCTACTGGGGAAGCTCAGGACACCGACGGCACCACCACCCATGACGAGAAAAACCAGGGGCAGCGCGCTGGTGGCGCGGAGTTCGAAGCGATGGCTCCGCGCCTCGCGCCCGCCGCAGATGCCTACGCTCTGGATGAAACCTTTACTTCACCGGTTGATCTGATGTACCCGGGCGTATCTGATCGCGAGTCCGACCTTGCCGGGCAGGCCGATGGATCTGGTGTTGCTGCCGACGCTGAAGAGCCACACGACGCTGAGGCACAGGAACCCGAGGCTCAGGATGATGCCGCGCGGTCGACTGCAGTCAGTGCGATGTCTGAGTCTAACGAGCTGACCGAGGACGAAATCGCCTTCGCGGAAAAGCGTCGCGGCCGCGGCGGTTGGGACCCAGTGGCGGATCAGCGCAACTCGGCGGACCGCTACCAGCGTCGCCAGCGCACCCTCATCGGGCTGGCGGTAGCCGATGTCTTGTTTGTCGCGCTGGGCATCATCCTGGGCGGCTGGATGTGGGCGGTCGTCGCTGTGGCCGCCGTTATCACCGTGGCTTACCTTGTGGCGTTGCGCACCCAGGTGCGCCAGGAGCAGCAGCTGCGTGCCCGCCGCATTTACCAGTTGCGCCGTGCCCGCCTGGGCGTCCGCAATGCGCAGGACGAAGAGCTGGCTATTCCGCGCAAGCTGCGACGCCCAGGCGCTGTGGTTGTGGAGACCGACGACGAATCGGTAGATTTCCACCACCTCCCGGTGACCTACCTCGATGCTGAGGACGACCACGAAGAATTCGGCATCGTCAATCGCCGCCAGCTGCGCGACGAGCTTTCCGAGCGGCGCGTGAGCTAGACCGAGGTGCGCTGCTATTCCGGCCGCGCGAAGTGCGGGGCGCGGAAGGCTCCCGGCACGTGGGTGTCCACGATTCCCGTCGCCTCAAAAAGTGCAAACATCGTGGTGGGGCCTACGAACTTGAATCCCAGCGCCTTGAGTTCCTTCGACAAGGCAGCGGCCTCCGGCGACGTCGACGGGATATCCGCGACGTGATTAATCTCTGGAGCGAAGTCTGGTTGGTAGGACCAGATGAGTGTGTCCAGCGGGCCGCGATCCTGCGCATCGTCGCGTAATGCCACCGTGGCCCGCGCATTGTTGAGTACGGCTGCTATCTTTCGCCGATTCCGGATCATTCCCGGAGCCGCGAGCAGGCGTTCCACTTCTGCCTCGTCCCATTCAGCGATGACGTCGGGGTCAAAGCCCGCGAAGGCTTCCCTCAAAAGTGGTCGGCGTTTCAAAATCAGGCGCCACGACAGCCCCGCTTGAAAGCCCTCAAGGCACAAGCGCTCAAACATGGCGGCCTCGCCGTGAACGGGCACGCCCCATTCCGAGTCGTAGTACTCCTGCAAATCCGGTGATTGAGCTGCCCACGGCGGGCGCAGATGCCCGTCTGGACCAACGATGAGCCCCGTGGTGGGGTCCTCACTTCCGGGGGCGGCGAAAGACATGATGTTCTCCTGGTATTCCGGGAATTCTGGGTAGCTATCGTAGCTGTAGTTGGGGGTGTTCGTTGCGTTAGTCATGGCTGGTTAGACTGCCTGAACGATAGCTGCGGTTCCCCGCCTGAAGAATGTGGCGAGGGATGATTCTTTTCCCACTCTACGAGCCAACGTTTCGCTTCCGGGCCGCCGATATAGAAGCCGTAACCGCCGGTGGAGGGGAGCACGCGGTGGCAGGGGATAAAAATGGGTAGCGGGTTATGCGCGCATGCCCCACCTGCGGCGCGCACCGCTTTGGGGCTCTCCGCTGCCGCCGCGAGATCCTTGTACGTGCACGTTGCGCCGTAGGGGATACGGGTCAACGCGGCCTGCGCGCGGCCGCGAAAGGAAGAAGGAAAGTTATAGTCCAGCGGTACGGAGAAATCTTTGAGCTCGCCATCGAAGTAGGCTCCGAGCTCTCGGACGCCGTGGGCTAAGTGAGCTCGCGCTGCCTGCTCTTCAGCGGAAGATGGTGCGTGCCTTTCGCCGGCATCTTCAGGCTCTCCGGACCCCGTGACCACGAAGCGCACGTGGCTGATGCCACGCTCGGTGGCCGCGACGTCGAGAAGCCCCACCGGGGTAGTGATGGTCGCATGTACCACAATCTCATTGACGCCAAGAGTCAAGGCACTATTCCTTTCTGTGCCGTTCCGTCTTATCGGATAGGACAAGCATAGCGAGGAGAAGGTTTGTCCTTTCGCGGTGGATGCGCGCTACAAGGTAGTGTATTGCCCATGGATAGACCCGCCGTTCGTGATGCCGCCTTATTGCTGCTGCGTATCTGTCTCGGCGTTGTGTTTATCGCGCACGGGGTGGACAAGATGTTCCTCACCGGAATCACTGATACCGCGCGCCAGTTCGGGGCGTGGGGCGTGCCGCAGCCGCAGCTGTCAGCGTATATTGCCGCGATTGGCGAGATGCTCGGCGGTGCGATGTTGGCAGTCGGGTTACTCACGACCCTTATCGCCGGTCTGTTGGCGTTGCTCGCCGTAATGGCGCTGTACTTTGTGCACCTGTCTCAAGGGTTCTTCGTTGCTCAGGGCGGGTTGGAATACACCATGGTCCTCGCGGTGGCGCTGCTCATGATCGTGGTCTTTGGAGCTGGCCGTGCCAGCCTAGATGAGGTGTTGGCCCGTGTTGAGCCATGAGCAGGTGCAGACCGCGCTGTCGGCACGCGTTGACGGCGAGAAAACCGGAATGCCCGATGACGCCGTAGACGCCCACGTCGCCGAATGCGCGCAGTGCGCCGCTTTCCAAGAACAGTTGGTGGCGTTGAGCGGAGTCGCACTGTTTCCCGAATCCAGCGGAGACGGAATGGCGCCGCCGGAGAATCTCTCGGACGTCATTCTGGCGGGTGTCGAGCCCCAGTGGCGGCGGGCCGCGAGTGCCCGTGCCCGCGGCATCGCGGTTTCGCGGGTAGGCCTCGTGCTTCTGGCGTTGCTGTTTTTAGCCTGGGCAGTGGCGCTGCTGGTGGATTCCTCGGCTGTACCGCAATTCGTGGACACCGATGGTGCGGGGGAAAAGGTTCTCAGCCCTGACGCACGCCCCGAGCAGGCCGCTGCGCTCGTGGAGGCTGCCGCGGTGCGGTTGGGTTTGGCGGCTGGTCTGGGTTTCGTGGCGTATCGCCCTCCTGCCGCGGTGAGCCTCCTGGCAGTGATGGGGACGATGTTCGTCTTCAGCCTTGGCTTCGCGGTGCGTGACATCGCGTTGGGACAAGCTGCTGCGGCTCAGCTGTACTTCCTGGGGGCCACCGGTGTGAGTGCCGTGGCGCTCGTCGCGATGTGGGCCGCCGAGCGCGGGTTCAGCATCCCCGGTGCTTGGCGGGCTCTCGGCTCCTAAGGCCGGTACGCGCTCCGTAGACTCGCTCTTAGTTGAAGCGCCGCGGGCTGGAGGTTAAGACCAGCTGGGCAGCCACATGAGCGACTTGTACCAGGCATCGCTGACGGTATAGCCGTACAAAATAGGGGAGAAATAGCAGAACATGGCGATAACCAGCGCCAGGTAAGCGATGGCAGCAAACGTTCCCCAAGTAATGGGGCGTCGCGCTAACGCCGTGACAGCCTTGTTCTTGACCACGGGCCCGTGACCGACGAGTCGCCCTAATGCCAGTGCGTAAATCACGATGACGAATGGAATGAGCGCCGTGGCGTAGAAGAAATACATCTGGCGGTCGAAATTTGCCAGCCATGGCAGGAAGCCCGCGGCGAAGCCCACCACCGGCACGAGGAAGCGACGATCCTTGCGGATGAACAGGCACCACAGTGCCCAGACGATGGCCGGGACGATGAGCCACCACACCGCCGGGGTGCCGAAGAGATAGAGCATCCGACGGCACGTCGCCGCGCCCCCTTCGCCGCACTCCAGCCCGGTGGAGGAGTAGTAGAGGATCGGGCGGGCACTGACCAACCACGCCCACGGCTTGGAATCCCAGGGGTGGGAGTGCCCGCCGGAGGTCGTGAGCTCAGTGTGGAACTGAAGGACCGACCAGTGATAGTGGAACCATCCGGCCACCGCTTCCGGCAGAAGCTGCAACCAGGAGCCGTCGGCGATGGTGCCGTCGGTTTTAGCGTGGCGGTACACGGAGGTCTCTGAAGCGAACCAGGCGCGCCAGGACCATACGTACAGGGCGATGGGAACCACGACTAGTGAGGCCAGGGCGGCCGGGGTGTCGCGCAGGAGGGTGCCGGTGATGTAGCGCTTGACACCGTAGCGACGTCGCAAAGCCAAATCCCCGAACACTGACATCAGGCCGAAGAACGCGATGTAGTACAGGCCCGTCCACTTCACAGCGAGTGCCAAACCAAGAAAGACACCGGCGGTAAAACGCCACCACCGGAAACCAAAACGCGGCCCAAACTCGGAGGTGCCCATGTTGCCGGAGTGGAATGCCTCATGAATACGCGCGCGCATCTGGCCGTGGTCATTAACCAAGGCCCAGGCAGCGCCAACAATGAAGAAGACCTGGAAGATATCGAGCAGTCCGAATTTCGAAGAGACCAGCAGCACACCGTCAAATACTGCGATGAGCCCGGCGAAAGTGGCTACCTGCCAGGATTGCGAAATGGTGCGCGCCATGTTCATTACTAGGAGGACAACACCCACGCCGAAGGCGGCGGTGAGGAAGCGCCAACCTAGCGGCGTATAGCCGAACATTGCCTCAGACAGTGCGAGGATCTGTTTACCTAAAGGCGGGTGCACCACCAGCCCGTAACCGGGGTTGGATTCGATGCCGCCGATGAAGAGGTTGTCCCAGCTACGCACCATGTCCCAGGCCTGGGGTACGTAGTGCTTCTCATCGAAGATGGGGGTGCCCTTGGACACCGGTAAGGTGAGCCCAGCGTAGCGGGTGATCAGGGCCAATACCGCGATGACCACGGTAGAGACGGTGTCGGCGCGCGACCACGGGACCGTCAGCGGCCGCGGCGGGACGGGGCGCTGTTGAGTCGAGTGTCGGGAGGCGCGGCGGCCCGAGGGCGAGTGAAACTTTGTGGTTAAGGCAGTCACGCGCATTATTCTAGGCCACACCTGCTTACTGCGATACACCTGTGCCATGCTGGAGACCATGAGTGGTGTAGAAATCGGCGTGGGAAATCGAGACGTCGCGGGGCGTGGCGCACGGCGCGACGCAGGACGTGACCCGAAGGTCGGCACAGGCCTGGGTGACGTATTCGCAGCCCTCGATCTCGAGCCGTTGCCGCGCGGGGTGGTGATGGCAGCGACGCCACTGGGAAATATCGGTGATGCCAGCGCCCGACTCGTGCATGCCCTGGCCACAGCCGACGTTATCGCCGCGGAGGACACGCGCCGCATGAAGGCCTTGGCAAGCGCCTTAGGGGTAGAAGTGACCGCCAAGGTCGTCTCCAATTTCGACCACAACGAGCAGGCACGTGTAGAGGGGCTGCTCGATGCCGCGCGTCGCGGAACAGTACTGGTGGTGACTGACGCCGGAATGCCGGTGGTCTCCGATCCCGGACACGTCGTGGTGGTCGCGGCGCTCGAGCAGGGGGTTCCCGTGACCTGTTTGCCGGGGCCTTCCGCGGTGACGACCGCGCTGGCGCTGTCGGGGCTGGGCGTTGGGCACTTCATTTTTGATGGTTTCGCACCGCGCAAACCTGGACAGAAGAAGGCCTGGCTGGAATCACTACGCCAGGAATCCCGAGCTGTGGTGTTCTTTGAATCACCGCACCGCATCGCCGACACCCTTGCCGTCGCCGCGGAGTTACTGGGCCCCACACGCCGGGGTGCGGTCTGCCGAGAGTTGACCAAGACCTATGAGGAAATAAAGCGCGGTAGCCTCCAGGAGCTTGCTGAGTGGGCGGAGGAGGGCAACGCGCGTGGCGAGATCAGCGTGGTGTTGGATGGCGCTGCGGCTGTCGACGGTGCGATGAGTGCCGCAGATTTGATTCCGCGCGTGAACGAGCTTGTGGAAGGCGGGATGAAGCTCAAACCGGCCTGTAAGGAGGCGGCGAAGGGGACCACGGTCTCGGTGCGCGAGCTTTACGACGCCGTGGTGGCGGCCCGGGCCTAGGGCGGTCAAAAACTAGGCGAGTGCTGACAGAAGCGGAACGTTATTACGTTTGTTATCTAATTGTTACGGCTGATGGTCAGTGTTGTTAATGTTTACCTGTGTACGCATGTGCAGAGCGTGCAACGGCGCGCGGTAAGCGGGCAGGTGGTGCCCGTATTTTGACAGCATCTCGACGATGCAAGGTTGACAGGCCATTACCAGCAACCCGAGAAATTCGTGCATGCGGATTGGTAGTGCGTTGGCAAAGATAACGGCCGTATGGTTTGCCAGCGCGGGAAGTTTTTCCCAAAGTAGAGAGTATGGATCAGTCAGAAGTAGAGAATTCGAAGAGTAGAGCACCGCACAGTGACGGCAGTAGTGAAGAAGTAGTAGCGAACCAAGGTGCACAGGACGACACGCAGCAAGTTTTGGCGACGGAAGAATTAGAACAGCAGTCCGCGACGGAACAGCTGGCGTACATCCTGGATAGCGACGTGGAGATTGATCCCAACAAGCTCCACGTTTCGGAGGAAGTGGATCTCATCGCGGATTCGCGAAATCTGAAAATCGACTGGGGCATCGTTATCCCTACCGCGATCCTCATCGCCGGCATCGTGGCGTGGGGCTTGGGGGCGTCGGAAAGCTTTGCTACCTTCTCTGAAGATGCGCTGGGCTTTGTCGTCAACAACGTCGGGTGGGCCTTCGTCCTGTTTGGCACGGTATTCGTCGCCTTCGTACTCGCCATCGCGGTCTCGCGGTTTGGCACCATCAAATTAGGCGCCATGGACGAGGAACCCGAGTTCAAAACCACGTCCTGGATCGCCATGATGTTCGCCGCTGGTATGGGCATCGGCCTAATGTTCTACGGTGCCTCGGAGCCATTGACGTTCTACCGAAATGGTGTGCCCGGGCATGAGCCCAATGAAGTTTCCGCCGCGATGGCATCCGCAATGTTCCACTGGACGCTGCACCCGTGGGCGGTTTATGCCATCGTGGGCCTGGCCATCGCGTACTCCACCTTCCGCATCGGCCGTAAGCAGCTGTTGTCCTCGGCCTTCGTGCCATTGATCGGTAAGGAGGCCGCCGACGGCTGGGTCGGCAAGATCATTGACATCCTCGCGATTTTCGCCACCGTCTTCGGTACCGCTTGCTCCCTGGGCTTGGGTGCGCTGCAGATCAGCTCCGGTCTGAAAGCATCTGGGCTCGTGGAAGACACCAGCGACATGCTCTTGGTGGGCATCGTGTCCGTCCTGACCCTGGCGTTTGTGCTGTCCGCCATGTCCGGCGTGGGCAAGGGTATTCAGTACATCTCTAACGCGAACATGGTGTTGGCTGCGATCCTGGCCATCTTCGTGTTCGTCCTGGGCCCGACGATCAACATCCTGAACCTCATTCCGGGTTCGGTGGGCGCCTACCTGGACCAGTTCACTGAGATGATCGGCCGTACCGCCGAATATGCCAACGGCACCGCCGGTGAGTGGCTGGGTTCCTGGACTATCTTCTACTGGGCATGGTGGATCTCCTGGTCGCCGTTCGTCGGTATGTTCCTGGCGCGTATTTCCCGTGGCCGCTCCATCCGTGAGTTCTGTGTTGGCGTCATGCTCATCCCGGCCGGTGTGTCAACCGTATGGTTTGCCATCTTTGGCGGCACCGCTATTCACTTCGAGCAGACCGGTCAGTCGATCTGGGGCGATGGCAGCGCTGAAAGTCAGTTGTTCAACCTGTTGCACACGCTGCCTGGTGGCTTCGTCGCGGGTATTGTTGCGATGATTCTCCTGGGCACGTTCTTCATCACCTCTGCGGACTCTGCGTCCACAGTGATGGGGTCAATGTCGCAGAACGGCAGTGTCAATGCAAAGCCTTGGCTGTCTGCATCGTGGGGAGTTCTCACGGCGCTGGTGGGCATTACCTTGCTGCTGGCTAACGAGGATGCGCTGTCTAACCTGCAGAACGTCACTATCGTTGCAGCGTCGCCGTTCCTGATCATTCTGGTTGCCTTGATGTTCGCCATCGTCAAGGACCTACGCAACGATGTCATCTACCAGGACATCCGCGAGCAGCAGATCTTCGGTCGCAAGCTGGCCCGCGAGCGCCGCCTCATCCGCGAGGAGCGCATGCGCCAGATCCGCACCAATAAGGCACAGCGTGCGCAGCGTGAGTACCGCGAGTCTTTGAAGGATGCTAAGAAGGCCGCCAAGAAGGCCAAATAGCGCGCAGTGCGCCGGGGATGGTCGCGGGGAAACAGCCCCCTCGACTGTGCCTTGTAGGCGCGTCACGATAAACTAGGCCCCATGACTTTGCCAGTACTTGTTGCCGTCGCATGGCCTTACGCAAACGGACCCCGCCACATTGGACATGTGGCGGGTTTCGGTGTTCCTTCGGACGTTTTCGCCCGTTTCCAGCGAATGCGGGGGCGCGACGTACTGATGATTTCCGGCACGGACGAGCACGGCACCCCGTTGCTCGTGCAGGCTGAGAAAGAAGGCGTGACCGTCAAGGAGCTGGCGGACCGCTACAACCGGCAGATCGTGGAAGATCTGGCAGGCCTTGGCCTGTCTTATGACCTGTTTACCCGCACCACCACGCGTAATCACTACGCCGTGGTGCAGGAGCTGTTCAAGGGGCTGTACGACAACGGCTACATGATTAAGGAGACCACGAAGGGCGCCGTGTCGCCGTCGACGGGCCGTACCTTGCCGGATCGCTATATCGAGGGCACCTGCCCCATCTGTGGTGCTGGCGGTGCCCGCGGTGATCAGTGTGATAACTGCGGCAACCAGTTGGACCCGATCGACCTCATCGATCCAGTGTCCAAGGTTAACGGCGAGACCCCGGAATTCCGGGAAACCGAGCACTTCCTGCTGGATCTCCCCGCCTTGGCCGGTGCGCTGGAGGAGTGGCTCAAGGAGCGCCAGGATTGGCGTCCTAACGTCTTGAAGTTCTCCCTCAACCTCCTTGAGGATCTCCGCCCGCGCGCCATGAGCCGCGACATAGACTGGGGCGTACCCATCCCCGTCGAGGGCTGGGAGACCAACGGCGCCAAGAAGCTCTACGTGTGGTTCGACGCCGTGGTGGGCTACCTGTCTTCCTCCATCGAGTGGGCCTACCGTACCGGCGAGCCCGAGGCGTGGAAGAAGTGGTGGACCAACCCGGAGGCGCTGAGCTACTACTTCATGGGGAAGGACAACATCACCTTCCACTCCCAGATTTGGCCGGGCGAGCTTTTAGGCTACGCAGGCAAGGGCGCACAGGGCGGCGAGGCAGGTTCCTTAGGCGAGCTCAACCTGCCCACCGAGGTGGTCTCCTCTGAGTTCCTCACCATGTCCGGCTCCAAGTTCTCCTCATCGAAGGGCGTGGTCATCTACGTCAAGGACTTCCTCAAGGACTTCGGTCCGGATGCCCTGCGCTACTTCATCGCCGTCGCGGGACCGGAGAACACCGACTCCGACTTTACGTGGGACGAGTTCGTGCGCCGCATCAACAACGAGCTGGCCAACGGCTGGGGCAATCTGGTCAATCGCACGGTGTCCATGGCACACAAGAACTTCAAGGAAGTGCCACAACCGGGTGAGCTGCAGGAGTCGGACAAGAAGATCCTGGATCTGGCTGCCCGCACCATCGACGATGTGGCTGAGCACCTGGAGCATTCCAAGTTCAAGGCCGGTATTACCGCCATCATGCACGTGGTGGGCGAAGCTAACGCCTATATCGCGGAGCAGGAGCCGTGGAAGCTGGCCAAGGACGACGACCAGCGCGAGCGTCTGGCCACCGTGTTGTGGACCGCGCTGCAGGTAGTGTCTGACTGCAATATGATGCTCACCCCGTACCTGCCACACACGGCGCAAAAGGTCCACGAGACCCTTGGTCGCGACGGCGAGTGGGCGGCCAGCCCGCGCATCGAAGAAGTCGTGGACGACGCCCCTGTCGAGGTCGTCGGCGTCGGTGTACCGGAGGAGGGGCAGACCTACCCCGTCATCACCGGTGATTACACGCAGCAGCAGGCGGTGTGGAAGCGTATCGACGCCGTGCCAGGCACCCCGTTGTCCAAGCCTAAGCCGCTGGTCAGCAAGCTGGATCCCGAATTGGCAGAAACCGGCCCCGAGTGGGCGCCCGTTCAGGGCAACGAAGCTTAAGAAGGAGCGAACCATCACGAGCAGCACGACTGGAGCCGCCGGCGTCTCAGGTTCGGCAGGAGCACCGCGTCGCCTCACGCGGCGTATCGGGCTGGGTCTAGCACTTGTTGCTATCACTGCGGCGTCGTTGAACTTGCGCACCGGCATCGTGTCGCTGGCGCCCGTGCTTGACGACGTCCTGACGGAACTGGGAGGTAGCGCCGCGGCGGCGGGTGTGCTTACTGCACTTCCCGGTTTCATGTTCGCCCTCATGGGCTTAGGAGCCGTGCCTTTGGCGCGCTGCATTGGGCTTAGCCCCACGTTGTGGCTGGGCGGCGCGCTGCTTACTGCTGGCCTCAGCGTGCGCGCGATGGCGTCAGGCATGCCCGTGTTTTTCGTCGGCACCACCGCCGTCACCGCCGGCATCGCTCTAGGCAACGTGGTGCTCCCCGCGTGGATCAAAGAGCATGCGCTGCCACGCCAGCTGACCGTGATGACCATGCTCTATACCGCCGTCCTCGGGATATCGAGTGCGGTCGGGCCGTTGAGTGCACAGTGGTTTGCGGATCCCGCGTGGCGCCCAGCGTTGGGCGTGTGGGCCGTGCTGGGCGGCGCCAAAGTGCTGGTGTGGAGGGGGGTGGTTGCTGGGGCCCGCCGTGACGTCCCGGGCTCCACGACGTCGGAAAGCACTGCCGCCGCCGATACCGTTGCTGCTCCCACTGGAGCTGAGGCCATTGACACCGCTGCCACGGCGGAGGCCATTGATGCGGTGCCGATCTGGAAGTCCGGCACCGCGGTGTCGCTCATGGCGTTTTTCTGCTTCCAGGCCACCACTGCCTACGTGATTATGGGGTGGCTGCCCACAATGTTCGTGGACGCCGGGATCCCGCGGGAGACGGCGTCATGGGCACTGGCCATCATCGGCGTGTTTAACATCCTGGGCGGGGTGGCCATGCCGTGGGCTATCGGCCGCTTCAGCAACATCCAGCCGCTACCGGTGGCGCTGGCGCTGCTGACGTTGGCGGGGTGGTGCGGGATCTTCTTCGCCCCCACGGCCGCGCCTTTGCTGTGGGCCGTGCTGTTGGGTATCGGCGGTCAGTGTTTCACACTCGTCTTGGGATTGTTAGCAGGGCGCACACGCAGTCCGCTGACCACCGCGCGCCTGTCCGGGTTTGTACAGCCCTGGGCATACTTGGCCGCGGGGTTGGGGCCGCTGCTCGTGGGGGTTGTGCACGCCACCTGGGGGACCTGGGCACCGGTGTTCGCCTGCCTTATGGCCTTCAATATTGCGATGGTGTTCACTGGCTACCGCGCGGCGCGCAACATCACCGTGGATGAGGAATTGCAGGCCGCGGCGCGCGCGTGAACCCGTTGACTGCTACGCGTTTCAGTTGGAGTTGGAGCCAGTGCGGGAACTCGAGCGAGCGCGGTGGAAGGCCTCGGTGCGCTCCTGGTGAGAGGGGCCGTCGAGAAGCAGCTGGAGGTGGACGAGATCTAGTTTCTTGCCCTGCTTTTCACCGATGCCGAACAGGGTGCCGGCGATGGCGAAGCCGTGCTTTTCGTGCAGCCGCAGGGACGCTTCGTTGTTGGCCGCGATATAGGAAATGATGGAATGCACGTAGTCGTTGGCGCGGGCGTGCTCGAC
Source organism: Corynebacterium incognita (assembly GCF_014217255.1). NCBI lineage: Bacteria > Bacillati > Actinomycetota > Actinomycetes > Mycobacteriales > Corynebacteriaceae > Corynebacterium > Corynebacterium incognitum. The sequence continues at coordinate 1,972,896 of NZ_CP059404.1, forward strand.
CACGGCACCCAGCAGGGCATTGCCCACGCCCATCCCGCGCGCGGCGTCGGAGACGTAGATGGTGTCTTCAACGGTGTTGGGGAACAGGGCATCGAAAGCAAGCTGCGAATAGCCGGCGAAGCCCAGGATTGTGCCCGGGGTGGAGCCTGCCACACCGGCGTCGCTCTGCTCGCTTACGGCGACGAACACGGGGAAGCCGTCAGCCTGGATTCCTTCCAACCATTCCTGGCGGGATTTCTCCGTCACCGGGCCCGGCACGGGGGAGAGATCGGTGTCGGTCAGCGCCCAGTTGTAGATGGAGGTGATGGCGGGAATGTCAGCGGCTTCAGCGTTCCGGATAATCATGTCCGCCTACTTTACTCGCGGGCGGGTTCCTATAATGGCAGCCATGTCGAATAAGAAGCCCCGTCCTCAGCCCGTGCCCGCCCAGACTATTCCGCACCTCGTAGATGCGCACACACATCTGGCCTCGTGCAAGGCGGTGGACAAGCCGGAGGTGGACGCCTTTGTCGAGCGTGCCGTGGCGGCCGGGGTGGAGAAGATCTGCACCGTGGGCGACGGTGTGGACGAGGCAGAATTGGCGTTGCGGGCGGCGCACTTTAACGATCGCGTGTGGGCGGCGTGTGCCGTGCACCCGACCCGGGCGGGCGAGCTTGACGACGCCGCGAAGGCGCGCCTGGAGGAGATGATCGCCGATCCGCGCTGCGTCGCGGTGGGGGAGACAGGCCTGGATACCTACTGGATTAAGCACTCCCCGGAAGACACCGCCCCGCTGGAGGTACAGGAAGAAGCGCTGCGCTGGCATATCGATAAGGCCGTGGAACATGGTAAGGCACTGATGATCCACAACCGCGAGGCCGACGCCGATCTCCTGCGGGTGCTGGCGGATGCACCGACGCCGAAGGAGACCATCTTGCACTGTTTTTCCTCGCCGCTGGAGGTGGCCAAGGAAGCGCTCGACCGAGGTTATGTCTTGTCCTTTGCCGGTAACGTGACGTTTAAGCGCAATGAAGAGATGCGCCAGGCCGCGGCCCTGGCACCGGCTGGGCAGTTCCTCATCGAGACGGATGCGCCGTACATGACTCCCGAGCCATTCCGTGGCGCACGTAACGAGCCAAGCCTCATCGGGCATACCGCCCTGTGTGTGGCCGAGGCACGTGGGGAGGACGTGGCCGCGGTGGCCGCGGCTGTGAACGCAACCTTCGACAGGGTTTACGGCCTTTCTTAGCTGAAAGCTGTCACCAGTCCGCACCAAAATTACGTTATGTGAGGATCGTCACCCCCGGGACTTTCTGCAGGTAAAAGGCATGCGCTGTGGTCTATGTGAAAGCAGCGCACGCAGTGAAAGGCGTTTTGGTTTTTTCTTGGACTGTCACGGACTGTTACCGTATCGTTATTCAAAGTCGTCTCGTGCAACCCGCATTGGTTCGCGGGCTAGAGAAATCCAACAGTTAGTTCTTTAACAGAAGAGATCGAGGAATCTATGTCTACCTCTAATCAGCTCAAGCGCCTCAACGGTTCCCACTCCGTTCCCCTGCGCCTGGCTACCGGCGGCGTGCTAGGCACCCTGGTGGTCGGTGGTGTTGTGGCCGCTGGCGCTCAGAAGGACATCACCGTTGACCTCAATGGTGAGAAAATGGAGCTGGCTACCTTCTCCGGCGACGTCGAGGGTGCACTGGAAGCAGCAGGCGTCGAGGTCGGCCAGGATGACGTTGTCTACCCGGCTCCGTCCGAGAAGCTGAACAACGGCGAGAACATCACCGTCCGCACCGCCAAGCAGGTCGCCGTGACCATCGATGGCAAGAGCCAGGATGTCACCTCCACGGCCCTGACCATCGACGACCTCATGAGCTCCCTGGACGGTGCCGAAGAAGGCGCCGCTATCACCGTTGGTGACGGCGAAGTAAAGGGCGATGACAAGCTCACCGAGGGCATGAACCTCGACGTGGTGACCCCGAAGCTGGTCAAGATCAACAACGGCGGCAAGGTGTCCTACACCAAGATCGCGGCCAAGACCGTGGCCGACGTGGTCAAGGAGCGCAACTTGGGCGTTGACGACAACGACCGCGTGTCCCCGTCTCTTGATGCTCCGGTCACTGAGGGCATGACCATCAAGGTCGCTCAGGTTGCAGAGCACGTCTACAAGACCACCGAGACCACCGAGATGGACCCGGTCTACGTGGAGGATCCGGAATTGCCGGAGGGCGAGGAGAAGGTCCTCGAGGAGGGCAAGTCTGGCAAGACCCAGAAGACCTACAAGATGGTTGTGGTCAACCGCCACACCGAATCCAACGAGGTCATCAAGGAAAAGGTCCTGGAGAAGGCTGAGCCGGCCAAGATCGCCCGCGGCACCAAGAAGGTGGAGGAGTCTGCTGACGCCGATGCTTCCGGGGCCTCCCAAGACAGCTCCGATGGCGCATCCGCTGATGACTCCAACGAGGGTGGCAACACCGGTGCGGCAGCACCGGCAGTGGCCGGCGGTGGCGTGTGGGACTCCCTGGCGCAGTGTGAGTCCGGCGGCGACTGGTCCATCAACACCGGCAACGGCTTCTCAGGCGGCCTGCAGTTCACCCCGTCCACCTGGGCAGGTTTCGGTGGCACCGCTTATGCACCGTCCGCGCACATGGCTACCCGCGAGCAGCAGATTGCGGTGGCCTCCAAGGTTCAGGCCGCACAGGGCTGGGGCGCGTGGCCTGCCTGCACCGCCTCCCTGGGCATTCGCTAAAACCTCTCGCGAATCTCCGGCGTGCATTGCGCCGTATATTCTCACACCCTGCTTCGCAGGCACAACACTGTGTTGGCGAAGCAGGGTGTTTTTGGTGCGAGCTAGTACTCTAGAAAGCTATGACGATGGACAACAGCGCCAATACGCCCGGTGTGGAATTGCTCGGCCCCGCGGAGATTCGCGCCCTGGCGGAGAAGTTGGATGTCACTCCAACGAAGAAACTGGGGCAGAATTTCTTGCACGATCCGAACACCGTCCGCCGTATCGTGGCCGCCGCCGGCCTCGAGCGCGACGACAAGGTTGTGGAGGTAGGCCCTGGACTCGGCTCCTTGACGCTGGGGTTGTTGGAGGCCGTCGATGCTGTCACTGCTATTGAGATTGACAAGCGCCTGGCCGCCGAATTGCCTGCCACTGCGGCATGGCGCGCGCCTGAACGAGCAGGTGTGTTGCACCTAGTGGAAAAAGACGCGCTCCAGGTCCAGCCGGAGGATATGCCCACGGCGCCTACAGCGCTGGTAGCAAACTTGCCCTACAACGTTTCCGTACCGGTCCTCCTGCACATGCTGAAGACGTTTCCCACGATCCGCCGGGTCCTCGTCATGGTCCAGGCCGAGGTAGCGGATCGCCTCGCTGCGTCCCCGGGGAGCAAGATCTACGGTGTGCCCTCGGTGAAAGCTGCGTTTTACGGCGACGTCAAACGGGCCGGAGCTATTGGGAAAAACGTTTTTTGGCCCGCTCCCAAGATTGAGTCCGGTTTAGTGCGAATTGACTGCTTCGCTCCCGGCGCGTCTCCGTGGGAGATCAATGACGACACCCGCTCCCGCGTGTTTCCGCTTGTCGACGCCGCGTTTTTGCAGCGTCGCAAAACTCTGCGCTCGGCACTCTCCGGCCATTTTGGTTCGGCGGCTGCCGCAGAGGAGGCATTGCGGACGGCAGGTATCGAACCGTCCCAGCGCGGGGAGAAACTGACTGTGGCCGACTACGTCCGCCTCGCCGGCGTGGAGGTGCGCGCGTGATGGCCGTGAACGGCAAGGCAGCCTACGTCTATGACCGTACAGCGCGGGCGCACGCTAAAGTGAATCTGCAGCTCGGCGTCGGCGCGGCACGCTCGGACGGGTTTCACGAGCTAGTTAGTGTTTTTCAAGCCCTGAATATCTACGACGAGGTCACCCTCCGTGCTGTTCCCGCCGCATCCCCTGTGCTTCCTGCGGCCCCTACGCCCGCCGCGCTCCCGCGCATGGCCTCCTTGCACGCGCAGGGGCCCTATGCTGCAGGCGTGCCGGAAGACTCCACCAATTTGGCGTGGCGCGCGGTCGAGGCGGTCGCGCAGGAATATGCAGGACGTAGTGTTGGCCCGTCTTCCGACGAGCGCGCCACGGACGCACCGACTGCACAAGGGGTGGAGTTAGAGCTCATCCTTCATAAAGGGATCCCCGCTGCGGGCGGAATGGCAGGAGGCTCCGCTGATGCGGCGGCGGCACTGCGCTTGGCCGCGGACTTCTTTGCTCAGTATGTAGGGGAATCTGTGGTGGATGAGGCGCGGCTCATGGAATTGGCCGCTGACCTGGGTTCGGACGTACCTTTCACGCTCCTGGGCGGGACTGCCTTGGGGACCGGGCGCGGCGAAAAGCTCACACGCATGCTGGCCCGCGGGACGTTCCATTGGGCGATTATTACCTCGGATAAGGGGTTGTCCACGCCGGAGGTTTTCGGCACGTTCGACCGCCTACACCCAGACACTGACCAGTGGGAGCCTGCTTTCGACAGCACCGCCGTGGCCACCGCGGTCGCGGCGGGGGATGCGCACCACTTGGCGGCGGCACTGGTCAACGACTTGCAGGCGCCGGCGTTATCGCTGCGCCCGGATCTGCGCAAAACACTGCGCGCCGGGGAGGCCGCCGGGGCACTGCGCGGCATCGTATCTGGTTCGGGCCCCACATGCGCGTTTCTGTGCGCGGATGCGGACGTGGCAGCGGAGGTGGTAGCCGAGGTTACTGTGGAGATCCCCGGTACCCGAGGCATCGTGACCACGAGCCCGGCTCCAGGGGCAACGCTGCTGCCGTAGGCGACGCGTCGCTAGTCGGCTGACTTGCCTTCGGCTACGGACATCTCAGCCGGCGCGAAGTCGAGACTGTGGCGCGCGGTGACCTCTCCCGTGTCGGGTTGAAAGTCGTTCGCAATAAGGGGTCGCGGTGTGGGGGTAAATTGGCCCATGCCATAAGATGAAATGCGTTATGGCAAACCTCATTAATCTGGAAAACGTCACCAAATCCTTCGGCCTGAAAACTCTGCTTGACGGAGTGTCTCTCGGCGTCCAAACCGGCGACCGAATCGGCGTGGTGGGCCTCAACGGTGGCGGAAAGACCACCCTGCTGGAGGTTCTCACCGGGCAGGAGCCGGCAGACTCCGGCCGGGTATCCCATAACTCGGATCTGCGCATGGCCGTGGTGACCCAACGCTTCGAGCTGGATGAGGAACTTACCGTGGGGCAGGCCGTCGTCGAACCTTTGGGCCTCCAAGTTTTCGAATGGGCGTCGAATAGCAAGGTACGCGACGTGCTCAAGGGGCTCGGTATCGTCGACCTTGGGCTCGACACCCCGGTAGGTGGCCTGTCCGGCGGTGAACGCCGCCGCGTAAACCTCGCCGCTGCTTTGGTACAAGATCTGGACCTGGTGGTGCTCGACGAGCCGACCAACCACCTTGACGTGGAGGGCGTGGAATGGTTGGCGGAGCATCTTCTGCGCCGCAAGGTGGCAGTGGTCGTGGTTACCCACGACCGCTGGTTCCTGGACACAGTTGCGACCTGGACGTGGGAAGTGCACGACGGTCGGGTGGACGCCTACGAGGGCGGCTACAACGACTGGACGTTTGCCCGCGCGGAACGCGCACGCCAAGCTGATGCCATTGAGCAGCGTCGTCAGAATCTGGCGCGCAAAGAATTGGCCTGGTTGCGTCGCGGCGCACCAGCTCGCACCTCAAAACCGCGCTACCGAATTGAAGCCGCGGAAGCACTGATCTCTGACGTGCCTGAGCCACGAAACAAGATCGAGCTGTTGAGTTTTTCCAAGCAGCGCCAGGGCAGGGTGGTCATCGAGCTGGAGGACGCACAGATCGCCACTCCAGATGGTCGCGTTTTGGTGGGTAACCTCACCTGGCGCCTCGCTCCCGGTGAGCGAATCGGTCTGGTCGGTGTCAATGGCTCTGGAAAGACTACTTTGCTGCGCACCTTGGCGGGCGAGTACCCGCTGCAAGAAGGCAAGCGTATTGAGGGGCAAACGGTTCGCCTGGGCTGGTTGCGACAGGAACTAGATGATCTGGATCCGCAGCGTCGTGTCCTGGACGCCATTGAGGATGTTGCGCGCTACGTGCAGCTCGGCAAGAAGGAACTGAGCGCCTCGCAACTGGCGGAGCGTCTGGGATTTAGCCCGAAGCGACAGCGCACTCCGGTGGGCGATCTTTCCGGCGGCGAGCGCCGTCGTCTGCAACTTACTCGGGTGCTCATGGCTGAACCTAACGTCCTGTTGCTCGACGAGCCGACGAACGACCTGGACATCGATACCCTGCAGGAACTCGAATCACTGCTGGACTCTTGGCCAGGGACCCTCGTGGTCATTTCGCACGACCGCTACCTCATCGAGCGCATCGCGGATAACACCTACGCGCTGTTTGGCGACGGTAGGCTGACTAACCTGCCCGGCGGGATTGAGGAATACCTCAAGCGCCGCCGTGCCGCGGCGTCGTCAAGCTCCGCAGGTGGTGCCCTCGACCTTGGTGCAGCGAGCGCTGGGCGCGGCACCGAAGCGATCCCCGACGCCGCCAGTGCGGAGAGCGTCAGCGGCGACGGTACAAACGCGGCTCAAGAACCGGGGCCAAAGCTGAGCAACCAACAAGTTCGCGACATCACCAAAAAGATGAATGCGCTGGAGCGCAAGATGGCAAAGCACGACGAGAGAATGGCCGGCCTCAATCAGGAGATGGCCAACGCTGCGGAGGCGATGGACACCGGTCGCTTGACCGAACTTGATGCACAGCTGCGAGGTATCCGCGAAGAGCACGAAGCCCTGGAGATGGAGTGGATGGAACTCGGCGAGCAATTGGAATAGTTGCTCCTGTCGATGGGGCACAGTTGGCGCGGCGCAGGGAGCGGAAGATAACAATGCGATTGCGATCAGAAGTGTGATGCGAATCCTGGATGCACCTGGCGTGATTCTGTGAAAGATTAGGGGTATGTCTACACTTCGTCGTGCGCCCATCGCGCTTACCGCCCTGGCCCTGACCGCTTGCCTGACCCCGGCCGCAGGTGCGGCGCCTGCTGAGCTATCCTCCGAGCTTTCCTCACGCGCCGGTGTGCCTTCCCAGGTTGTTCTGCCCAAGCAGGCCTATGAATTAGCGGACGAGTACAACGTTGCACTCCCGGATTTCGTGAAGCAGCCGGTGAAGAAGGGGACTGGTGATTCTGCAGGAGCTCAGGCAGGCGCCGCAAACGCTGCAACTGCCGAATCCGCGCGCAAGGCCACGGCCAAGCACCTTCAGGATATGGGGCACACCCCGAGCACGAGCGCGTACAAGGTAGCCCAGGAGTGGGCAGCCCAGGCTGCAGCTGGTAAAGCCAAATTCACCGGCAAGGTTGGTCAGGGTGTCACCCATCGCAAAGAAGGCACCGGCAACATCTACCGCTTGACCAACAAGGAGGCCCAGGACCGACTCAAGTGGCTTGACCGGGACGCCAACACAGCCAAGGACAAGAAGCGCTTTGGCACCGCAGTGGCAGTGAAAGGGAACTACATTTACCTCGTGGAGTATTTCTACAATTCCTAGCCGTTGGCGTAGCCCCTGCACCCCGTGGGCCAGAGGTATGGCCCCTACAACCCTTGGTGCAATGATGTCCGAGGGTTGTTGTGCCCATTATTTCGCGCTACCTGTGATTTCTCATTAAGTGGTGTTAGATTTCTTTTTTACAACGTATTATGGGCATATGATTCAGATTAACGTTCTCTTTGATGTAAAACCGGAATTCGCTGATACTTTCTTGGAGAAAACTCAGTGGTACTCTGAAGCCTGCAATGCGGAGCCTGGCTGCCTCTTCTTCAAGATGTACGCCGACCCGGAAGACAAAACCAAGTTTATGCTGGTTGAGTCGTACAAGGATGGCGAGGACGTCACCCATGTCAACACCGAGCATTTTAAGCGCTCCTGCGAGGAATTCCCGCAGTACTTGGCTAAAACTCCGGACATCATCAACTACCAGATCGACGGCAAGACGGAGTGGGACAAGATGGCGGAGTACAAGGTCGAAGGCTAAATCCCTTAATTAACTCCCCTTATCGCGCGGATCGAGGGGCACAGTGGAAGCGAACGAAAACGGATGCTTAATGATGTGGCGGCTCCTGGTGGTACCGCAGAAGTAAACCCGATGCTGGCAATCATCGTGGATGCTGCTCGAGCAATCATCTCTGAAGAGGGGTTGGCAGAGCTCGATCTTTCCCGAGTATCCCACGAACTGGGGGTGCCTTCTGAAACGGTGGTTGCTGAGATCGCGACCACCAAGGACCTCCTGGTTGCTCTCGATGTGCCCTTGGTGAAAGTGCTTGATGCGTTCACCGTAAAACATCTGGAAGAGTTGCGGCCCGGACTGAGCACGGACTCGAGCTTGGGGGCGGGCATTGATCCCGTCTCGATTCTGCGGGCCTTGACGCGGGGCTACTATGAATTCGCGCGCGAGCGAACACACGTGTTTTACTCGATGGTCACGGAAACCGAGTTGCCCGTGAGCGAGGGCGGCTCGTTGGGACAAGGATTCCATGCCAAGGACTCGGTTACTCTGCAGCTGGCCAAAGAAGCCTGCGCGAATATTATCCGCAAGGAAACGTCGAGCGAGCCGTCCCTGGAACTCGTGGAAGCGACCATCCTGTGCTGGTGGGCGAATATTCATGGCATCGTTCATTTGTTGGCCCTCGGGATCCTCCGGAACCTTGGTTCGGTTGTGCAGACTCAGCTTCTATTGACGGCGTTCGAAAACTTTTTAGACGGGCTCTGCTACAACCTCCGCACCCCGGTGCACGTCAGCACCCATGAGCTGGTGACAAAAGTGGCGCGCTACGTGCGCGAACATGCGCTGAAAGCGGATGAGGTTATCGACGACCCGGAGCGGCGCCAGTTGATGCGTGGCGTACGCGCTGAGATTCTGAAATATGGCGTGGACACACTGAGCCTGTCAGGAGAGGCCGAAGCCGAAAATGTAAAACTCCGTGAAGCGGCAGCACGCTTCCGTAGCGCCATGACCTATGGTGAGGAGCTTGAGCGGCACTTGGACCGGCAAATGGAGTCTTTTGTTGAGACCTCCATTGACCTTATGGGCGTGGACAAGTCGGCCGCGGAAGTTCTGTGCGGGATTGCCGCAAGCTACTTCACCTGGGCATTAGACTACCCGGACAACCTCGAAGCAATTGTCCTTGTAGCGACGCAATCGATCGTGCCGACCAATTTTGACCGCTCCGACTCAGACTTCGAAATGGGGCGCGCGTATTCGCGGATGACGGATTGGTTCACCCAAGCCTTCATCGAGGAGGGCGCACCCAAAGATGCTTGGTTGCTCTTCCGCCAGGCGGTTGTGGGCTGGGCAACGGTGCTGGGCATTAGCCACCTGTGTTCGCGAGGCTTTTTGGAGCAACTCCCAGAAGAGAGAAAATTCGCCTTGCTTGTCCATCAATCGAATATCATGGTGGCCGGCCTCATGACGTCTCTTCATGACGGAGACTCCGTGTAGCTTTGTTGCTCACATTGCTGTGACAACGTGTGAATACGGGTGCCGCCGTCGCGTGGTGAGTCATGACATGTGACGAACTTGCTTCGGGGATTGGCGAGTGTTGTAGACTAAATGTTAACTGTCAATGTGCGGTCTATCCAGCGAGTTTGCGGGTGGATAGTGTGGCCGTTTCTCAGTGGAGAAATCCTGCTAATTCCTTTCATAAACCATAATCTCAAAAGAAGGTGTCAACACTTTGTCTGAGGCGCGGGAATCGGTTGTGCAGGCCGACAAGAATCGCATCGTTAATGAGGTGATGCACCTTATCTCGGTGGAGGGTCACTCGGCTGTCAGCGTGGAGAGTGTCGCCCGTGCGCTCGGGGAGCCGGTTGAACTAATCAAACAGCATTATCCCACGACCGCCGCCCTCATTAGGGCTAGTCAGCCAGCGACGCTGAAGGTTCTCGATGGCGTAGCTTCCGAGCGGCTCCAGGCCTTGGAGCAGGGCGCAGGCTCGCGCGATGTACTTTCGGCAATCGCCGAAAGTTATTTTTCGTTTGCACGCTCGAACCCTAAGCTCTTTTACTGCTTTATGACCGAGCACGCATTTCTGGACGAGGAACTGGAAGCGTCGATCGTGATGGACTTTCAGCTTGACGCCAGTTTGACGCTCAACGTTATTGCTGAAAACGCCGCGGCGCTTGTTGCTGAAGTCAAAGGCGATGAACCTTCCACAGACGACGTCGATTTTGTCATCCTGAGTCTGTGGGCGGCTGTCCACGGCTTGTCTCACCTGTGCACGCTGGGTATTCTTCGGCACCTTGGCAAGGGCATGCACCGACAGCTGATGGACGCTCTGCTTGCGATGTATTTTGCAGGCGTGGACAAGGCTCTGCGGGAACCCAATCAGATGGTATGCAGCGACAAGATGGGTTCGCTTGTGGCTGCCGCGCAGGACAATGGCCTTCGTCTTGAGGACGTGGTGGACTCAGCAGTACGCCGTGAGATCTTCCTTGCCACCCGCGAGGAAGTCGCGGATAATGGTGCCGAAAACCTCACACTGGCGAGCGTCGCGGAGCGCGACGGACACGACGTCGCATTTGTGGCCACGTTGTTCGACACCCCATTGACCCTGCTGCGTCAGATGGAAGACGAATGTGATGAGGAGTCCTACTCTTACCTCGTGGAGGGGGTGCGTCCCATGGGGGAGGACGCCAACGCTATCGACGGCCTCATCGGCATGATTGGTGGCTACTGCGCTTGGGCGATCGATAACCCTGAGGCCTTTGATGCGATCATTTTCGCTGCTTCCCAATCCATTATTCCGGAGGGTGAAAGTCCTACCGATCCTACGGCGGGGATGGGTAAAGCCTATGCACTCGAAGTGCAGTACTTCCAGCGTTTCTTTGAAGAACAAGGCGCAACGGCCGATCCGTGGCTGACTTACCGCCATGTGCTCATCGGGTGGGCGTCTGTCCACGGCATAGCCCACATGATCTCGCGTGGTTACATGCACCGCGTCCCGTTGCTTGCGAAGGTCGAACTCATCGCCAATCAGGCGAATATCACGATACTCGGGCTGCTAGACACGATGACGCGTAAGTAGGTGAGTTAGGCCTTTAGCCCCAACATCTCGCGCAGGACGGTGATGACTCCCGCCTCGGTGTTCGGTGGCGCGATGCGGTCAGCGATGGCCTTGAGCTTGGGGTGGGCGTTCTCCATGGCGACGGCGGTGCCCGCGGCGTCGAGAAGCTCATAGTCGTTGAGGAAATCGCCGAAGGCCACCGTGTCCGAAACGGGGATGTCGAGTGCCCGGGCCATGTTGGTCAGCGCGACGCCTTTGTTCGCCCCGCGGGCCATGACGTCGAGCCACACCGCGCCGGAGATCGCCACATCTTGGTCCGGCACCGCGGCAAACATTGCTGGTGCTACATGTTCTTCGGTCCCGGCGGCGCAGTAGATTGCGATCTTGATGATGTCATGCTCGGCGGCGACGGCGTCCAGGTCACCGACGTAGGTGGTGGCGCGGTAGTAGTTGCGGACCTGCTTCCGGGTGGACTCCGGGGTGGAGTCCAGGAGGTAGGCCATCTCGGGGGTACAGAGGACAAAATCCGAGTCCGCGCGGATCTGCGTCCGCGCCTCCAGCACACGCCGCACCGCTTCCTTGTCAATAACCGTGGTGGACACGATCTTCCCGTCGTGGAAAACTACGGTGCCGTTTTCGGCGATATAGGATGTCGGCTCTACGTCCACTCCGGTGTGCTCGGAGGCAAACATGTCCTGCAGAGTCGCGAGTTGGCGCCCAGACGCCGGGGCGATGGCCACACCCTGTTCCTGGGCGTGGCGCAGCAACGGCCAAAATTCCTCCGGAACCTGGCTGTTGTCGTCCAACAGTGTGCCGTCCATGTCCAATGCGATGAGCCGTGGTGCCACGAGGGGCCTTTCTTTTCCAACAGTTCAGTTGCCACCCATCGTTACAGGAGCGATGCCTCCCGCTACAGGAGGGGCAATGTTCTGCGAAATCACTGAGTGATGTGGAACACTATTGTGTATGGCAGCTGAAACACTTTCTACGTACGTTCGCAACACTACCGGAGTCATCGAATTGGACCGCCCAAAGGCACTCAACTCGCTGAACCCGGAAATGATCCGCGGTATCAAGGAGATCCTGGAGCAGTGGCGTGACGACGCCGCGGTGACTCAGGTCCTGGTCCGCTCTACTGGCCCCAAGGCGTTCTGCGCGGGCGGCGATGTGCGCGTCGCCCGCGACGGAGTGGTGGCCGGAAACTTCGAGGAGACCGACGGCTTCTTCGAGATGGAATACGCGATGAACAACCTCATCGGCACTTTCCCCAAGCCCTATATCGCGCTTATCGACGGCGTGGCGATGGGCGGCGGGCTCGGTATCAGCGCGCATGGCAGCCACCGCATCGTCAGCGACAAGGCTTTCGCCGCCATGCCGGAGATGAATATTGGTTACATCACCGATGTCGGGCTGTCCTATTCCTCCCAGCGGATGGTGGGCACCCGCGGCAAGCCTTCCCCGGAGCTCGCGCTGTTCTGGGCGACCACGGCCTACCGCATGTATGCGGCGGATATGTTGTGGACTGGCCTGGCCACCCATTATGTCCCCAACATCACAGAGGCGCTGGTAGACGATATCATTGCCCGCGGCGTCGACGCCGCGCTTGCCGACGCCGCGCACACCCCCAATGGGGAGGCGCCACTGGTGGCTCTGGCCCCCGCCATCGAGGAAACCTTTGCCCCGGGGTCGTGGGAGGAGATCGCCGCGGCGGTGGCTGCGCACTCGAACGAAGAGCTCAAGGAACTCGTCACGGAAGCTACCGCCGCCGCAAGCCCAACCTCGTTGGTCGCCGCGGTCGAGCTGTTCAAGGCCAACGCCAACGTCGCCGACCTGCGCGCCGGGCTGGACAACGAGTATGCGGTGGGCACCTACCTGCTGCGTCAGCCCGACTTCGTCGAAGGCGTACGCGCCGTGCTCGTGGACAAGACCAAGGATCCGCAGTTCCAGCCGGCATCCGTCGCGGAGGTGGACAAGGAAGCCATCGTTGCGCTGCTTAACTATGGTGACTATGGTGGGTAGGTATCTAATTTTTCGACCTCGATAAGGAATGCGCGCGATGGGGCAGGGCGACCAGAGCCAAGACGACCAGAGCTCGGACGGCTCGGGACACGGCCACAACAACGCACCACAGGTTGTGGCCGTCCCGCATCGTCTCTTCTTGCTCGGTGTCCTCGCTATCGTCGCGCTATCGGTCTACGGACTGCTCAATATCGAGCACATCCCGGACCCCATGCCGGTGCACTGGAACGGCCGCGGTGAGGCGGACAACTTCGTCACCCGCACTCCGGCCACCGTGCTCGGCATGGTGGCGGTCATCCCGCTAGTTCTCCTGGTCATCATGTGGGGCTGCGCCGCACTCATCAGGGCGCAGGCCATGACCCCGCCCACGGGGTGGACCGCACAAGAACGCGCCACTGCCGAGCAGCGCGGCGCGCGTACGAAAGCGACCGCACACTACTCGTTGCGGCCGTTTGCCGGCTGGTCGGTGGCGCTCGCCGTGTGGTTGTCGCTCATGCTGCTGTGCGACATCATGGGGTGGCTGCCCGGGAGGTGGTCACTAGTATTGACTATCGTTGGCGTGCTCGGCATCACCTTGGGTCTGTTGGTATCCATGATGTTCGCCGCCGAAAAGGCGCGACTGGAATTCCCTCCCAGCGAAGGAGAGCCGGACATCAAGTGGGGTGTGTACTACAACAACCCGGACGACAAGCGCACCTTTATCGAGACCGCCCCGGGGAACTACACGGTCAATCTCGGGCACACGGCGGGGCGACTAGTCACAGCTGCGATGCTCGCCCCGCTGGTGCTTGCTCTGCTGATACCCCTTCTCGTCTAGGTCACGTGCGCTAGCGGGCGTCGCGGAAGCGTTCGTAGGCGCGCCGGGCTCGGTGAGCATCGATGCCGGGCGGGGTGGGGATGGCCAGGATGGTGTCTTTCGCGCGGGCGGCGACGTCGGCGGGGCCGGCTGGGGCGCGGAGCTCCGGTGGGTTGATGAGCACGATGCCGCGCACGCGCTGCGTGGGATCCTCGGGGTGCGGGCCGAGCTCCACGCTGAGGTGGGTCCACCACTGCAGGATGGGTTTGGTCACGTTGATGAGGTCGCTGGCCTCCGCGTCATCCAGGGACAGTTGCGGCCGGATAAGATCCGCGATTCCTTGCTGCGTAGCGAAGTCTTTGATGCGGTGCGCGGCGCGCGCGATGGGGAGGTGTGCCACGAAGGGATCTGCCCACGCCCACGTCCAGGTATCGGCAGTGCAGGTGGCGATGAGCGCAGCTGGGCCGCGCGTGGCGGCCGCGCCGTCGCGTAGCGCAAAGGAACTTTCCGGGATGGACACGTGCGCCTCCGGCCGGGGGAAGCGGGCATCCAGGAGCATCTCGTGCTCCGCCGCAAAGTAAAAGGCATCGGCTTGGATGTCTGCCAAGGACAGCGCGTTCTCGTTGCCAGTGGCGGCAGCGATGCGGGTCGGGTGGGCGGCCTGGAAGGTCACACGGCTGCCGTCGCCGAAGGCCACGGTGCGGCCTGTCGGGGAGGCGTTGGAGCCAGGATGGCTGCCGGTGTTGGTGACGAGCTCGGCGGAGAGGCCGCGCTGGGCGGCGTAGGCCATGACGGCGCGCCACTCGTTGCGCTCGCGCAGTGTACGCGGTACCTGGGGCAGAGAGTTGAAGCCGCGCGACGGAAGCTCGGCGAGGAAATTCGTTGTCGCCGCGTGTACCGGCGGGAGTGGGGCATCGCTGTTCACCACAATCAGCTGCGTCGGGCGGTGCTCGTCGCCAGCCCGCAACACCACCGGCTGTCCGCCACACAGCGTGCGCGCGGCAGCCACGAGCAGCGGGGTATAAGGCTGCGAGCCGGAGCGCAGCTCGGCAATGCCCAGGCCTGCGAGGTCGTTGACACGCGAGGTCGTCCATTCCCACGACTGGGTGGTCAGGTGCGCGATGACGGTGCCTGTAAAGTCCGTGGTCGTGTGGTTGGGGCCATGGATGCGCACGTCCACGGGGATATCTAAGGCGAGATCTGGCGTTGTGGTGTCGGCGGTACCGCCGTTGAACTCCACGCCGGTGATGGGACCGACCTGCCTGTGAAAGGCGGCGTCGTGGGCAGAGGAGCTCAGGAGACCATCGATGACCACGTCGTCGAGTGATTCCGGCGGGGAGTAGACCATGCTGTGATTGTACTGTGTGAAGTAGGTGAGCGGGGTAGGGGTGTGGGCAGGCTAGGCGTCGTGACGCGGGCGGGCGTTGTCGCGGCGGGCGATGGCGCGTTCGTACACATCCACCACGCTGCGTGTGGCTTCCAGCCAGGAGTGGCGCAGCGCCTCCTCGCGGCCGGCGCGCCCCATGCGCTGACGCAGCGCGTCGTCGGAAAGCAACTCCACGATCCGGTCAGCCCACTGGGTGTTTTCCGCAGCGACCTGTTCAGGTGTGGCGTCGTGCGGGGCGGGATCGATGAGGAAGCCGGTCTCGCCCTCGTCCAAGACGAAGGGGATGCCCCCGGCGCGGGCGCCGATGACGGGGACCTCTGAGGCCATGGACTCCAGCGCCACCAGGCCCAGGGTTTCCGTGCGGGAAGGGAAGACAAACACGTCCGCTGAGGCGAAGGCGGCGGACAGCTCGTCGCCGGAGAGGTATCCGGTGAAGGTGCAGTACTCCGGGTTGAAGTCCTGCTGGAGTTGCTCTACGTTGGGACCGGAACCCACCATCGCCAGGCGCGCGCCGGGTACGCGTTCGCGGACCTGCGCCATGATGGGAGACAGCTCGTGGAGGTGCTTTTCTTTGGAAATGCGGCCGATATACGCCACGACGGGGGACTGGGGGTTGCCGTTGGTCAGCTTCTCCCGCATGGCGGCGGTGGCCTTGTCCGGGTGATAGGTGTCCGTATCCACGGCCTTGGGCCACAGCTCCACGTGCTTCATACCCAAGCCCCGCGCCTTGTCCACCATGGGACCCGAGGTGCATAGGTTGATGTGCGCCTGGTTGTGCAGGAAGTTGATGGCCGTGGCGGCGGGCTTCTTCAGCCACGCGATGCCAAGTTCCTCGGTGTACTCGGGCACATTGGTATGAAAGCTGGCCACCAGCGGCAGGCGCAGCGCTTTGGCCGCGAGCACGCCGCAGCCGGCGGTCCACACCGGGTTCACCGCGTGGATGACGTCCGGGTCAAGGTCGCGCAGGGTCTGGAAATCCTGAGGCTTCGGAATGCCGTATTTGACCTCCGGGTAGGCGAAGAAAGAGATCGCGGGAACCGGAACGACGTCGAAACGCCCAAACTTCGCTGGCGGGTTGCCCGGGGCGAAGATGAGGACGTCATGCCCTAGGGCGTCGAGCTGCTCCAGGGTGCGGGTCAATCGGGTGACGATCCCGTCGATTTTGGGCAGGAACGTCTCCGTGAACAGTGCGATGCGCATGCAGGCTGCGGTTTCCGGTTCTACGCCTGGGCGGGAGTGGGGACTGCGTCGTCTGCGCCGTCCGCGCCGTCCTTGGCTGCCTCCGAATCGGGGACGCCCGCGGCCTGGTTCTTAGTCCAGAGGGACTGCGCGGGGATCTTGGAGCGGTCGCAGCGATCGGCGTACTTCTTGGCCACTTCCTCCACCTCATGGAGCAGACCCTCGGACAAAGTGGTGGGGTTCAGGCCCAGGGACAAGAAGGTATCGTTGGCTACGTGCAGCTCGTTCTCCGCGGCCTCCTTGCGCGGGTTCGGGACCATGGCCACCTCCGCGCCGGAGATCTTCGCGATGAGGTTAGCCAGCTCGACGACGCGGTGGGTCTCGGTCATCTGGTTAATGATCATGACGCGGTCGCCGCGCTGCGGCGGGTTGTTGAGCGCGATCTCGATGCAGCGAACCATGTCGCGGATATGGATGAAGGCGCGGGTCTGGCCGCCGGTGCCGTGGACAGTCAGCGGGTAGCCAATGCCGGCCTGCATGAGGAAGCGGTTGAGCACCGTGCCATAGTCGCCGTCGTAGTCAAAGCGGTTGATAAGGCGCTCGTCCTTCATCGTCTGCTCGGTGTGCGTACCCCAGATAATGCCCTGGTGCAGATCAGTGATGCGCAGCTCGTCGTTCTTGGCGTAGTACGCGAACAGGTGCTGATCCAGCACCTTGGTCATGTGGTACACCGAGCCCGGGTTGGACGGGTAGAGGATGGACTGCTCCACCTTGCCGCCGTCGGGTACGGCCACTTCCACGTCGAGGTAGCCCTCGGGGATTTCCATACCGGCGGTGCCATAGCCGTAGACGCCCATGGTGCCCAGGTGCGCGATGTGGATGTCCTTACCGGATTCCACGACAGCAGCCAACAGGTTGTGGGTGGCGTTAATGTTGTTGTCCACGGTGTAGCGCTTGTTGCGCGCGGACTTCATGGAGTACGGCGCGGCGCGCTGCTCAGCAAAGTGGACGATCGCATCTGGGGAGTAGGTATTGATGAACTCCAGTAGGCCGTCATAGTCTTGCGCCACATCGATGTTGTGGAAGGACAGCTCCTTGCCGGAGACTTCCTTCCAAGCCGCGATGCGTTCTTCGATGGAAGCAATCGGGGTGAGGGACTCGGCTCCCAGCTCCTTGTCAATAGCCCGGCGGGACAGGTTATCAACGATGGCCACGTCGTGGCCCTGGTCGGAGAGGTAGAGGGAAGCGGGCCAACCGCAGAAGCCGTCGCCGCCTAGAATCGCAACCTTCACTGTTTTATTTCTTCCAATCATCGCGGGCAATTACATTCAACAATCTGTGGCGCAAAAAGTGCCTCATAAAACCATACCCGCCAGCGACCCTCTTCGGGGCGGTGGCGGGTGAATGTTTCGTTAACAGCTGCGCAAGATGCTAAAAGCTTGGCGCACCATCCGGGTGCCTACTTCCTTGTCCTGTGGTTCGGGCAGGCTCAGGAACTTTTCTACGGCCATGAGTCCCGCCGCAGCGGCTACTCGAACCTTGACTTCGACGCTAAAAACGTCCTCCGTGGTGCGTTCCGTAAATGCTTTAAGAAGCGGGTTAACCAGGGCGTAAGCTTCCTCCTTGGACGGCGGCGGTCCGCCGAGTCCGCCGTGGTTACCCGCGGAGTCCGCGACGAGAAATAGGCTGGTGATGGAGCGAATCGGAGGCTCCTCAGCCCGCACCCCCGACACCACGAGTTCCTCAACGATGTCCACCGTGTCCAGCTCGGCAGGGAAGTGCTTGACCTGTTCTGCCACCTCCACAATGGTGGTCTCGATGAAAGCGAGGAGCGCTTTATCTAACCCCGTGAAGTAGTTATGGAACGTACGGGTGGTTACCCCGGCGGCCTTGGCGATGGTGGCCACAGTGAATGACTCGTAGCCTTCGGTGAGCAGGATCTGCGCGGCGGCATCGGCGATTGCGTTGCGCGTCGCGGCCTTCTTGGTTTCTCGCAATCCACTCATGTGTGTCCTCTCTTTCTTGAGGGCCTTACTAGACCGTTACCTGTGCCGCGGCCGCCGAGTCCTGTTCATCGCGTGGGGAGTTGCCGCCCGTCGATTGTGTGAGGGCCTCGCCTTCCACGTCCAAGTTGGGGAGGATCTTATCCAGCCACTTTGGCAGTTTCCAGGCGCGGTCATCCAGTAGGAACATCGTGGCCGGGATGATCATCATGCGCACCACGAACGCGTCGAAGGCCACCGCGACCGCCAGAGCAAAGCCCATGGTCTTGATGAAGGGTTCGTCGATAAGCATGAAGGCCGCGAACACGGAGATCATAATCAGCGCCGCGGCCGTGACCACGCGGGCGCCGTGTTTGAAACCGTTCGACGTTGCGTTGCCCGCGGTCTTGCCGTGGACGAAGCCCTCGCGCATGCGGGTGACCAGGAATACCTGGTAGTCCATCGCCAGGCCGAAGACCAGGCCGATGAGCATGATGGGCAGGAAGGACAGTAGTGGCTGCGGGTCGTCGATAATGCCGAACATGCCCTCCTGGAACACCGCGACCGTCACGCCGAACGCGGCGGCGACAGACAGGCCGAATCCCAGCGCGGCGATGAGCGGCACCCATATGGAACGGAAGACCAGCATGAGAACGATGAACGCCAAACCCAAAACGATGGCGATGTAGGGCAGGAGGACGTCAGTGAGGCGCTCGGAGATGTCGTCGAACACCGGGGTGATGCCGGTGATGCCGAAGGTGGCGCCGGTGGATTCCTCGAACGCGCCCTGGTGTTCGCGCAGCGCATTGAGGGTGTCGGTGGTCTTCTCATCGGTGGCGCCGGTGGACGGGGTGATCATGATCTGCGCGGCGTCCATGTCCTTGGTGGTCTGGACAATCTGCGCGTTGGCCACGCCTTCGGTCTCATTGAAAGACTTCAATGCCTCGTGGAACGCAGCCATGCGGTCTTGCTTGTCGACGTTCTGTGCGTCCACATAGGCGATCATCGGGGCATTGCGGCCCGGGCCGAAGGCCTCTTCGGTCATCTCGTAGGCGGTGCGCTGTGGACTGCCCAGCTTGGACGTGCCGTCGGTGGGCATGGCCAGTTGCAGGTTCGCGGCGGGCAGTGCCAGGATGCCCAGCAGGACCACACCGGCCACGAGGTGCATAATGGGGCGCTTGCGGATACGGCGCACCCAGAGTAGGCCCATGGTGGGCTTCTCGTCCTCCGGGTCCGGGACCTTCGGGCCGGGGAAACGCAGCGCGAACACGCGCGTGCCCAACAGGCCGAGCAGGGCCGGGAGGAACGTGATGGCCACCAGTACGGCGAGCGCCACGGTCATGGCCGCGGCGATGGCCATGGCAGTGAGGAACGGGATGTTGATGATCGACAGCGCGGCCAGTGCGATAAGAACGGTGATGCCGGCGAAGACCACGGACGAACCCGCGGTGCCCACGGCCATGCCCATGGCGTGTGCTCGGGTGTCCTTGTCCATCTTCTTCAGCTCTGCCGCGAGCTCCTTGGGGCTCAAGTCGTTGAGTCCAGAGGAGGTGATGAGCTGATTGCGGAAGCGCGCGACAATAAACAGTGCGTAGTCGATGCCCACGGCCAGGCCGATCATGGAGGCCAGCATCGGGGTCATGTCATTGATGGAGTCCGTAAACAGGGTGCCCAGCTGGACGCCGAGGATGCCCACGCCCACGCCAATGACGGCGGAGATGAGCGGCGTACCCGCGGCCACGAAGGAGCCGAAGGTGATGAGCAAGACGATGGCCGCCACGGCTAGGCCGATGGTCTCGGCTTTCATGTCCATCTCGCCCGCGGCCTGGAACACAGTGCCCTGGTAGGCCACTTGGAGGTCGCCGTCGTCGTAATCGGCAACGATGTCCTTCACCGCCTGGAGATCCCCGTCGGGTACCTCCATGGTGCTCGGGGCATCGAAGGTGAAGTTGATGAGACCAGTGGACTGATCCTCGCTCAACGGGGACAGTGCCTGGAGGTTGTCGTCGATGACCGGCTGCGGCATGCCTTGAGCCTTCATCTGCTTGCCCATCTGGGCTTCCATTCCCTTGGCGGCCATAACGGGGTTGACGATGGCCTCGGCGTCTTTGTAGGAGGCGGCGCCCTTGATGTCGTCAGCCAGGGCGCTGACTTCCTGCATGACCTCGGGATCGGTGAGCTTCTTGCCCTCGGGGGCCTTGACGACGACCGTGCCGGCCGGCTCACTCATGGCGTCGCCGTCGGTGCCAAAGCGGTCGTTCATCTGCTCCATGGTGACTGTGGAGTCCATGTCTGGCATGGAGAAGCTGGGGGAGGGGTCTTTGGCGAAGTTGGCCGCCAGGCCGCCGAGTGCGACGAGCAGCACCAGCCAGAAGGCGAGGAAGGGCCACGCGGTCCGATAGGA
Source organism: Corynebacterium incognita (assembly GCF_014217255.1). Lineage (NCBI taxonomy): Bacteria > Bacillati > Actinomycetota > Actinomycetes > Mycobacteriales > Corynebacteriaceae > Corynebacterium > Corynebacterium incognitum. The sequence continues at coordinate 1,993,718 of NZ_CP059404.1, forward strand.
CCAACGGCCAAGTTTGTACAGGAACTTTGACATTGAAGAGTATCCTTGAACAGGTAAGTTGCAGTGACCGTGCAAGATTACATCTGTCGTGCAAAGTTGCGCAACTTGTGCAAAATTTCCGGCCGGTGTCAGGCTTGTAGACTTGCACACATGCTCCTTGCTGCCGTCACCAACGCCTTTGCCGATTCGCTTAATGCCCTGCTCATCGGCGTCATCGTGGCGCTGGGCGTTATGCTGCCGCGCGGTAGCTACAAAAAGGTCGTGCCGCTGCTCATTGTCGGCGACTGGTTGGGCGTCTTCACCCTCGCGGTGGCGTGCATGGCCATCTTCGACGGTTTAGATGAGCAGGTGAAACGGCTGACAGAATCCCCGGTATTTGGCTGGGCACTCATCGCGGTGGGCGTGCTCATCGGTGTGCTCACCCTCATGAGCAAGCCCGGCGGCGACAACAAGCTCGTCGCCCGCATCCTGGAACCGCTGCGCGCCCCGGGGCCAAAGACCGTGCTGGTGGGCTTCATCCTCGGCTTCGTCCAATCAATCACCTCCGCCCCCTTCTTCGCCGGGTTGCTGTTCCTCATCGCCGGCGGCTACGGCCCGCTCATCAACTACGGCGGCATGGTCATCTACGCTTCCATCGCGCTCTCGCTGCCCACACTCAGTGCCCTCCTGGTCGGCTGGGTTCGTTCCTACCCTGACAGCCCCGCTGGCCGCGCGTTTGCCGCTGCCCGTGACAAGGCGGATGAACTGTCCAAAGCCAGCGGATTTGTGGTCGCCGGGATCCTTATCGCCCTTGGTGTGGTCTACCTCTAGTCGGGCCTGGCAGCACCCGCCTCAGCGAGCAGAACGCGCGTAGACTGGTCCACTGTGATTGATGCATCGGATACCGCGCTAGTGATTGAGGGCGGCGGTATGCGCAACTCGTATACCGCCGCGTGCATTGAAAAGCTCATTCGCGAAGACGTGGCCTTTGGCCTCGTCGCGGGCGTGTCCGCTGGGGCCTCGCATACCGCCAATTACCTCGGGCGCGATCCCGAGCGCACAGTGGAGTCCTTCGTGGAATTCGCGAACAACCCCTCCTTCGGCGGGGTCAACTCGCTGCTCAAGGGGCAGGGCTACTTCAATGCCGAATACATTTACGAGCGATCCGCGGACAAAGATCTGCCGTACAACTTCGATGCTTTCCTTGCTCACCCCACGGACATGATCCTGGCCGCGACCCGCGCGGATAATGGTGAGGGCGTCTACTGGACGCGACAAGACATTAAAAACAAAGCGGACCTCATGATGCGTGTGCGCGCCTCTTCTACGCTGCCGATGATCATGCCCATGCGCTTTATCGACGGCGTCCCCTTCGTCGACGGCGCTCTGGGGGAGTCCGGCGGCATTCTTATCGACGCCGCGGAGCGCGCCGGGTACCAGAAATTCCTGTTTATCGGCTCGCGCCCCCGCGGCTACGTGCGCCCGCAAGTCACCCGCCACGGCATCGTGCGCCGCGCGTTCTATCGCTACCCGGCCGTGGGGGAGGCGCTCATCGCCCGCGCGGACCGCTACAACCAGGCCAAGGATCGCTTACTGGAGCTCGAGCGCGCCGGGCAGGCCTGCTTGTTCTTCCCGGAGGACATGCAAGTCGCCTCCACGGAACGCAACCATGCCAAGCTGCAGGCCAACTACGAGGCCGGCCGCAGTCAGACTTATGCTGAGTGGCCACACTGGAAGGAATTCTTAACCTCATGACACCCCACTTTTCTGACGCCTCGATGCTGCATGCCGACGGCGTGCAGTCCTTCCCGCGCGACGTCGTTCTGGACGGCTATGATCTGCCCGACCAGCACCTTATCGACCACGCCATCGTCCAGCTTGGCGGGCCGTTCGCCGACCATCCGCTGTGGCTGCTCATCGTCATGGCCCTGGCCGTCGCCTCGGGCGCGGTGGGCGTGGCCGCCGCGGCGACGGGCAGGCGTCGCTCCGCGGCAACTTTTCTCACCGTCGGTGCCGTCGGCGTGTGGGCGAAGCACCTATTCGCAGTCCTCACCATCCCGCAAGCCGCCGTCAACGACTGGTCCGTGGCTGGTTACGTGGCCAAGTACTACGCCGCGTGCTTTGGGACGCAGACGGTTCTGGTGGTTTTCATTACCCTGGTGTTCGTTAGCTGCCTCATCTTCGTCAGGAGGAAATCACATGTCGGATAGCAACGCTTCGGTGCTTAGCAAGACCAAGGGCGGGGTGGGCATCATTACCCTCAACCGCCCCCAAACACTCAACGCCCTCAACATGGACATGCTGTGCGGAGTGGTGGAGACCGCCCAGGGCTTTGATGCTGATCCGGACATCGGTGCCATCGTCATCACGGGCTCCGAGAAAGCCTTCGCTGCCGGCGCGGACATCAAAGAAATGGCTTCCAAGTCCGCTATCGACATGTTCAATGAGGACTGGTTCGCCGGTTGGGCCGCGCTGTCGCAGGTACGCATTCCGGTTATCGCTGCGGTCAACGGTTATGCGCTCGGCGGTGGCTGCGAGCTGGCGCTCATGTGCGACTTTGTTATCGCGGGTGAGAAGGCCAAGTTTGGTCAGCCCGAGGTGAATCTCGGTGTGTTGCCCGGCATTGGTGGTTCCCAGCGCCTCACCCGTGCCGTCGGAAAATCCAAGGCCATGGACATGTGCCTGACTGGCCGCATGATCGACGCCGACGAAGCGGAGCGCGCCGGGATGGTGTCTCGCGTCGTCGCTGCGGATGCCCTTATGGACGAGGCGCTCGATGCAGCGAGCACCATTGCTGCTCGCTCCCGCGTTGCCACTCAGCTCGTCAAGGAAGCGGTCAACACGGCCTTCGAGACCCCGTTGCAGCAGGGGCTACTTCACGAGCGTCGTCTGTTCCACCTGGCGTTTGCCTCTGAGGATCAAAAGGAAGGCATGGCCGCGTTTAGCGAGAAACGCGACCCGAACTTCACCAACCGCTAGGCGATCCTGCACGGCTCGCGTCAGTGATCTCCTAGTCCGCGACGAGTGTCTCCAGCGTGAACTCCGGGTGCTCCTTTTCGATGAAGGCGAGCTTCCACTTGTCGCCGAATAGGGCGATGAGTTCGCCGTCGGTGCGGGTGAAGATCTCCACGCCGCGCTGGCGGCCAAGGTCTTCAGCGGAGGCGGCGTCGGTGCGGCGCGCCACGGAGTACGGAATGGGTTCGGTGACGGTTTCCACGTTGTACTCGTTTTCCATGCGGGCCTGCATGACCTCGAACTGCATGGGGCCCACCGCCGCCATGACGGGCGCGGCGTCGCCACGCAGGTCGTTGCGCAGGATCTGCACGACGCCCTCGGCAGCGAGGTGATCGAGGGCCTTGCGGAACTGCTTGTACTTGCCCAGGGACTTCGCGCGCAAAGTGCGGAAGTGCTCCGGCGCGAACTGTGGCATCGGCGGGAACTGCACCGGCTTGCCGTCAAAGATGGTGTCACCCGGGGCCAGGGAACCGGCGTTGACCAGGCCCACGATGTCGCCGGGGTACGCGGCTTCCACCGTGGAGCGGGTGCGCCCGAACACCGTCAGCGCGTACTTGGTGGAGAAGGAGCGACCCGACTGGGCGTGGGTGACCTGCATGCCGCGGCCGAATTCGCCAGAGACCACGCGCATGAATGCCAGGTTATCGCGGTGCTTTTTGTCCATGCCGGCCTGCACCTTGAAGACAACGCCGGAGAATTCCTCGTCGATGTCGCGGCGTTCGTCCATCGCGCTTGTCGAGGCCTCGACTGCCTTCGGGTCGCTGTCGCGCCCGCGCGGGGCCGGCGCCAGCGCACACAGGGTGTCGAGGATCTGGTGGACACCGAAGTTGAGCATCGCGGAGGCAAAGATGGTGGGCGAGGTGGTGCAGGACTCGAACAACTCTTGATCGTGGACGGCACCGTCCATGGTCATGAGCTCAACTTCCTCGACGGTGGTTTCCCACACATCACCCTCGCGGGAGGCGGCCTCGTCGGGGGAGTAGTGCTCCTCCGGGGCGATGGTGGAACCACCCGCGGTGCGCAGGAAGTGCACGTACTCGTCCACTTCGCCGTCCTCGGTAATGCGCGCGAGGCCGCGGAAGTCGCCGGCCTCGCCGACGGGCCAGTACATCGGGGTGGGCTGCAGGCCGATCTCGTTGACGATTTCGTCGACGAGTTCCAGCGGGGTGCGGCCGACGCGGTCCCACTTGTTGATCACAGTGATGATCGGCAACCCGCGGGCCTTACACACGCGGAAGAGCTTGAGGGTCTGGGGCTCGAGGCCCTTCGAGGCGTCGACAAGCATGACCGCGGCGTCCACGGCGGTGAGCACACGGTAGGTGTCCTCCGAGAAGTCCGCGTGACCCGGGGTGTCCACCAGATTGATCATGTAAGGCTCGCCCTCGTGGCCCTCGGGCGCGTACTCGAATTGCAGCGCCGAGGAGCCGATGGAGATGCCGCGCTCTTTTTCCATGTCCATCCAGTCGGAGACAGTGGACTTGCGGCCGGCCTTGCCATGGACGGCACCCGCCTCGGAGATGACGTGGGCGTGCAGGGCGAGGGCCTCGGTGAGCGTGGACTTACCGGCATCCGGGTGCGCGATGACGGCGAAGGTGCGGCGGCGTTGTGCCTCAGATGCGACGGTGGTGTTCATTGCTCCTACCTTAGTGGTTTCGCCGTGGGCTTTGAAACTGGCTCGGAGGCAGGGGCGGCAGAGACGAGCGCGAATAGGGGGCAGGCGGGAATAAGAAAAGCGTGGGGAGGCGTTAGACTAAAAACAACTTGTTGACGTATCACTTTTGAAAGGTGTGGCACATGGCCATTGGCATTATTATCGGTTCGGTTCGCGAAGGACGCTTGGGTGAGTCTGTGGCGCAGTGGGTCTTGGAGCAGGCACGGGCCCGTGGCGGTGAGCACGCGTACGAGCTTGTCGACCTCAAGGACTACCTGATGCCGCTGCTGGACGCGGAGGTTCTCCCGGCCGCTGCCGAAGGCAAGTACGCCGACTCCCAGGTCACCGCGTGGGCTGAAACCGTGGCCAAGTACGACGGCTTCGTCATGGTCACCCCGGAATACAACCACTCCGTCCCCGGCCCGCTGAAGAACGCGGTGGACTCGCTGTTCGTGGAGTGGGCGGGCAAGCCCATCACCGTGCTGGGCTACAGCTACAGCGGCGGCCAATGGGTCATCCCGGCGTGGCTGCCGGTCCTGGAGAACCTCAAGATGAAGGTTGCGGAGAATACCGTGTCCTTCTCTATCGCGGATAACACCAACGACGCCGGCCTCGCCGTCACCGACGCCGTGGCCGAGCAGCTGCGCGTGGCCCTCGACGAGATCGAGGCTGCCCTTTAATTCGTTCATTGCCCTTGCGGTCGGTCATGGCCCGCCAGGGCAATCACCGGGAGTGGATGAGGTTTTGCGCCTTGGCTAGGCCGTCAGTGACCACGAGGCGCGCGGCCTCCACGGCGGTGGCAATGGCCTCGTCGAAGCCCGGGCCGGAGTCCACTCCGCCGAGTACCCAGTCCACGATCGGCTGTCCGTCCTGCGGGCGGCCGATTCCCATTCTCACCCGCAGGTAATCGCGGGTGCCCAGGTGCTCCGACATGCTCTTGAGGCCGTTGTGTCCGTTTTCGTTGCCGCCCAGCTTGATGCGGGTCTTGTGGGCGGGGAGGTCCAGCTCGTCGTGGAGAACGATGATGCGCTCGGCAGGGATGTCGAGCGCCGCGGCGAGCGCGCCGACTGCCTCGCCGGAGAGGTTCATAAACGTCGTTGAACGCACAGCGAGTACCGCGGCGTCGCCAAGCTGTAGCGGTGCCACCTGTGCCTTCACGCCTTTGACGGGGGTGAGGACGTCGCCAGTGGCGGCTAGCAGGTCATCGATGGCCATGTAACCCACGTTGTGGCGCGTCGCCGCGTACTTCGGACCCGGGTTGCCCAGGCCTACGATGAGCCACTCAGCGTTCAAATCGTCGAGTTCCAAGGCAGAAGATATGGAAGCTGCGGTGCCGCGAGACAATGCGCCGCGGTCGCGGGTGAAGCGTGAAAAGAAGTCTTTGATAAAGGACACGACCCCGATTGTCTCACATAGGCTGGGGCCCATGATTGACGTTGCATCCTCTGTCCTCGTCGCGCCCATGGCAGGCGGCCCCATCACTCCTGCGCTCATCAAGGCCGCCGAGGCCGCCGGGTCTTTCGCTTTCCTACCGCTGGGGCGCGTGGCCCCACAGCGCGCCCGTGAGTTACTCGCGGAACTGGAGGGACACCGCTTTGGGGTGAACCTGTTCTATCCCCAGGAGCCCATCACGGAGGAAGCCGAGCAGTGGGCGCGGGCGCTGGCCGACGAATTGGGGGTGGAGTACCCGGACGTGGACTACACCTTTGACTACGCCGAGCTTGTCGACGCCGTGCTCGCCGCGCCGACCCGGCCTGAAGTTTTTTCCACGATGTTCGGCTGCCCACCTGCCGCGGAGGCGGCGGCCCTGCAGGATGCCGGCATGGAGGTGTGGGCGACGGTGACCACCCCAACGGAGGCGATCGCTGCGCGGGAGCGGGGTGTGGACGTGATCGTCGTCCAGGCCGCCGCGGCCGGCGGCCACCGCGGAACGTGGGAGGTGGAGGCCACCCCCAACGAGTTTCCGCTGCGCGACCTCGTGGCGCAGGTGCACGCTGCGCTGGCGGAGTCAGGAGCATCAGAGGAAGCAAAGAGTATCCCGCCGCTGGTGGCAGCGGGCGGGTTGCGCGACGCCGCGGAGGTCGCCGAGGCCTTGACTTGGCCGGGCGTGGCCAAGGTGTCGTGTGGTTCAGCGTTTTTGCTCGCCGCCGAAGCAGGCACGAGTCCGGTCAACCGGGCGTTGATTCGCCGCGGGGGTAATACTGTAGCTACCAGGGCGTTTACCGGCCGTGTGGCGCGCGGCATGGAAACCGCGTTCACTCGCACTACCCCCGCCGCGCCGGGCGCCTACCCGCACCTGAACTCCCTCCTGGGCCGCCTGCGACCGTCGGCAAGCCTGCAGGACCTGGGCAGCTCCAAGCCCGGCGAGCTGGATTACGCTTACTGCCTCGTTGGGGTGGAACCGGAACGGATCAGCGGGGGTAGTGTGGCGGAGGTACTACAGCGCCTAAACAAATAGGTGCCGGGTGGAGGATGTAGAATTTGGGGGAACATTTGTTGAATTCCCCCACACATGAGAAGGAATGATTCCGTGAGCGAGAACGGCAACCTCAGCAACGCAGGACACCTGGACTGGGACCAGCGCATTGAAAACGCGCAGGAAATGATCCCGCTGATTCACCAGCTGCACCGCAACAACAACGTCGTCACCTCTGTTTTCGGCCGCCTCCTCGTAGGCGTGACGGACATTGACATCATCAAGTCCCACCGCTACGCCCGCCGCATCACCGACCGCGAGCTGAACACCGCCGAGACCCTGCCCATCCTGCGTGAGCTGGTGGACATGAACCTGGGCACCGCAAGCCTGGACCTGGGCCGCCTGGCCCAGGGCTTCCAGGACTCCGGCAGCGAGGACCTGCGTGGCTACCTTGAGTCCGAGCTCGCAGAGATCGTTGGCGCCGGCTCTAAGGCTGAGCCGCGCGACGTCGTGCTCTACGGCTTCGGCCGCATCGGCCGCCTCCTGGCCCGCATCCTCATCGCTCGCGAGGCTGCCTACGGCGGCGTGCGCCTGCGCGCCATCGTCGTGCGCAAGAAGGGTGACGGTGACATTATCAAGCGCGCCTCGCTGCTGCGCCGCGACTCCGTGCACGGCGCCTTCAACGGCACCATCACCGTGGACGAGGAGAACGAGGTTATCTGGGCCAACGGCACCAAGATCCAGATGATCTACGCCAACAACCCGGCGGAGATCGACTACACCTCCTACGGCATCGACAACGCCATCGTGGTGGATAACACCGGCGCGTGGCGCGACCGCGAGGGCCTGTCGCAGCACCTGGAGTCCAAGGGCGTGGACCGCGTTCTGCTCACCGCACCGGGCAAGGGCGACATCAAGAACATTGTCTACGGCATCAACCACGGCGACGTCGTGGACGAGGACAAGATCCTCTCCGCAGCATCCTGCACCACCAACGGCATCACCCCGGTGCTCAAGGTCATCAACGACCGCTACGGTGTGGCCCACGGCCATGTGGAGACCGCGCACTCGTTCACCAATGACCAGAACCTCATTGACAACTTCCACAAGGCAGACCGCCGCGGTCGCGCCGCCGGCCTGAACATGGTGCTCACCGCCACCGGCGCGGCGAAGGCTGTGGCGAAGGCTGTGCCGGAGTTCGCTGGCAAGCTCACCGGCAACGCCATCCGCGTTCCTACCCCGGACGTCTCCATGGCTGTGCTCAACCTGGAGCTGGAGAAGGAGACCACCAAGGAGGAGGTCAACGACTTCCTGCGTAACGTGGCTCTGCACTCCGACCTGCGCCAGCAGATCAGCTACATCGCCTCCCCGGAGGTCGTGTCGTCTGACTTCGTGGGCTCCACCCACGCTGGCGTTGTGGACGGCTTGGCGACGATCGCGTCCGGCAAGCACCTCGTGCTCTACGTCTGGTACGACAACGAGTTCGGCTACTCCAACCAGGTCATCCGCATCGTCGAAGACCTGGCCGGCGCCCGCCCGACCGTGCTGCCGAAGCGCGTAGCTCCAGAAGAGCTGTAGCCACCTTGGCGGGGCGCATGCGCCCCGATAGATAAAGGGCGTTCCTCCATAGCATTGCATTGCGGTATAGGAACGCCCTTATTTTATTTCTGTATCCAGCCTTTTGTTCAGTCATAGCGGTGGACAACCGTTAGGCAGAGTCATGATGAGCAGAGACCGGTTTATCCCAAACTGCGAAGGCAAACACGACGACGCATGAAACAACGGCGATCGTGAGAGCGTAGCTGGGCTCTTCTGGGAGCAGATAGGCCACCGCCGTCGAGAGAAAGAGAAACACCAGCAGGGAAAGTGGTGCGGGCTTGTCCTTAGCGGGGGCGAAGATTTTTCGCCCGACTGCAATCACAACAAGAAGTAGCACTGGAACTAGGGCGAGCCACAGATTTCCCATTGCCAAGAAGTAGATGTATGCGCCGAACGCTGCGCAAAGAGCTGCGCTTTGAACGAGTTTCATTGCCGATTCAAGTTCCTTAACGGTAGACAGGATGCTCGTTACTATTTTGTATCCGCGCATACCCGCTGCTTTGCACCGCTGCAGCCAAACATACTGATGAGCCCCAGCACAGCGCCGCAGGCTATGCCGCCAACGACGGAGATACCAAGCAACGCGCAAACGATGGCAGCACCGGCTCCACTCCCAACAGTGCACAGAGAATTTACTGATCTCAGACAAGCATCGTAGCCGGTGCCGTAATCGGGAGCAGAAGCTCGTGTAGTGCTTCACAGTGTTGGCTTGTCTTCAGAACGAATGACTTCTCCTGTTTCATCAATCGTACCTTCCCATATCTGCTGGGCCTCTGAGAACACCTCAGCGTCGAATCCGTTGGTTGTAGTGTTTTTCCCGGAAGCGATATTCTTGCTCCTTCACAACCGTTCGTAGATTCATATCAACGGCGTGAAGCTCGATTGCCGTGGTGTCGCTGCCGATATTGGTGGCAGAATAGATGACAAAGTTTTCTTTGTCTCGCCTTTCGACGATGTAGTTATCAGTATTAAGCTCAGAATTACTTGCCGTATAGCCCTTTACCCCCAGAAGATGGTCCTGTCCTTGTGAAATGCGGCGGGGTGACTTGTCAGGGAAGGCGATCCGGAGGACCTCGCTTTTTTGGCGGCCAGTCGCCAGTCTTTTTTCTACGTCGCTAGGAAGCTGGATCGATTGGACATTGATGGGTTGTGTCGATGGGTTGTGTCGCGCTTGCAGAAGGAATTTCTACAAGAAAGAGCGCGCAGGTGATTGTTGCCAATGTGGCAATGATTTTTGCAACGTTCCGGTGGGCTGTTCCCGAATCAAAGTTTCCTCCTGAGAGAGAAGTTATAATTCGATTGTGATTGGGTATAGGTAGTCAGCTAAAATCTTGCGAGGCCTGCGGAGCCCTAATTGCGGGGTTAGGGCGCAATCTAGTTAGATTGAATTAGCCCTTCGATATCGTTCAACCGCGTCACGTTCTCGATTTGGCCGAGTCCTTCAATCGTGATTCGTGTGGGTTGGCCGTTGCGGAGGAAGGCCTGCGGTTCGCGGGCGAAGCCGACGCCCTCCGGGGTGCCGGTGGCGATGACATCGCCTGGGTTGAGCGGGTAGAGGTGGGAGCAGAACTCGATGAGCTTAGCCACGGAGAAGATGAGGTTGTCGGTGTTGTCGTGCTGGCGGACCTCACCGTCAACGGTGGTGATGAGCGATGCCTTATTGCCCGGAGCCCACTCGTCGCTGGTGGTCAGCCATGGGCCGAAGCCCGCGGTGCGGTAGAACGACTTGCCCTGGTGGAACTGGGTGGTGCGGCGCTGGAAGTCGCGCAGCGTGTAGTCGTTCATGATGGCGTAGCCGGCGGCGTAGTCCAGCGCCTCCGCCGCGGAAACCTGGTGCGCGCGTTGCCCGATGACCACGGCGAGCTCGCCTTCGTAGTCCGGCTGGGCCTGGGCGAAGGGCGGGAGATCCACGTCGTCGAAAGGCCCGGTGAGCGCGTCGGCGAACTTGATGAACAACGTCGGGTGATCGGGGAAATCGCGGCCCATCTCGCGGACGTGTTTGGCGTAGTTCAGGCCGGTACAGATGATTTTCTCCGGGCGCGGGACAACGGGAGCCAAGTCCTTGCGCCCGAACTTGATCGAGCGCGCCGCGGCGACGCCCACGGTGGCGGACTCGGCGACATCGCGCCAGTCTGGGTACTGGAGGAGCTCGCCGACGTCAGTGACGCCCGGGATGAGGATCGCTGAACCTAGGGCCTCACCGGAGGCGGGGTGGGTGGCGGCGAAGTCAATCGGCTCGGTGATCACGGCTGCGGCGGTGGCCACCGCGTCTGAGCGCTCGTCGGTGCGGATGGTCGCTAACTTCATGGCCTATTTCAACATCCTTTCCACTTCGTCGGCAGCATCCGCACACATGATGGGGATGTCCGCTTGTTCCTGCTTGCCAAAGGGCTTGAGCACGAAGGCAGCCGGATCCATGCGCCCTGGGGGACGACCGATCCCCATCGCGACGCGCGTGTAGTCCTTGCTGCCCAGGGATGTGGTGCAGGACTTGAGCCCATTATGGCCATGATCGCCGCCGCCGGTGCGGGCCTTGATCACGCCGAAGTCTAATTCGAGCTCGTCGTGGATGACCACGACGTTGGCAGTGGGCACCGAGAAGTACTTGGCCAGGGCGGACACCGGCCCACCGGAGAGGTTCATGAACGTACGCGGCGTGGCAAGAACCACTTTGCCAGTGCCCAGGCGCCCGGCGGCAAGTTCGGCGACCATGGCATTGGTCTTCTTGTGGGTGCTCAGGGTAGCGGGCATACCTGAAGCGCGGCCCAGGAGCTCGTCAATGACGTCGTAGCCGATGTTGTGGCGCGTGCCCGCGTGGTGAGGCCCGGGATTGCCTAGACCGACCACTAGCACGGTCTCGGAGGTATTCAAGGAAACGTTCACGCCACCTATTGTGGCACAACAAAAACCCCGCGCCGCCAGCCCTCACGAAGTGGGGCGGCGGCGCGGGGAGTTGCACAGCCAAGATCGGGGCTGATGTGCCCCGGCGAGGGGAGCGACTACTCGGAGTCCTCAGCCTTTTCCTCAGAGGACTCAGCGCCAGCCTCGGCGCCGCCTTCCTCAGCAGCCTCAGCGGCAGCCTCAACCTCGGCATCCTCCTGCGGAACAGTCACAGACAGGATGACGGTCTCTGCGTCGGCCACCAGGGTGGTGTCTGCCGGCATGGTCAGGTCCGCAGCGGTGACCACAGCGCCGTCCTCCAGGCCTTCCACGGAGACCTCGATTTCGGAAGGAATGTTCAGAACGTCTGCCTCGACCAAGAGCTCGTAAGCGTCCTGGTTGACCATGAGGCCCGGTGCCGGCTCGCCGACGACGGTGAGCGGAACCTCAACCTCGGCCTTCTGGCCACGGACGATGGAGAGCAGGTCAACGTGGTCGATGTCCAGGGTCAGCATGTTCTGATCCACGTTCTTGACCATGGTCAGGTGCTGCTCGCCGTCGATCTCCAGCTCCAGAACGGCGTTGACGCCCTCGTTACGGACCAGTGCCTGGATGTCCAGCAGCGGAACGGCGAAGTGGATCGGCTCGGTGTTCGAACCGTAGATAACACCTGGAACCTTCCATGCCTGGCGCAGGCGGCGGGACGGGCCCTTGCCGAATTCGGTACGTGCTTCTGCCTTGATTACTGGGCGCTTATTAGCCATGAGTTACTCCTTGAGAAAAGTTGTTGATGGCGGCGAGGTTTTGCGACCCTAGAGACGACAAAAGCCTGCCGATGGACGTCTTGGACGAGTCATCGCAGGCTGAGATAAAGATCAAGCAAGCATGAACTTGTTAAAATCGCGTCGATAACGGCCTTTGCACTCCATCGGGAATGTGCAGCAGCCCTCGCCGAGACGTCGACTAATGTAGCACGCCGACCCCGGCGATTCCAAACCGCCAAGGAGGGCGTTAGTGGAGGTTTTTTAGTGCCTCGCGGCGCGACAATGGGGACAGGTCCGCGTGGTATGCGCGGCAGAACTCTTGCACCCAGTCCGGGTCGTGGTGCGCCACGTCCCGCAGCGCCCAGCCGATGGCCTTTTCAATGAAGAACTTCGGCCCCGGCCCGGCAAAGGGGTGTTCTTCCCAGCGCAGGCACGTGGGTGAGGTTGCTAGGTTTGCGGCGATGGCCTGGGTGAGGAGGTCCTTGTCCAGTACGCCGTCCTTGGCGAAGCCCAGCTGGCACAGGACGCCCACGCGGCGTACCCACAGGTCGGGGTCAGTGGCCCAGCTCGCCAGAATGGGACGCGCGGCGTCAGGTTCGGTGCGCAGGGAAGTGCCGGCCACCTTTGCCAGATGGTCCACCGTATCCCACCACGATTTGGAGGTGATGAGCACCTTGAGAGTGTCCAGTTCCGCGGCGGGGAGTGTCTGGCGCCGCAGGTGATCCACGGCGACGTACTGGAACTCCCGTTCGGGCTCATCCCAGCAGTCATCCACCAATTCCCAGTCCAAGGGGCGGCGGGCTAAAAGATCCTTCACGGCTTGGCGACGTCGCGTGGAGTCGATGCCGAGGAAAGGGAAGAGGTCCTGCATATACCCGGCCATCCCCACCGCGCGGGGTTCATCCCGCAGGGGGTACAGCCGGTCACGCAGGACCTCAATGAGGGCAGGGGAGCCCGACTCGAAAGTCGCGTTCACCTCTTAGGCTTCGCCCTCGAACAGGGTGGTCACGGAACCGTTTTCGAAGATCTCGTGGATCGTGCGTGCCAGCAGCGGCGCGATGGACAGCACGGTCAGATTGGACCAGCCCTCGGTGGACTGCGGCAGGGTGTCGGTGGTGATGACTTCCTCCGCGCCGCACTCGGACAGGCGCTCACGGGCCGGATCGGAGAACACGCCGTGGGTACAAGCGATGACCACGGACTTGGCGCCGGCTTCCTTGAGCACGCGGACCGCACCGGCGATGGTGCCACCGGTGTCAATCATGTCATCGAGCAGGATGCAGTCCTTGCCCTCAACGTCGCCGACAACGCGGTTGGCTACAACCTGGTTGGCCACATCCACGCTGCGGGTCTTGTGTACGAACGCCATCGGCGCATCGCCCAAGTCGTTGGCCCACTTCTCGGCAACCTTCACGCGACCGGCGTCCGGGGACACCACGGTGAGGTTGTCCATGGAGTACTTGGATTTGATGTAGTCCGTGAGGATCGGCTGCGCGTGCATGTGATCCACCGGGCCGTCGAAGAAGCCCTGAATCTGATCCGTGTGCAGATCAACGCTAACGATGCGGTCCGCACCGGCGGTCTGCAGCAGGTCGGCGACCAGGCGGGCGGAAATGGGCTCACGGCCGCGGTGCTTCTTATCCTGGCGGGCGTACGGGTAGAACGGCAGGATCGCGGTGATGCGCTTGGCGGAACCGCGCTTGAGCGCATCAATCATGATGAGCTGCTCCATCAGCCACTTGTTCAGCGGCTGGGTGTGCGACTGCATCACGAAGCAGTCCGCGCCACGCACGGACTCTTCGAAGCGGATGAAGATTTCGCCGTTGGCGAAATCACGCGCCGTGGTTTCTACGAGCTCAGTACCCAGTTCCTTGGCCACTGCCGTTGCGAGTTCCGGGTGAGCACGCCCGGAAAACAGCATCATGTTCTTGTGGCTCTCGGTTACCTTGCCTGTCATGCGATGTGAGGACCCTTCTTGATATGTGGGGTGTTGACTATTCGCTGGCCTTCTCAGCAGCTTCTGCAGCCGGAGTGCCGGGGCGCTTCTTTACGACCCAGCCTTCGATGTTGCGCTGCTTCCCGCCAGAGACGGCGAGTGCTCCCGGAGGAACATCGTCCTTAATCACTGTACCCGCACCCGAGTACGCGCCATCACCGACGGTGACCGGCGCGATGAACATCGTGTCCGATCCGGTGCGCACGTGACTGCCGATGGTGGTGTGGTGCTTGTTCACACCGTCGTAGTTGACGAAGACGGAGGAGGCACCGATGTTGGAATGCTCACCCACGGTCGCATCGCCGATGTAGGTCAGGTGAGGAACCTTGGAACCGCGGCCAATCTTGGCGTTCTTGGCCTCCACGAAACCACCGAGCTTGCCCTCCTCGCCCACGATGGTCTTCGGGCGGATGTAGGTGAACGGGCCGACGTTGGCGTTAGTGCCGATGATGGAATCCTCGCCGTGGGTACGGATGACCTTCGCGCCCATGCCCACCTGCATGTTGGTCAAGGTGGTGTCCGGGCCGATTTCCGCGCCGTCCGCGATGGAGGTTGCGCCCCACAGCTGAGTGCCTGGGTGGATGATGACGTCGCTGCCGATCGTGACGTTCACGCCGATCCAGGTGGACTCCGGATCCACGATCGTGGCGCCACCCAGCATGGCTGCCTCGACGGTGCGGCGGTTGAGCTCACGGCCGGCCTCTGCAAGTTGCACGCGGTTGTTCACGCCAGCAAGCTCGCGGGGATCGGCGGCCACGTGGGCGCGCACCGGGTGCCCAGCCTCGCGGGCGATAGACAGCACGTCGGTGAGGTAGAGCTCGCCCTGTGCGTTATTGGAATCCAGCTTGCCCAGCGCGTCGCGCAAGATGGCGCCATCGAAAGCGAAGACACCGGAGTTGACCTCACGGATCGCCTTCTGTGCGTCATCCGCGTCCTTCTGCTCCACGATGGCGGTGACGTCGCCGGAGGAGTCACGCACGATGCGGCCGTACCCGGTAGGGTCTTCCAGCTCCATGGACAGCACGGTGACGGCAGCGTCGGCTGCGACGTGCGCGTCAAACAGCCCGCGGATGGTCTCCGCGGTGAGAAGTGGGACGTCACCGTTGGTCACGATGACGGTGCCGGAGTAGTCCGGCAGCGGCTCCAGACCGCACTGGACAGCGTGGCCCGTACCATTTTGCTCTTCCTGGACCGCCTGCAGGACCTCGCGGTCCAGCTCAGCAGCAATCTGCTCTACGGCCGGCGAGACCTGGTCGCGCTGGTGGCCCACAACGGACACGATGTGCTCGGGGTCGATACCACCGGCGGCATGGAGAGCGTGGCCAAGCAGTGAGCGGCCACCGATCTCATGCAGCGTTTTCTGGGTGCTGGACTTCATACGGGTGCCCGCACCAGCGGCGAGGACGACAACTGCGCAAGGGGTCTGCTGTGCCACGAGGGAGGAACTCCTTAAAAATCGATTGTGTTACATCACAAATCATCGTTTGTTCGCGTTCCAGCATAACGGTCTACCCGGACATGAGGGTGGTGACGGCGAAAATCCAGTTGCACTCACGTCTCATGGGGTCTGCTGTGCGGGCGCAGAGACTTCGCGCAACCGGGCCGCGCGCCAGACTCCCACCAAGCCGGTGAGAGCAAGGAACAGCAGTGCAACCTCGGTGCCGATGAGAGCAATTAAGGAAGAGATGCCGCCCACGAGCAGCAGGATGATCCCCATCATGGTGTTCGCCGCGCCCACGTACTGGGTGCGCTGATCACCTTCGGCCATGTCCACCACGTAGGTCTTGCGTCCCACGCGGACTGCCGTGTGGGCGAGCGTCACACCGAAGAACGCCACTGGGAAAGCCCACGCCGTCACCCCGTCTGGCGCCCACTGGGCGCAGGCCAACGCCGCCAGGATCACCAGGGATGCCACCAGTGCGCCGTAGGCCATGACGTTCTTGGACGAGCGATCTGACATCGCGCCGGAGATGCGGCCGCCCACCAACGAGGCCAAGCCGGAGGCAATGACGAAGGCGCCGAGGCCGCTGAAGTCCTGCCCGCGCGCGGACGCCAAGGACACGATAAAGGACGTCGACAAGGCGCTGACCAGCAGCAGGGAACGGACGATGACGAACTCGCGGAAGTTGGCGTCGTCAGTAAACAGCGTCCAGGTGTCCTCCCACCAGGACTTGTTGGTGCCCTGCGGTTCAACGTCTGATTCCGGCTCGATGATTCCGCTAAAAGACACCGCGGACGCCACCCAGGCGGCGGCTCCCAGGAAAATCAGCGCAGCCAATGCCCAGCGGGGTAGGGGCTGCGGGGACAGCGCCAGGCCTACACCGACGGCCAAGGTGGCGAGCCCGCCGAGCGAGGTGGCGCGGCCAGAAACTCGGCCGCGGCGGCCCTTGGAAATCGTCCTGCCTTGGACGTCTTTCGACGCGATGGAACTCAGCGCGCGAAACAGTGACAACACCGCAAGCAGAAGGAGGATGGTGACGCCGAGGGCGACGCCGTCGACAAGCAACGCCGCCACGCCCATGCCCGCCGCCGCGGCAGCCTGACCGTAGGACGCCAACAGCCATAGCTTCTTTCGGGAGGACTGGGTGGTCACCCACGGGGTGAGCGCGGCCTGCGGGAGCATGGAGCCGGACTCGCGCAGCGGGACCAGCCAGCCGATGAAGAACGCCGGCACGCCGGCCGTCTGGAACAGCCAGGGCAGCACCGTCTTTGCAGCAACGATCTGGTCTGCTAGGTTGAGCAGACCGTTCGACCACACAAAGCGGCGGGCATTGTGGGCTTCGTTCGGGGGAGCCGGATTCTGTGCCATGCCAACAATCTTATGCGCAGGTGTTGGCCCACCCCGAGATGAGCGCGACCTTACTCACAGGATCAAACTTTTCATTGATGTCGCGGGATACCATAGCCTTGATATGGAGCCTTGACATGGCCCTAAGTTCCCAATATCGCCTTGATGATCGCCACCCGTAGGAAGGACCCCCTGTGACCGCGCCCCACAACACCCAACCCCGCCGCTTCGACCGCAGGACCTTCTTCCGCGGCGCACTCTTCGTGGGGCTGGGCGCCACCGCCGCGGCGACGGTGGCATCCTGTTCGGACTCCGCATCCGACAAGGCACAGCGCACCCAACCCGCACCGCGTGGGGCAGACGCCCCGGCCCGTGCCCTGCCTATCCCGCCGCTTGAGGAAGGCACTAAGAAGGGCACTTCACGCACCATCATGCTGACCGCAGCCGCGTCCACCGCGGAGATTGTGGCCGGAACTCAGACCAAGACCTGGGGTTTCAGCGCCGACTTCCTGGGGCCTACGCTGCGGGCGAAGCGTGGGGAAAAGGTTAAGATCTCCGTCACCAACGATCTGGATGAGATGACCACGGTGCACTGGCACGGCATGAAACTGCCCGCCAAGGCCGACGGTGGCCCGCACACCCCGATTGAGCCGGGGAAGACCTGGGACGCGGAATTTACCGTGGACCAGCCAGCTGCCACGGTGTGGTACCACCCGCACCCGCATGAGCGGACCGCGCTGCATTGCTACCGCGGCCTGGCCGGAATGTTCATCGTGGACGACGAGGTGGAAGAAAAGTTGGACCTGCCACGCGAGTACGGCGTGGACGACATCCCCGTCGTGGTGGTGGACGCGAAGTTCACCGATGATGGACAGCTGGACGAGACCACCGATCCCACCTTCGGTCTCAAAGGCACCACGCCGCTTGTTAACGGCATTACGAACCCGGAGCTGACCGCGAAGTCCACGCGCCTGCGCCTGCGCCTGCTCAACGGCGCGGGCATGCGGTTTTATACCTTTGCGTTGTCCAATGGGGCACCGCTGCAGATCATCGCCACCGACTCCGGGCTTCTCGACGCCCCCGTGGAAGCCGACGAGGTCCTCATGGGTCCGGGCGAGCGCGTGGAAGTGGTCATCGACCTCACACCAGGCGAGGACGTTACGCTGCGCTCGGTGGCCCGCGACGACAACTTCGGAATCCCGGAACCAGAAGGCGCCGCGGCGGAACAAGCGACGGGCGATTTCGGCTTCCGCGACGAGTTCGACATCCTACGCATCAAAGTCCCCGCCGAGCTCAAGGCGCCAGAAAAGCCATTGCCTGCGAAGCTCGACCCTGCCGCGGCGGACGTTCCAGCGGCCGACGGGCTCAAGCAGCGCGACTTCGTGCTCAACACCTTCATGATCAACGGCGAGCACATGGATATGAACCGAGTGGACGTGGTCATCGACCACAAGAAGCCGGAAATCTGGACCGTGACGAATGAGAACGCGGACTGGCCACACAACTTCCACATCCATAACTGCCGCTTCAAGGTGCTAGAACTCAACCAGGTGGGTACGGATGTCAACGTGCCCACCATCGGTTGGAAAGACACCGTGGACCTGCCGCCGAAGTCCACCGCGAAGCTCCTCGTGGACTTTGCTTGGCACCCCGATCCGAAGATTCCGTATATGTTCCACTGCCACATGCTGTTGCACGAGGACAAGGGCATGATGGGGCAGTTCGTCATGGTGGAACCCGGCGATGAACCGGCACTACCGACCCTCGAGCACGGGGCGCATGGCGGCCACTCCGGTCACGGCACCGACTCTGGAAACGGCGACGCCGCCGGTGCGGGTGCAACCGGCGGCGCGAAAGGTAACCCGGGCGGGCATCAGAAGAACCTGAGTGTGGAGTAGCCCGACTTGTAGTCTGGGACGGCTCCTACCAGGGGCTAGTACATGTACACGGTGGCGTTGTTTCCACCCTTGCAAGTGATGAGGCGGCCGTTCTTGCCACACTTCATGGTGTAGGTCTTGCCGGTCGCCGGGCTCGTGGCGCGGACGACTGGCTTAAGGGAGTTGCGGACGTTGTCTTCGGTGGGATTGAGGCCCTTGATCTGCTTGCTCATCACGGCCTTGGAGAATCCGCAGGAGGTGTTCGGACCCGCGGCGATCATGGACAGGCCGTAGCCGTCACCGTAGACGCACACGCGGGCCTTCTGTCCGCGGATGGTGATGGTGTCGCCCTTGCTTGCCCCGGCGAGCAGCTGGCGCATGATGGGATCGCGGCGCGAACCGTCGTAG